>JAKBZR010000008.1 GCA_021842405.1 bacterium
GCGCACGATCTTCTATCCTACCCTTCGCTGAAGGCGCCCAACTTTATCGGTTCCGCCCGGGACTGGATCAACACTCCTCCCCTCACGATGGCTGGTTTGCGCGGCAAAGTGGTTTTGGTTGATTTCTGGGAATATACGTGCGTGAACTGCATTCGAACATTGCCCTACTTAAAGGATTGGTACCAGCGGTACCACAACGACGGCTTCGTGATCGTGGGGATACATACGCCCGAATTTCGGTTTGCGCATGACCGCGCCAACGTCATCGCGGCGGTAAAACGCTTCGGCATCACCTACCCAGTCCTCATTGACGATCAATACGCGAACTGGAACGCCTATCACAACTCCTTCTGGCCACACGATTTTTTGATAGACCCTTCGGGCGACATCGTGGAGGATCACGCCGGTGAGGGAGGTTATACGCAGACCGAGTTGGCGATTCAAGAGCTGCTTCACCGACTTCACCCCAACCTGCGTTTTCCAGCGCCGGTGGCGCCCATCCACAGCGCCGATCAGCCGGATGCGGTGTGCTACCCCATGACGCCGGAGACTTACGCCGGGGAGCGGGGCTTTATGGAGAGATCGCTGAACAATATCGGTCGTTTCGAGCCCGGTAAGGTGGCCTTCTATCAGGACCCCCATGACTATCCGGACGGTGTCATCACGCTTCAGGGGTTATGGGCGACCGATCCGGAGTCGCTCCGTCACGCGAGGTTAACCACCCAAAATCAAGATTATATCGCGCTCCGATACCATGCAATTCAGGCGAACGCAGTCATCCGCCCGATCGGCAATGCGGCCTTTAAGCTCATCGTTACCCAGGATGGCAAGCCGGTCCCGCATCAGGATGCCGGCGCCGATATTCGATACGATAAATCGGGCGCCAGTTATATACTGGTTCGCTCATCTCGGATGTATAACATTATCAAAAACCGACGATACGGCAGCCATCTGCTCGAGTTATCGGCCAATTCAAACCGTTTCGCGCTCTACTCTTTTACGTTCAGCTCCTGCGCGATGCCGGTCAGCCGCCTGCCGTAATCGGCTCAGTTTGCGGCGGCCGGTTGGAAGGTGAGCCAGCGCTGGCCCAACGTAATCGGCTGCGTTACTAACGGATCCGCTGTCTTACCGCCTCTCTTTAACTCGGAGGCGATCCAACCCTCCAGTCGCGCTTCCAGCATCGCGGCGCGCTCCGGCTGCTCCTCCACCAGATTGTGCTCCTCGCCTGGGTCCGCTTTCAGATCATATAGCTCTCGCATCGGCATTCCGTGGTGATCCGGCTCGCGGGATAAAATCAATTTTTGACTCTCGGTGCGCAGACCCCATTTCGATTGCCAGGTATTTTCACATAAAACGACATCGCGCCACTCCGCAGCGCCTCCATCCGATAGGTACGGCCAGAGGTCAATCCCATCCAGCGGATAAGTCAATCGGCGATTGACCCGCTCGCGCGCCTCTTCCGATATGCGGTTCAGCAGAGTGGGCAATATATCGAGATGCTGCGCCCCCACTGTCACCCGGAGACCCGGCTTGATATGGCCCGGCCACCGCATCATGAGCGGCACGTGAACGTTGTCCTCATACAATCCGTGGTGGTCGAAAAAGATGTCATGACGATACATCATTTCGCCGTGATCACTCAACAAAATCACGAGCGTTTCTTCCGCAATGCCGGCCTGATCGAGCGCTTCCATCAGCTCCGCAATGCCGTCATCCACATGCCGGATTTCACCGTCGTACAGCGAGGCGATAAATTCCGGGTCGGTAACCGGTCCCAGCTTGCGAAACCAAGTGTCTTCCCACATCTTCCAGAACGGCTGCCTCTTCATCGGCTCCAGGCCGTGGTTGCTTGGATTGAAAGGATCCCCGCCATTATAAAAATTCCGGTAACGCATTGGGGGAAGGTAGGGCGTGTGCGGCTCCCAATAGTGAACGAAGAGGAAAAACGTTTCGTTCGCATGCTGTTTGATCCAGGGGATCGCGCGCCGATTGACCTCCTCGCAACTGATGAGCAGCCTCATTCGGTGGTGGAATGAGGGATTGATATAAAACTCATAACCTCGCGCCAACCACGGCTTGATATCATATAGATTATCCACCGCGCAGGTCGTAAGGCCGGCCTCCTGAAGAAGCTGAGGCAATACGAGGCACTTGTGGTCCAGCTCGGCCGATCCGCCGTGCGAGACGATGTTGTGCTGGATCGGATGGAGGCCGGTGTATAGGGTGGTATGGGCGGGGGTGGTTGGAATTCCGGGCGCGAAACACCGCTTGAAGAGGGCTCCCTCTGAGGCTAAGTGATCAATGGCGGGGCTGGTTGGCTTTGGATAACCGTAACAATGAAGGTGATCGGCGCGCAACGTGTCTATGTTAATGAGTAGAATGTTCATAGTGGATGGGATTATGCCGGTTTAATACCAAAGTGTCAAGATCAAGAGGAGGTTATATCCTGCACTGACAAGAAGAGCGGCCGGAGTATGCCCTTTCGAACTTTTTCAACGAATTGCGCGAGGCGATGCCTCCGGTAAATGTGTTATACTTCGATTATTGAACGTTGCGACTCAACGGAAGCTGGAGCCTCTACCCGGTAGAGAGGTCGTTGTTTTGTCGGGAAGGTCGACCGCCGGCCATTAGGATCAACATCTAAATGGCCGACAAACATATTATACGAGGAAAAGGACAGATGACGGTTAAAATTGGTATGATGAGTTTCGCTCATTTGCATGCGCACAGTTACGCGAGCTGTGTGAATCAGTTGCCCGACGCGAAGCTGGTCGGCATTGCTGACGATGATATGGACCGAGCGCGGGCAATGGCCGATCATTTTCACACCCGTGTTTTTGGCAGTTACCATGATCTGCTCTCATCCGATATCGAGGCGGTGATCATCGCCTCCGAAAATGCGCGACACCGCGAGCTCACCGAGATGGCGGCCGCAGCCGGCAAGCATGTTCTCTCCGAAAAACCGCTGGCGACCACGGCGGCGGATGGACTGGCTATGATCTCGGCGTGCCGCAAAGCGGGCGTCTTTTTAATGACGGCATTCCCCTGCCGCTTCTCACCCGCCATGCAGCGTCTGAAAGCAGCTTGCGATGCCGGCAAAATCGGCGCGATCGTGGCCATTCGTGGGACCAATCGCGGCTCCAACCCGGGCGGCTGGTTCAATCAAAAAAAGCTGAGCGGCGGCGGTGCAGTGATGGATCATACCGTGCACGTCACCGACCTCATGCGCTGGCTGACCAGCTCTGAGGTGGCCGATGTGTACGCCGAGATTGGAAACGGCTTTTACCACCAGGATTACGATGACGCCGGATTTTTGACCATGACCTTTGAAAACGGTGTCTTCGCCACGCTGGACGCGAGCTGGTCACGAACGAAGTCATTCCCCTTCTGGGGGGATGTGACGATGGCGGTGGTGGGTGAGGGCGGCGTGCTCACCCTGGATATGTTCTCGCAAAATATCGTCCACTACTCGGATGCCGATATGCGGGTCTACTGGCACAATTGGGGCAGCAACATTGATCTGGCGCTGATCGGCGCCTTCGTGCAGTCGGTAGCGAATCATACCGTGCCGCCCGTCACCGGGGAGGATGGCTTGCGGGCGGCGGAGGTCGCCTTCGCCGCCTATCAATCGGCGGAGGAAGGCGCTCCGGTGAAGATAAAGCGAAACTAGGTTTAGAAAGGAACCATTTGAAGGACATGCCGAAAATCACATTTATTGGGGCGGGCAGCTTGGGTTTCACCCGCGGGTTGGTGCGGGATATTTTAACCTTCCCCGAGCTGGCCGATTCCACCATCAGTCTGATGGACATTGATGCGGAACGGCTGGAGTTTTCACAAACCACCGTTTCGCGCATCATCGAAGCGGGAAAATACCCCGCGAAATTGGAAGCGACCATGAACCGCAAGCAGGCGCTGGATGGCGCCGATGCGGTTTTATGCACCATTCTGGCCAGCCCCTTCGACATCTGGAAGCACGACATCTTAATTCCTAAGAAGTACGGCGTGGACACCAACGTGGGGGACACCCGAGGACCGTCCGGTGTGTTTCGTTTCTTGCGCACCGCGCCCGTCATGCTCGACATCTGCAAAGATATGGAGCAGGTATGCCCCGATGCGATCTTGCTGAACTACACCAATCCGATGGCCATGCTTTGCCGCGCCTTGCAGGGACAGAGCAAAATCCAGATCACCGGACTCTGCCACAGCGTTCAGGGCACCGCGATGATGCTGGCGAATTGGATCGGCGCCAAGTACGAGGAGTGCACCTACGTCAGCGCCGGTATCAACCATCAATCCTTCTATGTCGAGTTTAAATGGAAAGGGGAGGACGCCTACCCCCTCATTCGCAAAGCGGTCGAAAAGCCGGAGATTTATCAGGAAGAGATCGTCCGCAACGAGATGTTTAAGCACCTCGGTTACTATGTGACCGAATCGAGCGGCCATAATTCGGAGTACAACGCATGGTTCCGTAAGCGTCCCGATCTCATCGAGAAGTACTGCACCCACGGCACCGGCTGGAACCCGGGCATCTACGGTTACATCATGGATGAGTACGGGAAGCGGGAGGGGACGTGGAAGAAAAATGTGGAGGCTGAGCTGGCCCGCAATGAGCCGGTTAACTTAAAGCGAGGCCACGAATACGCGGCCAGCATTATCAACGCCTACTGCGGGGACGGCGCGCTCTTTCAATTCAACGGCAATGTTCGCAACTTCGGCTTAATTGACAACTTACCGCCGGGCTGCTGTGTGGAGGTTCCGGTCCTTGCCTCCAAGCGCGGCTTCTCGCCGATGCATGTCGGGCCGCTGCCTCCCCAATGCGCCGCGCTGGTCAATATCAGCGCCAACAACGAGGAGATGGCGGTGATGGGCTCGCTGACCGGGGATCCGCGCCATATATTCTGGAGCATCTGCTATGACCCGCTGACCTCCGCCGTTTGCTCGCTGGATGAGATCCGCAGCATGGTCAAGGAGATGTTTGAGATGAACCGGGACTACCTGCCGCAGTTCAAGCACTTCGATATCTAAAGACCGCTTAATTACAGGAGCCGATGATGGCGCAGATTGCTCAACAATTAGCGAGCGTAGTGTTATTACGAGGGATCTCAGTTCGGCGGGAAGAAACCCCCACCCCGTCCCTCCCCCGTCAACGGGGAAGGGAGTTGGTGATTGCGGCCCAACCCTCTTCCCCCACGGAGGAGGGAGGGTGTCATTGCGAGCGAAGCGAAGCAATCTCTTCCCCCAGCCCTCTCCCAGGATTGGGAAAATGGTAGAAAACATTTTCTCGAAAAGGCCGAGTGCCAACGTATTTTCCACTTTTGTAATGGGAGCAGCGCTCATCGGTTTAATGATGCTCACTGGCTTGCCCAGTCACGGCGCCACCAATCCACTGCTGGGAGGCAACGTTAAGAATTTCGGAGCCAAGGGCGACGGCGTGCATGATGACACCACCGCGTTTCAGCGCGCAATGCAGGTGGCTGCCAAAAAGGGTGATGGCTTCTATTGGCCCGACAGTCGGATGTTCCCGCGCTTCAAACGCATCCGAACCTTGTGGGTGCTTGATGCCGCCCTCCAAGAAGTCGTTGATAATCCCGAAAAAGTAGCGTAGAATAATGGCAGGCTACCGGCCGATTTCCACTATGGCTGGGACAATCTCAAGGTAAATTATGTTTACGCAGGAGAGAAAATTAAAATGCATGAAGAATGGACAAATGCCTGGTTTAGCGAATCGGAAGCCCTGGAATGGAGGAATGCCGGATTTACCTTAAAACAAGCGCTTGTATTTAGGGGAGCTAAGATTACCGTAGATCAAGCAATTGTGATGAGAGAGCATCAAGTTAGATTAAATGCCCAACCTAACTATACTAATGAGATTATGCATAAGGCTGTAAGCATAATTAAAGTATATCCTAAATTAATAGGAACTATAATGGGTATAATATTTTTCATACTCTTAATGGTTGTACTATTGAAACCAGGTAATAACCAAGTCAATGTTCTCGGAGACTGGAGTGGTCAAATCACAACTATGGGCACATCTAGCTCAACTGGCACAATAGAGATTGATAGGGAAGATGAGGTGACCGGAAACATCAGCGGTCTGGAGGAAGGGATGCCATTTACGGGAAACGTTAATGGTAATAATATCGATATCACATGGTATCTAGACAATCCTCCTCAAACAACGGTCGAGCTGACCGGAACCGTAGAGGGGAATGAAATTACCGGCAATCTTGAGATTACATCTCCTTCCGGTTCCGAGTCGGGCACGATCACGCTGCAAAGAGATCGATCTTTGGAGGCGCAATAGAAGATGCCATTGTATTGAAACATTTTTAATTCTGGTTTTTATATCTTTTATTTGGTCATACAGAGGAAATTAAAATGAATGAAGAATGGACAAATGCTAGGTTTAGCGAATCGGAAGCGCTGACATGGAGGAATGCCGGATTTACCTTAAAGCAGGCGCTTGTATTTAGAGAAGCTAAGATTACCGCCGAGCAAGCCATTGCTTTGAGGGAGCAGCAAGTTAGCTTAGATCCCCAACCTAATGAGGTTCTGCAAAGGGCGGAAGGCATGCTTAATGAGGTTTTGCAAAAGGGTGAAGGCATACTTAGTAAGATTAGGCATAAGGTTGCAGGCATAATTGAAGCACATCCTATATTAATAGGAGTTACGTCTGGTATAATGCCGTACATAATCTTAATGTTTGTAATAGGAATAACAGGAGGTTTTAGTAACCCAGTCGATGTTACCGGAGACTGGAGCGGCCAAGCCTCATTTATGGGCGGATCTGGCTCAATTAACTCAATGGAGATTGACGTGGAAAATCCGGATGACGGGAGCATTAGCGGTTTGGTTGGGGATGAGGAGACACCAATTACGGGAAACGTTGATGGTAATAAAATCGATATCAGATGGAAGCAAGGTAATCCTCCTCACGCAATGGTCGAGCTGACCGGAACGGTAGCGGGGAATGAAATTACCGGCAATATTACGTTTACACCCCCCGATCCTTCAAGCAACCCAATATCGGGTTCGATCCAACTGCAAAGAGATCAATCTTCGGGGGGACAATAAAATGAGGCGGTGTCTGGTCAGTTGTATTATAACATTTTTAATTGTATTGTTCGGTCTGTTTTTTCTTGGTAATTTTATGGTAAATAGGGAAACACGCGCTGAAAAAGAATATCAAGAAAAAAATAATGCCATACTTTGTCTCTCTAATATGAAGCAGATTGGTCTGGCCGTTCAAATGTACGAGCAGGACTATGATGAACATCTTATGTTGGGTCATGAGGGGCCACTAACAAATAAGTATGGTCAAGTGGGAACTGCATGGTGGCAATATGAAGTTATGCCCTACGTAAAGAACTTGGGACTTTTTACATGTCCGGATGTGGTTAATCGGGTCTATTGGGGAGAGACTTCGCCCAGCCCGGACTCAGCGATATCTTATCAATTTAGATCAGGTATCGGATTGAATTGGTATCTGCCCAGAGTAGGGAGTGCGGTTGGCAATGCGGAAGGAACTTATAGCAGTGATGCCGGCTGGTGGGGATACAATGGCTGTAAATTATGTGGATTAGACGTTGCCCAGGTGCAAGTACCAGCCAAACGAATTATCTTGATGGATACCAACAATTATGCAATGGGGGGCCCAAATCCATCACTTGGTTGGCTCAACTATAAACAATGGAAATCAGGGGAGCACGGAGGTGCTTTTGGTGGTCGTTATGGTTATGCTCGTCATAATGGAACGTCAAACTATGTGTTTTTTGATGGGCACACTCACGCCTACCGCCCAAATCAAGTTTCAGAAATTTATTTTGATTTGAAAGCGCCTGACTTAAATATAGGTAAAGGATCAACATGGGGAGAGTAAAAGTCAGTGATAGACGACCGGATGCCTTAAGAGCGATTGAAGTGAATAAAATTTAAATTTTTAATCAAATCTTCATGGTTTCTCACTATTTCAAGTGGATTAAGAACGATCAATTACCGAATTAACCAGTGTAAAAGGTACATGTCAACGTGCCCTGCAATGGAGGGTCGTGAGGCCATCGACCGTGCTTAATTCGCCTGCTCACAAAATGCTCCAAACGCAGAACCCTTTAAGGTTGATGCGCCAATCACGATCCCGATAAAATACTTCTCAATCGCCCTGGATGCCAAATGATGGTGGAATAGGCATGTGAAAACGTAGATAGGATACTGTTGACAATTTTTCTATTCGGTGGTATACTTTAGTTATCATATGATTTAGGAAGGTAGCAAATGAATCCCTTAAAATGCTCAAGATTCCACGGAGTGGAGATCAATCCGGACATACAGGAGCTTACGGATGAGATACGCGAAGCAATTCGGAGATATTACCTACTTGCCGTAGAAGCGAACTATGGTTCTAATATCCCAGTCGGATTATCCAACGAAGAGGAACCAATAGTTTTCCAGGGTGACCACATGACCGAGGCTGAGCGCAAAAACGTAAAGAACAAGATAATGCAAGAAGTCGAGCCAAAAATCAAGCGCTTGATGGACACAATTAAGGATTGTTGTAAAGGTAGGTAACTTGTCTTTACCCGACTCATGCAAAATTGGAGGTATTGTTGCGATTAACCTGATATTGCCAATCAAAATAGTATCGGACACCCCCAACCTTTTGTCCGATCCACGATAAAACGCCCACAACCGCGGCAGATGACATGTAGAGCGCTATCTCAAATTCGGGTGGGTTTACTGCCATAATAATAACGATCAATTACCGAATTTACCGCTGTATAAGCACGTTGTCACGTGACCCTACACAACCTTCACGCTCACGAAATGCTCCAGCCGCGGAACCCTTATCTCAATCCGATGGGGAGCGGTTGTTATTTCGACCGGCGGCACATCGTCAGGGCTTAGCGTCATCACTTTACTGTGGCTGCTCTTGATATACAAAAGGGAGAAGGTCAAATGTTCAATCGGCTGAACGCGATCGTTTTCGATATCCACGTTGAAATTGACCAGATCGGCGAATACAGCGTCTCCCTCAGTGGATCGCCATAAAAATAGCCCCACCTCTTTCGGCAAGCCGGAGCCGTCCAGCAAAGACGATTGGGGCAGCATGGCGCTCATCGCCGGTAATCGGCCGGCTCGACCCGGGATATCCAGATAGTAGCTCATCCCCAGCGGCTCGGAGCTCCAGCGCACCGATCCACGGCCGTAGCGGACAAAACCGGTTGAGGTAGCGGGCGCCAGCACCGATTCCAATGCCGGCTTGGCGCGCTTGGCAAAATTGCCGGCCGGCCCGTATCGAAGCCCGATTCCGCCGGTCGCCACCAGATTTCCGCCCGCCTCGACCCACCGCTGAATCGCGGCGGCCGCCGCATCCTCCAGGCAGATCGCATCGGGAACAATTAGAGTTTTAAAGCGGCTAAGGTGGCGGTCGTCCAGCTTCCAATCCGGCACCGCCTGATAGGGATGGTGGGCGTCAATCATCATGGTTGCCCAACCCCAGTGCCCGAAGATATGGGGTTGCCGATCCATATCGGGGAATCCGCCCGGCGCCATCAGGTAAAGCTGATTATCGGGAGAGAAGAGCAGGCCGGTATCCGCCATCTGCAGGCGAATTCCAAAGGCGGACCGATTTTTTTGAATAAAGAGGTTCCACCAGGCGTGATCCTCCGTCGAACCGGCCACGTTGTTGGCGTTGTGGGGATCGCACATCAAAAAAGCGCCGTTGGCGAAAGCCTCCACCATCAGTGCCCGCGCCAATTCCGACTTGCCCTTAAATTTTGAGTAGGGGCCGTTTAAGTAGTACCAAGCGCCCGAGAAGGGGCCTTTCTGATGCTCCAGCGCCGCCCGGTAGACGACCGACATCTTACCGTGCGGCGGCAGCGTGATCCCGCGACTGCCGGTACCCATGTGCCAGCCCGGCGTCAGCTCGCAGCTCACCATATCGAGCCACTCATCCCGCACCCAGCCCAAGCCGTAGAGGGGAATATCGTTCCCGTTGATGCAAAAATCGGGGCGGCCGAGCCGATCGGCCTCCTGGTGAATCACATCATAAAAAGCCTTCAAGTCACCCCTTGCCGCAATTTGGCGAAATGCCTTGAATGCGTTCCAAACCGGATCCTCCAGCCAGCGTTCGGCTTGCCAGGCCGGGTCATTGTAGCGGGATGAGTCTTTCGCGCCGAACTCGATTGCCTTTCGCTTGAGATATCGGCGCACATCGAAATGAGGTTGTTGCGGCCGGTACGAACGGTGGAATCGGTGGCGCGACCAATCCCCGAACGCCTTTTGCACCGGAGGATAGCCGAAATTATCCCAGGGTGACCAGTTATCGCACCAAACCCCGTCCACCCCCGCCTTTACGATCTCACGGATTGAGATGCGAATGTACTCTCGCCAGAACGGCGCCGACAAGTCCTTATGGACACTGATCACACCACAGTAGACGGTTCGCGCCGGTCCCGATGCCGGAGCGCCGCTCACATCCTCGATGCGGGGATCGGCCGGGTATAACCCGGCAACCGGTCCCTTGGGTCGGCCGATTGTCGGGTTCAAACTGTTGACGCCCTCGGTGGGACTGAACTCCGGATGGAGCCGACCGTTGATATCTTTAGAGCCGCACGCATCGTATAATTTGGCGCTCAAAGGATAGACCACCCCTGAATTCCAGCCGACCGCCGATCGTCCGTCCGGATATCGCGGCGCCGGCAGCCCTAGACGTCGGGATGAGAAATAGGGCATCACGAAATCCTCATCGTTGACCGTGTTGTGAATGCCCACCCATCGGAAGGCGTTGCCGGCCGGCAGCTTCGGGTTTGCCCAGTCCCAATGGCTTCGAATCACCCGCGTCAGGCGTGGATCGTCGCGGCTCCGCTCAAAGCTCCCATCCGACAGGCGATTTAAAGCAACCGCATACATCATGCAGTCACCAAAGCCCTCGATATAGGTAATGACGCGGGCGCCCTTCCTTTTAAGCTGCTCAAATCCGGACTTGCTCTCCAGCTCGGATAGCCTCTGAGCGTAAGTTCCCCAGGTCGGGTCGTCGGCCATCCCATAGATGTCCATCCGGGCGTCGGCCTTGAAAAAGAGGGTTGGATCGCCCTGCGTAAAGCTCGGGAACCAATGCCACCAACAGACTCCTTCAGGGGGGCCGGCCGCTTCATTCTCGCCGGATGTTGCCGCATTGACCTCGGCTCCGTTGAAGCTCAAAGGATCACCGCTTACAAAGCCGGGCAGGAAGAGGGTGGCGGCGCCCCCGACTAAAAAGAGGCAGAAATCGCGCCGGGCCATCGTAACCCCAACCGATTCGGTGCCGTTTTCACGCGGGTCGGTTTCAGCCAATTGGCAGCTCCTTTCAAAAAAAGATCATTTTCAGGGCGAGGTATTCATTTCAGGCTGATTATGCGTAATAATATTTAGCGCCAATAAATAGTGTCGGGGCGCCCATTCGCAATCTTTAACAAAGGAATCATCCCGTATGAAGAATACCTCTCGCCGCTTCGCTTTGATGGCGCTGACCCTGTTGTACAGCGGTCTATTTGCCGCCCAGGCCGGAGCCGTCGTGCTCAAGCCGGGAGACGCCGCCCCCGATTTCACGCTGCCGGACCAGTACGGCCATTTTCACCGTCTGGCCGGCTATCGGGGTCATACCGTGGTGCTCGCCTTTTACCCGGCCGATTTCACCCTTGGCTGAACATGCGAGGTTCGCTCTCTCCGGGATGAGATGAGCCAATTCATCAAGAAGCATGTTATTGTTTTTGGGATCAGCGTCCAGGATATCGCCTCCCATCGCGCCTTCGCCGCAAAAGAGCATCTGAACTTTCCTATATTGGCCGACAGCCAGAAAAAGGTAACCGCTGCGTATGGGGTGCTGGGCGCCAACGGCCTGGCTGACCGCGTCACCTTTATCATCGGCCCAAACGGGCGGATCCGGCAGATTGACCGTGAGGTGAACGCCGAATTTCAATTCAGCAATCACCAGCTTGTCTCCAGCCGCCACGGTAAGGATCTGGTGCTGGCGCTTTCAAACTGGAAGGCGCAGATCGGCCGGCCGGTGCCCAACTTTTCTCTGCCCGACACGCAGGGTCAGATGGTATCGCTGCTGCAGCCGGGTCACAAAGCCTCGGTGTTGATCACCCTCAGCTCCCGTTGTCCCAAAGACCGATTGGATACCGGGCGCTTGAAACAGTTAGCCGATCTCTGCCAAAAAAGCGGCGTTACCATCCGAGGCATTACCATCGCATCATCGTCCATCAATGGTCGGAACGATCCATCATTCTTTCAAAGGCTCACTTTTCCGGTCATGGCGGATAAGGGCGGCGTATACGCTCATCACTTCGGCGCTCGCCGCAGCTTAACCGCCTATCTTGTCGCTTCCAATGGCCGCCTGCTCTATATCGGTGGAATTGGGGGCGATACGGCTGCCGACAGCCCTCACTCCTCGATAGCCGCCGCCATCAAAGCCTACCTGGCCGGAAAGCCGGTGCCCAAGTCGAACACCCATACATCCGGTTGCCCGATTTAGAGCCAATCAGGTCTCGGCCGCCCCATCCCTCTCCGCAGGCGGGGAGGGCGTTTAGCGGCGGTGCTTTTATCTTGTCCCCCAGTCCCTCTTAATCCCCTCCCCCGTTGACGGGGGAGGGTTAGGGTGGGGGTGCACCCAATATGGTCGCAAATCATTCCCATAAAACTGAACTCTTACCAAAACTGAATTCTTACTTCGTGGGGTAAATTATAGAGTGAAGCCATGGAATTCGTCTTTTGCCAACCGGCTCTAGTATGATAATGTATGCGGTTGCGCCGGTTTTCTCATCAAATTGTTGAAAGATGATCAAACCGAATCTCCCCGATATTCAAATTAAGCGAGTGTACGATCCGCCTTCGCCCGATGATGGCTACCGGGTGCTGGTTGATCGTCTCTGGCCGCGCGGCTTGAAAAAGGAGATCGCGGCGTTGAACGAGTGGCTGCCGGACATCGCGCCAAGCCACCGCCTGCGCAAGGAGTTCGGCCACATCGCCGAGCGGTTTGACGCCTTCGCCGAAGCGTACCGGCAGGAGCTCGCCGATAATCAGCAACTGGCGCTGCAACTGAGAGAGCGTGCGGAGGCGGGCCGATTAACCCTGCTGTACGGCGCTAGGGATTCGGAGCACAACCAGGCGATCGTGCTTCAGAAGTATCTAAAGGAGATGAAGTAGCATATTCCACTTTGAGGAGAAGCACGACGCGCTGCTGGCCTCGGCACCGGGACGGGCCGGTATTGTGGGCAACCCGTCCGATATGTACGGCGGCAGGGTGGTCTCTATAACCACCCAAGAACGAGCCTACTGCACCATCCAAGAGAATGATCGGCTCGAAATCATTGCTGGTGAAAAGCGGGCAACCATCCAGCATGATGAAGACCTGCGATTGACTGGCGATCGGCTGGATATCCTGCGGGCGACGCTGCTGGAGGCGGGGGTGAGCCCTCAAACGGCACGTTTCAGGATCGAAACCAGAACCGACATCCCGATGCGAGCCGGACTGGCCGGCTCAACCGCCATCGTGGGGGCGGTGGTGGGTGCGCTCAACTCTTATTTTGGCTGGGAGTTGAACCGATATCAGCTTGCCGAGTTCTGTCGGAAGGTGGAAGCGCGCCGGATGAACATTATGTGTGGCTTTCAAGACCAGTACATGACGATTTTCGGCGGCGTTAACTTCATGCAGTTTGCGGGCAAGGAGAGCCTACAACAGCAGCCGGAGGAGCCCTTTGCGGTTGTGGAACCATTACAGTGGCCGAATACACCGGATACGCCCGACCTGGTGCTGGCTCACACCGGTATCCAGCACGATTCCGGCACCGTTCATCGCTCTCCACGCCAGCGGTGGGAGGCGGGTGAAGAGCCTTTTCGACGAAATTATGCCCGCATCGGTGAGCTGGGCTGGCTCGCGCGGGATGCCATCTTGAAGCGTCAATGGGAGGCGTTGGGCGAATTAATGAACGAAAACCACCGGCTGGTTCAGGAATTGGGAGGATCGGGACCTCAAAACGATGCGCTGATCGAGGCCGCCCGTAAAGCCGGCGCACTGGGAGCCAAGCTGGCCGGCGCCGGAGGGGGTGGAACCGTAATCGTTTTGACCCGTGACCGGGGAGGAATGGCAGACGCACTGCGGCGTGCCGGTGCGGAGCAGCTTCTTGCACCGGCAGCGGCGGAGGGCCTGGCCATCAAATCCATTCGTGAGTAACCCTCCTACTCCGTCATGTCGTCGAAATCGGAGTCGTTGATGGAGAGCGGGTGAACGTCAAGCTCTTCCGTCTCCCAATTATCACAATCCAGTCTTTTGCAATGTAACATTCGGCGAGTATCTCCGTTATCCATTTCCACCGTCGCGATTGAAGCGTAACGGCAGGATAGACAGAGCGATGGCTCCGTTAAGCGGACGATCTTTAAGCGCGTCCTTTCGTCCCTTCGAGACATGGTTCGCTCCTCCATGCGAGAAATGACACGGTTTCTTCCATGAACCGTGCTGCCTCTCCGTATAGAATCCATTAACTGCCCAAAACTCCGGCAATCACGCGGTTGGGTTACGGCAGGCGCTCAGCGACATTGGAATTTTACAACCATTTCATTATCGGCAGGCGGTATGGGTGCAGTTATGGATTCGTGCTGGTATCGTTGCGGGAGTTTATCAAGGCGGGACGTAACATAGCGAATAAAATTTACGTCATATATAATTGGAGCACAAACAGATCGTCCATAAGCCTCAGTTTAGGCGAAGATAATGTGGCAAAAAAGATGAGCAAGCGAGGGCAATTATCACAAATATTTCTAATCGTTCTCTTATTGGGCGTGGTCGGCATTGCGAGCCGGGCGCAACAGCCCTCCGGCGCGTCTCTACCCAACAACCCCCCCGCCGTGCTGACGAGCGGCAACATGATCACCGATATTTTTCTGGGGCGCGATTCCACCGGCCCTTACGTGCTTTCCTGGAAAAATGTGGATGCCAACGGCGTGGTGGTGATCAAAAACGGGGCGCAATTGGTGCCCGGCGCCGGTTATCAGTTCAATCCGCAGGCGGGCATCATTACCTTTCCCAATCCGTTGAAGTCGGGCGATATCGTTCGGGTGAGTTATCTGCTGCAGGCCGGCTCGACTAAAAACACGGGATCGGTGGCGTTGCCTTTCACCCTAGATTTGCTGAAAGGTGGAACGAACCGTCTCAGCCTGAACGGCTCGTATCAGGTTCCCGGTTACAGCCCCGGATTCGCCGTTTCCCATCAGCAGGGGCAACTGGCGCTCGGATTGATTGGTTCCGCTCATTCCAGCTTGCTGGGTAATTTGAGCAGCAAATTGCTGGTGAACGGAACCGGCGGCAATCTTTACACCCACTCCGGCTTTCAGCTTCAGCAGAGCCTGAATGAGAAGCACTTCGGCATCTCGGCCGGATTTGCACAGGCCGGCAACCAGTTTAATGACGCCGGGCAGTTGGGGTTGCAGCCGGGGAACCAGTTGTTGACCGCCGGCGGCACCTTCAGCCCCCTGGCTGGTGTGCAGGCCGCTGCCTCCTTTCGCCAAAATCGGACGCTGCCCCTATCGGGCGCAAGCACCCTGACCACTCAGTTGGATCAGAGCCTGGCGGCGAAAATCGGAACCGGAGCGTTTTCGGCATCCCGCAGTGAAACGAGTGTGCAACCGGGCGCCGGCGCGACCTCTTCTCAAAACGTCACCGCGCTTCAGTTTAGCCAGCCGTTCGGAAGCCGCACTAACGTTCGATTGGGGTTTAACAGCAGCGTAGCCGGACAAGCCGCCGGCGCGGTCCGTTCTCAACAGGAGACGCTTTCGCTGACCAGCCGGCCGACCGCCGACATACAACTTCATTCCAATATTCAGCACTCGTTGGTGCCGGGCGGACCCCAGGAGCAGGCCGATCTGAATTTGACCTATACTCCATTGCCCACGTTGCGGCTAAATGCGGCCAGCAATAACCTGTTTGCGCCAACCGGCCAGACAAGCCAGCACCAGTTGCAGCTCAGCTATGCGGTCAGCCCGCGCCTCGATCTGAATAGTGGAGTTACGATGGAAAACAGCCCCGGGCAGGGATTGCTGACTGGCGCCATTGGCGCGAGCTCCAAACCGATCAACGGCCTGTCGCTGACCGGCACCTACGTCAATCGGGGGATTACCGGGGGTACGCCGGAAACCGCTTTAGGCCAGCCCAACTCTTACAACCTGGGAGTGGGTGTCGAGCTGATGCGAAGCCGGCTCCAGATCACCGGTGCACTGGCCGGGAATCCAGTTGCGCCCAATGGGACGGTCACGCCGGGATTGACCCGCTCGGTGGGCTTGACCGGTGCGTTGGGCACCCTGTCGTTTTCGGGAAATTACAACTGGCAGCGGAACACCGCCCTATCCGCCCTCGATCGAGCCATCTCGATGCGGATGAACTGGCGACTCAGCCCCTTCGATCAGATCACCAGCAGCTATCAGTTCCAGAACACGCTCGGACCGCAGCCGTTTGACAGTCAGAGTTACTCGCTGGCGTTCACCCGGAATTTGGGCGGCGACTTCAATCTGTCGCTAGGTGGCACGCTGACCCGCTACAACCAGTATCCAGCTTCGCAATACCGTACCGACTATCAGGCGCAAGCCCAGTTGGGGGTGCGTTTCTAGCGCCCATTTACCAAGGGCTTTAAGAAGATCGGTTCCTCGAGGACTTCCCCAGCCGGTACAGGCATCCCATCCTTACCGATTACAATGCAGCGATGATTGCATCAGTGATTTCGGTGGTGGTTGCGTTGCCGCCCAGGTCGCAGGTTAACGTTTTACCTGCTTTGATTACCTGTAGAATCGCCGATTGAATGCGTTGAGCGGCCTCTTCTTGTTCCAGGTGGGAGAGCATCATCGCGGCGGATAGGGTGATCGCGATCGGATTGGCCAGATTCCGGCCCGCAATATCGGGGGCGCTGCCGTGAACCGCCTCGAAGACGGCCACACCCTCCGATCCCACGTTCGCGCTGCCGGTCAATCCCAATCCCCCGATCAGGCCGGCGCACAGGTCGGAGATGATGTCCCCGTAGAGGTTTTCCATCACCATCACGTCGAAGCGGCTGGGGTTCATCACCAGTTGCATGCAGGTGTTGTCCACGATCAGCTCTTCGTATTCGATCTGGGGGAACTGGGAGGCAACCCGCCTCAAGCACTCCAGGAAAAGGCCGTCGGCCAATTTCATGATGTTTGCTTTGTGAACAGCGGTCACCTTTTTTCGGCCGTGGCGCACCGCATAGTCAAAGGCATATCGCCCGATTCGCAGCGAGGCCGACTCGGTGATGATTTTGAGGCTCTCCACCACGCCGGGCACCACGATATGCTCCAGTCCGCTGTAGAGATCCTCGCTGTTTTCGCGGATGACGATCAGATCCACCCCTTCAAATCGGGATTTCATGCCGGGGAACGATTTCACCGGTCTCACGTTGGCGTACAGGTTCAGGCGTCGCCGCAGCGTAACGTTCGCGCTCGAAAATCCGCTGCCGATTGGCGTGGTGAGGGGTCCCTTTAAAGCCACGCCGTTCCGGACGATGGAGTGGATAACCGAATCGGGGACCGTCTCTCCGTATTTGGTCATCACCTCTCCGCCGGCCTCCCGAATATCCCATTGGATCGGTGCGCCGGCCGCCTCTACGATCCGCACCGCGGCATCGGCGACCTCCGGCCCGATTCCATCCCCTTTTATTAAAGTAGCAGTTAGCAAAGATCAGTCTCCTTGATGTGGCGGGGGAGCCGATTCGTCATTTATCTGGTTTATCAGCTCCTCCGCATAGTGGCGCAATGCGCTGTTCGGATAGCGTTTCAAAAAGAGGGTTAATCGCTCTTCCGCCAGCGCACGGTCACCGATTGAACTAGCATATAGTGTACCCGCCTTCAACAAAGCCATCTCGCACTCGGCGCAGTCCGGATAGCGCTCCACTAAATCCTCGTAGGCTTTGGCGGCAGCGTCACGCTCGCCCATCTGCTCTAACGTGCAGGAAACCTCATAGAGGAGCTCGGCCGGCAGCGGAATATCACCCACGAGTCGTTGAAATTCTATGTATCGGCGAGCCATCTGCTCACGCTGATGATTTTTGGACAACTGCTGCATTCCCGATATGAAATGGCCGACAGCGGCCGGATGATCTCCCAATAACGCCCAAGCTTTAGCCAACTCGAAATGGGCGGTCTCGTGCTCGGGGTGATGACGCAACACACGCTCCCACTGATGAACGGCTGCGCTCAAGGAGCCTTGTTCCGATTCGCGGCGGGCATCCGATTCCAGATAGGCCCCGCGGCCGACCCGCTCCTGCTGTAAGATCGTTGCCAGTAAAATTCCCCAGATGAAACCGGTCAAATGGGTCCAATCAGGGATTGGAGAGCCGACTCCACGGTTCAGCCGCCATAGGATGACCGTCACTTCGGCCAGCAGGTAGACCGCCACCAGCAACAAGGCTGGAATTCCCTTCGTTAGCTCGGTTATTCTGATGCGCGCTCTGTAAAAGCGGATCGCATAAAACCCGATCACCCCAGCGATCGCACCGCTGGCGCCGATGAGCGGGTAAAGGCTGACATCACCGGCTGCCCGGTTCAGGGCAAAAGGGAAAAGTCCACTGATAATGCCGGCGCTGAAGAAGACCAGTAAAAAAAGCCACCCGCCCACCGCCTCCTCCAAGCCGGCGCCGAACAGCCAGAGAAATAGCATATTACCGGCCAGATGAGCTACCCCTTCGTGTAAAAACATGTAGGTGATGAGCGATAGTGGATGACGGCTCACCGAAGTCAGACCAAATCGGGAGTAGATGGATTGTGGATAGCGATGTGGGTCGTAAATGGAGAGATAGGCAACAACCCCACTGATTACCAGATTTAAACCAATCAGTGAAAAAGTGGCAATCGGGCGGTGACGGGGCCGGTTTTCAATGGGATTGAAGCTACGCATGGGTTATTGATCAGGGCGGATCCTTAAAACATTTACGAGATTATTGAAAAAGTCGCTAGATTCTACCACTCCGTCATTCCCGCCATCCACTCCACTGGAGTGGAGCCATGCGGGAATGACGAAACGGCAGGATTCGGTGGCTTTTTCAACATCCTCAAAAAACCGAATAACTCAGCCACGCATTCTCCTGGATCGGCCCGGCACACCGTAAGTGACCGACATGGCCGGCACATCCCGCGAAACGACGGTTCCCGCTCCGACCACCGCCCCGCGCCCAATTCGGGTACCCGGCAGCACGATGACACCGGCGCCCAGGTAGGCATCGTCCTCAATCACCACCGGCGCCAGCTTTAATCCCTGCGCCACGATCGGCTGGTCGCTGCGCTCGAAATGATGATCGGCTGATAAAATGACGCAATGGGGGCCGATAAGCACCCGATCTCCGATGGTGACGCCGCCGGCGCCGTTGATGAAACTGAAGTGGTTGACACAGGTATAGACTCCGATTTCAATCCAGCCGCCATAGGTGTGCAGCATCGTCATGGAGCGGATATCCGAATCTTCTCGGACGGTAATTGCGCCGACAGCACCATCGGGGTGGTGGTGAAATGCCCAAAGGTCGGCACCTGACTCAACCTTAACTCCTCGACCTAATCGTATAAAGCGAGGGTCACGGATGCGGGCGGAGCGTGAAATGCGAAGGCTGGGTCCGCATCCGTAAAAACGGTAGGTCAGGAAGAAGGTTCGGCACCGCAACACTGAAAGGAACGCCCGTACCCGCTGTAACAACTTAAAGTCGCTCCTTCTCTTTCGTTGAACTACGATGAAAAAATCAACTTTTATTACCGAGGACCCAATATATTTGACATTCGCGATGAGCCCAATCTTCTTCCCTTCATGCTCTACACCGAAAGGCCGTTCGGTCTTGCAGGGAGTTCACTGAAAACGACATCTATTTTTGAACCCGGCTGAAATCGCCGACTCCCCTTCCCCCTTGATGGGGGAAGGTCGGGATGGGGGTGAACCTTTTAAATTAGAATGAGTCGGAGTTACGGCACTGGAGAAGTAACCTCATCTGGGGTCACACTCCGAACAAAATCAGTCATTATGTCCAATATTTAACGTCCCCTGTAATAATTGTAAAGCTTCATAATCGCCTCGAAAGGCTCCCTAAGGACTCAATGAGTTCAGTGACTTTAACCGGTTCATATCTACCGAGATATTGGATACTTTCCACTGAAAGTAGACTCGTTTCAGGGTGATCGTTTGTGGGATTTTAATTGTTCTGCCAAATAATGAGAGCGATCGGACAACCCGTATGCTCGCCTCTCCATTACTATAGGTCGGCTCGCTCATTTTAATGCCTTTAAACAACTGCGGATAGACCGCATCGGGGATTTGGCTTGTTGATTGTGTCATAAACTTTACGAAAGAAGCCTCATCCGGATACTTGGTAACGATGGTTGAATCGGGTCCCATCAAGGTATACATGGTGGCCCAGTCTTTCGCTTTTTCGGCATTTACCACCTCATTGACGACCTGTTTGGGGTCAGGGCGGGTGTAAATCCACAACCCGGCCGCTCCACCGGCGGCCAGTATCAATATCAGCACGATGATCCAGGTGAGACCGCTTTTTCGTTGGCTGCTCTCATGTCGAGTGGAAACGATGCGAGATCGGGCAACCTCGACCCCACGAGGGGTTGGCGTCGAGTGAAGCGGCGGTATGGGAGAGGCGCTTGGCGGAGAAATGGGGCCACTTCCTACCGGGCCGATTTTCGGTGGCGAAGGAGCCACCTCGATCACCTCGCCGGTCAATGAAACCCGATGTTGTGATGAAGCGGCGGACTGCGATTCCGATTGGGTTGCGCCGGCGGCTGGCTGATTGTCGGCTGTATAGAGACCTGGAATTCCACCTCCGGCGATCGTCCGCTCCTCCTTCGCTTCTTTCAAGGGCTTAAAGCATTTTGAACAAAGTTCGGGGCCTTCTGGCACTTCGGCTCCGCAATGAGGGCATTTCATCTTCTGCTCCTTTCTTTCGGGCTAATGCCACAAGTTTGTGCGTGCCAACTGGCTGATCGGCAAGTAGCACCGTTCAAGCACAATGCGCCAGTTATTGTTATCATCCTTCCGCAAGATGAAAATATCGGACACACTGGTGGTAGAAGCCTGCCATATCTTTTGGTGGGGCTTTCTTACCGCGCTGACGGCAGTGACTTTCGCCCAATTCCCCTTGTTGATCACACTGGTGATATTGGTGCTTGTGATGATATCAACCAGTCCATACGAGATCGGATTCTTTTTGTAGGATTGCAAGTCCGGGTAGTGCGCCTTGAGGGTTGCGGTTGGATAAAGCATGGAGTACTGAGTGGCGGCATCGGCTGAGTTCATTGCGTTGATAAAGTTTTGCACCACCACGGAAGGTGACCGGAGATAGACGGAAAAGTAGTAGTGCACTCCATACACAATGCCGCCGATGATGAGCAAGATGACGATGTAGTCGAGCAGCCGCTCACTGAAGCCACCATAGTTGTCATGAGAACGGGCATACCGGCCGGACATGATCTCCTCAATTCTTCGGAATTCATCCGAACTGATCACTCAAACTGAATATCCAGGCTTGCGGGAACGTATTGAATATGATACTATTTAGACATTAAAGGCGAGCTTCCTGCATGCAGAGACTAAAACGGGGAACAAATTCAATCGGAAATGGCGAATTACAACCAGCCCAGCAAATGACCTGGCTCACTCCATTCACCAATCGGCAAATCGGCAGCGATTTAAAAGGCGGTTCGCCGGGTATCGCTCGACCTCAAGTTGATTTGAGAAGAGCCTCTCACCCATCAATGACCGCCGTCCATCATAAACCATTGAGCCGATAATGGGAATTCCGATCCTACTCGATACTGACATTGGTACCGACATTGACGACGTTTACGCCTTAATTTTAGCCGCCGCCTCGCCGGAGCTGGATTTGCTGGGGGTGACGGTCGTCAATCACAATGTCTACCTACGGGCTAAATTAGCCCGTTTAATCTTGAATCACCTTGGTGGTCACTCGATACCGGTCGGTGTGGGCTTCAATCGGGCGCTGGATGGCAAGATGCACCCTGGGTGGGGCGGCCATGAGGGCTGCGGGGTAGAGTTGCACGATTCGGAGCTGGGTGATCCGGCCCAATACCCAACTGCCGATGAGGTGATTGGCCAGGCGATGCAAAGTTGCTTGGAGCGAGGAGCTCGCTTGACGATGGTCACGATCGGCGCTATGTCCAACGCGGCCGCTTTTCTGGCTTATCAACCGGAGCGGGCAAAACTTTTGGCCGGGATTACCGCGATGGCCTCTAGTTTTAGAGGAATCGGGGCGGATAATGCCGAAAAGGAACACAACATTGCTTGTGACGCGCTTGCTGCAAAATGGGTATTTGAAAGTGGGGTACCCCTTCGAGTGGTTGGGCTGAATGTGACCCAGTTTACCGCTTGGACGGCCGATGACCTGGAAACCGTTTGTCGTTCGGGAGGTCGTCTGGCGCGCGATCTTTGTGAGCTTCACCGGGTCTGGTTCCAGCGGGTCGGAAGTGATCGCTCGCCGATGCACGACGGCTTGGCAGTGGCCACCGTATTTAAGCCCGATCTGGTGGCATGGGAGCCGGTAAACCCATCCGTTTTTACGGATGATGAGCGGCGCGGGATGATTGAATACAGGGCAGGCGATAAAGGATCTGCCTGTCATATCGCAACAGCGGTGGATGCGGTAAAATTTCATGAACTGTTACGAGGGCGGATTGAGAAGGCAATTCGCAAAACGGAGCGGAGTCCGCTGAGCTGACCGAACGCTCCGACGAAATAAATTGGACAGATGGCGACGACTTCGATATAAAAGGAGAAGCGAGAACTATGTATGTCGGTATATTGACGGCCCCATTTGGCAACGAGCCGTTGGAGCATGTAGCGGCCTTTGCCGGCGAATACGGATTTGGCGGTATGGAGGTAGTCTCTGGCCCCGGCAGTCCACACATTGATCTAACGAATTTCACGGAGAAGGATGCCTCTCGCATTAACGATCTGATGGAGCATCGCGCGCTGCAGATCTCTTCACTGGCCGCTTACGCCAATATGACCGATCCTAACCAGGATAATCGCAAGGCGAATGCCGATCGGGTTCGCAAGGCGATTGATGCTGCTTCGTTGCTTGGGGTCGAGGTGGTTTGCACATTGGCGGGTCACCCGGTGCCGGGGAAGAATAAGATGCAGACCATCGAGAAAGATTGCGTGGAGGTATTCACGCCGCTGGTGGAGTACGCTGAGCGAAAGGATATCAAATTAGCGATTGAAAATTGGTACGCGACCAACATTCAGCACCTCGATCACTGGAAGCGTTTATTTGAGTTGGTGCCAAATAAAAATTTCGGACTGAATTTCGACCCATCCCATCTTCTTTGGCAAGACATAGACTACATCCATGCGGTGGAAAAGTTCGCCGATCGCATCTTCCATACCCATGCGAAGGATACCGAGGTGAACGAGGCCAGGAAACAGTGGGTCGGTAATCAAGACGGCGGCGGCTGGTGGCGCTACGTAATTCCGGGATTGGGTCAAATTAAATGGGGTGAGTACATTGCCGCGCTTCGGCGAAACGGGTACAACGGTGTTCTTTCCATCGAGCATGAAGATGGCGCGGTTGGCCGCGAAGAGGGCTTTCTGCTCGGCAAAAAATATCTGGAGCAGTTTTTCATTCCCGGTTTCAGCTCGGTCTGAGTGCCAATCATTGTGGACCGGCTTCAGCGCCTTCTCGGTATAAGAAGCGCGGCCGATCGGTAAAGGGCATTCGAAGATAGGGAAGATAAAATGACCTACCTGCTGGGAGTTGATCTCGGTACCAGCGGCGTAAAAACCATATTAATTGATCCGGAGGGCCGAGTGGTCGGCCGTGCGACGGCAGGCTATCCACTATATAGTCCACGGCCTTTATGGTCGGAGCAGGATCCAGGGGATTGGTGGAGCGCAACCCGCCAGACGATTCAGGAGACGATCCGCACCGCCAAGATTGAGCCGAAATCCATTGGGGCGGTAGGGCTTTCCGGCCAGATGCATGGAGCGGTCTTTCTCGATGAAAGCAACCTGGTCATTCGCCGGGCCATCCTATGGAACGACCAACGCACCCAGTCGGAATGCGATTGGATCACCGAGCGAGTCGGGCATAACCGTGTCATTGAACTGATCAGCAACCGGGTGTTGACCGGTTTTACGGCCGGTAAAATCGTCTGGTTGCGGAACAATGAGCCGGAAAACTACCGGCGCGTTAAAAAGGTGCTACTCCCGAAGGATGCCATTCGCTACTGGTTGACCGGGGAGTATGCCACCGAGGTTTCAGACGCTTCCGGAACGGCCCTATTTGATGTAAAGCAGCGCCGGTGGTCGGAGGAGATGCTGGCAGGCGCCGATATCCCCATTTCGTGGATGCCGCGTTGTTACGAGTCGCCCGAAATAACCGGACGAATAACGGAGCGAGCTTCCTCCGAAACGGGGTTGGCAGCGGGGACGCCGGTGGTGGGGGGCGGAGGCGATCAGGCAGCAGGTGCGGTTGGCAACGGTATCGTTGAATCCGGCATCGTTTCGACTTCGGTGGGAACATCAGGGGTGGTCTTTGCCTATAGCGATACCCCTCGTGTGGATCCGGAGGCGCGGCTCCACACATTTTGCCATGCGGTACCGGGGAAATGGCATCTGATGGGTGTCATGCTTTCAGCAGGCGGCTCTTTGCGCTGGTACCGTGATGCCTTTTGCCAGCAGGAGAGCACGGTCGCGGCCGCAATGGGCAAAGACCCTTACGAAATTATCACCGCCGAGGCGGAGCAAGCGCCACCCGGTTGTGAAGGACTGATATTTCTGCCGTACCTGACCGGCGAGCGGACGCCCTATCCGGATCCGCATGCGAGGGGCGTATTTTTTGGCCTCACCCTGCGATGCAATCGGGCCACTTTCGCACGATCGATCTTAGAGGGAGTGGCCTTCGGTTTGCGCGATTCGTTTGAAATTATGAGAAGCATAGGCCTACCAATGAGCGAATCAAGGGCTTCCGGTGGAGGATCACGCAGCGGGCTTTGGCGACAAATCCTGGCTGATATCACCGGTGTTCCCCACAGTACCATCAACATGGATGAGGGCCCGGCGTTGGGGGTCGCCCTGCTGGCTGGTGTGGGATGCGGGGTTTATCAAAACGTAGAGCAGGCTTGTTCAACGGTTATCCGGACGGTATCTCGAACCGTACCCGATCCAAAAACGGCCGCGGAAGCCAATCGAAACTATCCGATATATCGGAATTTATACTCCGCCTTGAAGCCGGCATTTGACCATGTGGCAACTGCGGAGTGATTCTGGTCTAAGACAAGGATATACGGATTGCGATGTTCACACTGCGGCGCTGAAAATCGAGAAGGCGCCGCAATATGTTCCACTTGCACCATGCCACTTACCGCTTATGAAGCATCACTCGGGCCAAGTGCAGAAACACGAAAAAAAGCGGAGCGATTGTCGAACCGGCCGGCTGCGGTGCCGGTGATGGGGGCTCTTCAATTCTTGGCGGTGGTTCGGATGCTCTGGCTGGTGGCGGAAAATCTCAGCGATACTCAAATTCCGAGTCAGCATCTAACGAACTATATGGGAGCTGCTTTGGGATCGGTGATGGCGATCATCATTGCTGTTGTTTGGCTGGCAGTAGCGGTCGTATTCGGGACCTTGGTGTACGGCACCTTCACTCAACGTCGGTGGGCTTGGCCATTGGGGATTGTATTTTTAATTTTAATGGTCATAGCGGCGCCCAATCCACTTATTGGTGGAGGGTTCCTTGGCTTCATAAAGCTGATCGCCGGCATCGCAATGGGAGGGATATGGATAGCACCATCAACTAAGGATTGGTTCGGATGGTTGACCCATACATCCTGATGGCCTCCCAGTTGGACTCAATGGCGTTAAAATGGTGACCGTTTCGGCATAGTTTGCTAAAAGGGATCGTCCATATCTGCCGCAACGAGGCATTTCATCGAGATTGCCCAGGCAATATCGGAACTGCAATTCGGTACAATATATTTGGTTTCAAGTTGAGATAACCATTCATTTTCGGCTAATTGGTATGGTTTTGAATAATTAATGAGGAGCAAAGATGAGTATAACCAACGAGACAAAATTACATAAAATCGCACACGAATTGGCCAGCCAATTGCAGGGCAGCTATCCGCCCGCCCATGGTGAAACGAACGCCTGCTTAGATCGCTTGGTAAATCTTGGCACTCAACTATGGTTGGATACCGGCGATTTAGAGCTAGCGCGCTCACTCTGGCATCGGGAATTTACCGCGCTGACCACCAATAACACGCTGGCCAACCAGGTCGTCCAGACCGGTTCACTGGATGAGACGATTAGAGCGGCCGCACGCCGATTTCGGGATGTAGAGCCCAACATGACGCCGCAAGAGCTGGTGATGGAGATCGGTTTCGTGGTGAACTCGCACTTGGCGCTGCGCTTGGCGAAAACATTCGGCACTAAGGTGAGCGTAGAGCTACATCCGAGCGTTGCGGAAGATATTGAACAAACGGTAAGCTTTGCGGAACGATATTATTCGGTTTGCCCGGAGCAGTTCATTATTAAAATTCCGCTTACGCCGGAGGGATACTGCTCGGTGGCGCGGGTGCGTGCCAAGAATATCCCGGTCAATTACACGCTGGGGTTTAGCGCGCGCCAAAATGTGCTGGCGGCGCTGGTATCACGGCCGTCTTACGTGAATGTGTTTCTTGGGAGATTGAATTCGGTTGTAATCGAAAACGGGTTGGGCGATGGCAAGCACGTAGGAGAAAAAGCAGCGCTGGCCACCCAGAGGGCGATCCTTGAGATCCGAAAGACGAATAAGGAAGTCGAGACCCACGTCATTGCCGCCAGTATGCGGGATGCTAATCAAGTTATCGATTTGGCTGGGATGGACATCTACACGATGCCCCCCAAAGTCGTTTCCGACTTTTTGAAACTCGGTGTTTCGCCCGAGTCGCTGCAATCTAAGGTCAGCCAGGATTACCCTGTTTCAATAAAGCCGGAAGGGGCAGCACAAGAAATCGGCTTCCATTGCCTATGGGAGGTAGAAGACCGGTTCTGGGATTACGCTCAAAACTTGGCAAAAAGCGATCGCTTAGCCCTGACCGGCGAGGATATCCGTCGTGAGGCAAAGGAGCGAGGAATAGACCTTTTCTATCCCTACACCAAATCGGAGCGAGAGGATATCCGACAAAAAGGAAAGATTCCCGAATTGGTGAGATGGAAAGGACGAGCGTCGCTCGACTCCTTGATGACCGAATCGGCGCTGCAATCCTTTACCAGTGACCAGCGTCAACTGGATGATCGCATCTTAAAGTTCCTTTCGTAGTCGCAACTTCATCGCCAAGTGCCAGTCGTTAAAAGTATCAAACGATCCATATTGGAGAGGTGCCCGAGCGGTTTAAGGGAACGGTCTTGAAAACCGTCGTGGCGCAAGTCACCGTGGGTTCGAATCCCACCCTCTCCGCCAAGTATTTAGTCGAGTAAACAGCAATTCTTTGCGTTGCGGATTGACTCTTCTTTCCTAGTAGGGTAACCTGAAATAGGAATAAAAGGTAAAATAGCCTATAGTATTGGTATGGAATACCGATAATTGATTTAACCGAGATGTTCAGGGCAAACCCATAGAAATGTGGGGACGCAAAGCCGTGGGCCTAACAAAGCATCGTAAAGCTGGATACAACCAGCGTATCTATGTTGGCGGTGCATTTATGGTAGCCAGGTTGCCGTCTTGACTTGGAAGAGCAAGTGGTGCTCTTTACAATGAAAGGGGGCAAATAAAAATGAAGATATCCGTTGACGAGGTTGCGCGCATTCAGGCACTAGCCCATGTGCAGCGGTCAAACGGAGCATCCACTAATGGAAATGGAACAGACGGTGTGGGGAATGGACATACGCCTGCAGCAAGTGTTGAAATATCTGCCCGCAGTCAAGAGATACAGCAGATTAAAAAGATCATCTCGATCTTGCCCGAAGAGCGGAATGATCTGGTTGCTTCCCTTTCACAGCGTGTGAAATCGGGCAGTTATCACGTTTCAGGGTCTGACATTGCTGATTTAATGATGCGCAGAGCCATTGCGGATCGAGTTCGATAACCGAATAGAGTAGTGATTAGGGGCGGGTAAACTGAAAGTGATTTACCGGCCCCTTTTTTACGTCCGGGGATTGAAACCAAACGGGGTTATAGGAGCAGGATCGTGGGTCGAATTCACGCTATTGTAAACCAGAAGGGAGGTGTTGGCAAGACCACAACCGCAGTGAACGTGGCTGCTTATATGGCTGCAATGGGCGCCCGAATTTTACTCATTGATATTGATCCACAAGGCAATGCGACGACTGGTTTAGGCATTTCAAAGTTAAATTTATTGAATACCACCTATCGCGTAATTTTGGGTGAAGTCACGGCCGAACAGGCTATAGTCAATACAAAGGTTGCGAATCTGGATTTAATGCCCGCCACGCTGGATTTAGCAGGAGCAGAGCTGGAGCTAATTGCCCGAATTAGCCGTGAGACGTGTCTCCGAAACGCGATAGCGGGAGTTGCGACAGGTTATGACCACGTTATCATTGATACTCCGCCCTCTTTAGGTCTTTTGACCTTGAATGCATTGGTTGCAGCAGATGGGGCGATTGTTCCGATGCAGTGTGAATTTTATGCGATGGAAGGTGTGGGACAATTAATCCGCACGATTGATTTGGTCAAGCAGCATCTTAACCCTGAATTAGTTATCCGAATGGTTATATTAACGATGGTTGATAATCGGATGCGGCTGACTCAACAAGCGGCGGAGGACATCCGTCGTTTTTTCGGTTCGAGGGTAGCGAAAACTCAGATCCCTCGCAATGTTCGTCTTTCCGAAGCTCCCAGCCATGGGGAGCCGATCTTATTGTACGATGCAGGTTCACGCGGGGCGATTGCTTATCGTTCATTAGCAGAGGAGGTGCTTTCGCTTGGATAGATCACGGTTGGGAAGAGGAATTGCATCGTTAATCCCGGGCGCAGAAAGCGCGCAGATATTGCCCATTGACAAAATTCAGCCCAATCCATTTCAACCTCGCACTCATTTTGATCCCGAGAAGTTCAAGGAGTTGGTGGATTCCATTCAACGTCATGGGGTGTTGGAACCGGTTTTAGTGCGCCCGGTTGGAGCTGATGAGTATCAGCTTATTGCAGGCGAGCGAAGGTATCGTGCAGCCAAGGAGGCTGGAATGAGCCACATTCCGGCGGTCTTTCGGCAGTGCGACGATGCCCAGATGGTAGAGCTCGCATTGGTTGAGAACGTTCAGCGCGAGGATATCAGCCCGATCGAATCGGCGGTTGCTTATCAGCGGTTGATGAAGGAGTTCCACTGGACTCAAGAGCAGGTTGCGCAAAGGGTTGGAAAGAGCAGGGTTGCGATTTCGAATACGATGCGCCTGCTTTCACTGCCAATCAGATACCAAGAGAGTGTTGATCGAGGTGAGGTTAGTGAGGGTCATGCGCGAGCGCTTTTGATGTTGAATGACCAAAAAATGTTGGATGAGGCATGGGATGAGGTAAAACGTCGTGGCCTTTCAGTGAGAGAGACTGAAAGGATGGTGAGGATGTTGCTGAATCCACCTCAAAAGGAGCCTCCCTCGTCCACCGAGATGCGGAACCCTGAGTTGAGAGCGTTGGAGGAGGAGTTGCAAAGCGGTTTGGGTACGCGGGTGCATATCGAGAAGATGTACTGGGGGTGGCGCTTATCCATTGACCTCTTTTCCGAGGAAGAGTTAACAGCACTGGCAGACCATCTATTGGCAAAGCGGTAATGGCTGATAAGCAGGCACAGTTTTTATTTCATCATCCTAACGCTCCGCGCCCAAATGTCCCTCTACAGCCGGGAGTTTGTGCGGTGATTCATGATAGTGGAGGCCGAGTGTTGCTGATTCGCCGCACGGACGGTCCATACTGGTGCTTGCCGGGTGGCCGGATTGATATCGGAGAGAGTGCGGCAATCTGCTGCCAAAGAGAAGTATATGAAGAGACAGGGTTAACCGTAAGCTTGGTGCGGATTATTGGCATTTACACCGATCCGGCCAGTATCTGTGTTTACCCGGATGGGAACATTCACCAGAGCTTTGTAATCGGATTCGAAACTAAGGTGGAGGATGGTAGCCTCAACACAAGCGATGAGAGCTCGGCGGTCGAGTGGTTTCCGCCAGAGGAAGCTTTGAAGTTAAACTTGATACCGGATAGTCGCCTTTGCCTCATTGACCTACTGGCGAATCAAACGACGGCATTTATTCGGTGAGCGCGAGACAAACCCACTACAGACCTTATTAAGAATTTGTTCCGCCCATCAATGATCTGAAAAATTCTCACCCAAAGTAATAGATGAGGAGGAGTGTTTGTTTCACGTGAAACCTCCCCACCGCCAACTTCCGATCAAAAGGAATGCCAGGGGAATTGCAAAACTCTAAGTTGTTGGAATCCTCTAACTCGAATAATTACACCATTGCATGATTGTATTCGCAATAAATGTGGCTGCTAATGCGATCGCCTCATCGTTAATAAACTCATTGCTGGAATGGGCTGCACCCATATCACCTGCTCCGAAAACAACCGTTGGCATATTGCCGCGACGTGCGTAGAGACGGGCGTCACAGCTTGCGTTCCAGCCTCGCACTACTGGAGCGATTCCAGTGGAATGAGCCGACGCCACCAGTGTGGTCACCAAGGGATGGTCTAATGGTGTTGAAAATGCCTCATTACGAAGGCCCGGGAAATCCAGCTCGAAGTGATCGGATAGCCAATTATCGTCGCTAGTCGAAAATAAACTGTTTAATTCCTGCTCAACTGTCTTGATATCCCGATCCGGTAAAAACCCCACTCCACCTTCCAAGGTTGCTTTACCGGCCACCATCGAAGGCCATTCTCCAGCATTCAATTGCCCTATATTTACCTGAACGGGCATAGGATAGTTCGAAAAGAGTGGCTGCTTTACCGACTCTTCAAGAAGTTGTTTTTCATACTTATAAAGCTTTGCAATAGCGATCACTGCCTTATCGATCGCGTTGATTCCTTCGTATTTCCGTCCCATGTGGGTAGATTTTCCCGTTATTTTTAATCTAAACCACAATGCCCCCCGACATGCAGGATGTATGTTCATACTGGTTGGTTCCAGTACAATTACTCCATCAGCACGTGGCCGGTTTAGAATAGCAGCCAGTGCGCCAATCCCTCCGATCTCCTCTTCACCGACAAACTGAATGTCTACACGACCGTTGAGTTCAATCGCCAGATCTCTGAGTGCTGCCATCGCCAACCAGATAACGACTGCCTGACCCTTACAGTCACAAGCTCCTCGTCCATAAATTCGCCCATCACGGTGTATTGGTGTAAAAGCTTCACCCCATTCACCGGCTGGAACTACATCGAGATGCGTTTGAAGGATTATTGAACGGCCGTGGTTGCTAATGCTTTGATTCCTGGTCGGAAAACCGCTGTAGAGGTTTCCTCTCTCATCCGAATCGGTGGGCGGTGACGAGGGTAAATCGGGATCATTTGGAGGCATAGGAGGCATCGGCTCCCATTGACTGGGTAGGCCGATTGATGACAGAGCTTCTGCTAATCGTGCGGCCACCTTTCTTTCATATCCGGATATGCTACGGATTGAAACGAGATCACACAGCAGGGCGGTTGCCTGATTTAAACGTGAATGGATTACCTGAGAAAGATCCGGATTTACTAATTTGAAAACCAGATTCCTCAAATGGATAACTCCCTCACCGCTGCTTCTATCAGATCCATGGCCCGAAGCAGTAGATGCTCTGAAATAACGAGAGGGGGAGCAAGGCGAATTACATTTCCATAAGAGCCTATCGGAGCGATGATAAGAACTCCCTTGTAAAAGGCGGAATAAATAATTCCCTTCGCAATTTCCGGCGCTGGCTGATGGGTTTCCGAATCGGTTACAACCTCAAGACCCCATACAAGCCCTCGTCCTCGCGCCTCATCCACAATGGCATAACGGCTGGCGAGACCTTTTAACCGATCTGCCATCATCTTACCAAGCTGAACAGCTCTACCCGCTAAGTTTTCCTTCAACACAATATCAATTGAATTTAACGCGGCTCGGCAAGCGAGTGGATTTCCACCGGATGTGGTTGAAAAACTACCTGCGTCGAGTTGATCCATGATGCCAGCCGGACCCAATACGGCTGATATCGGGATTCCACTGCCAAGCCCTTTCCCGACGCATAAAAGGTCAGGAATAAAGCCCTCCTGCTCGAAAGCGAATAGAGTACCGGTGCGGCCAAAAGAAGATTGCACCTCATCGAGGATGAAGACAATATCCCGCTTCTTGCACCATTCGGAAACCATCGCCAACCAACCGGGGGGTGGGAACAGCGACCCTCCGGCTCCCAGATAGGGCTCGATGATCAGTGCGGCCACTTCACCGCTCAGCGAGGTTCGTACGATCCGATCCAACTCTTCCGTTGTGTGGTAAGGGCATCGTTCCGGAATATCTGCCATCGAGCAACGACCGCAGAAAGGGAAATGAGCGTGATGTACGCCGGGCAACGTTGGACCGAAGCCCTTTCTCAAAGAGCTCTTTCCCCCTACACTCAGGGAGCCATAAGTTCGCCCATGAAAGCCATCGTCGAAAGCGATAATTTCAGTGCGTCCGGTATATCTCCGTGCGATTTTTACCGCCGTTTCGATTGCCTCCGCACCCGTTGTCATCAAAATGACCCGCTCAAAAGTCGGTGGAGTAATCTCAATGAGCTTTTCTACCAGCTTGGCTCGCCATTCGGTTGTAAAATCGTAGCAGTTCAGCAACAAGCCCGCTTGATCTTGAATGGCTTTCACATGTTCGGAGTGTGAATGTCCGATGTTAGTCACCAAAACACCGGATGTCATATCGATGAAGACATTGCCATCTACATCCGTAACCTGAGCGCCAGTCCCGCTCGCCCATACAATGGGAACCTGTTGGTTAAACACCGGAGGCTCATATCGCCGAGCGAGTGCCAACAACTCTTTAGAGCGGGGGCCAGGAAGTTCGGTTCGAATATGTGGAATCTCAATGTAATCAGTCATTTCTCTACGCATTCTTTGTCATTCATTGATATCGTTACCCCATCTCCACGAGAGTAGAATCAGTAACGACTATTACATTGAAAATCACTGCAGCTCTCGTTTTTCTAAACGCTGGCTGGTAAGCGGAGCCCCGTTGCCTTTTTCGCTGCGATGGATTTTTGTGTTTACAGACAACCTCCCCCATTGAGTTCGACGAAATAAAGAGCGTCTGATCTTCAAGAGTTTAAACGGATGATCTCTCCCGTTTCAAGGCTGCGATGGGCGGCCGCCGCAATCCGTGTCGCCTCCAACCCATCGTATCCATCCGGGTAATGGCCGCTAAGTTTGTAGAGTGAGACGCCTGAATTGATGCGGTTCACATTGCGGGCGAACTCTTGTATGCTCTCCACTACGTATCCGCCGATCCGAGATTGTCCCTCAACATTAGAGTACTCCCGCATCGCGTTGTTGTTCCATGTCCGCATTCCCTGGTCCTTGAAGCAGCTTTGAGACCCTCGCATCTGGGAATCCACTTCCCAGATGCCCCTCGACCCAATTATCCGTAGCCCTTGATTGACGATCGCTTCAAATTCGCGTGGCAAAATCCAGGACGACTGGAATTGAAATTGAGCGCCGCTCTCGAATTCAACCTGAACGCTGATGCTATCCCAGGTATCCACGCCATACTCTTTACTTAAAAATCCGCGGTGCCCCAGCGCATTAACGCTTTTCGCCTTGCTTTTGATGATCCATCGTACTAAATCGTAAAAGTGAACCCCCAAAAACCATACTGGCGAGCTCGATGGCGCCCATTCAGACAGCCAATCAACTGGAACCTCCAGACGATCCTCCATCCAGCAGTAGCCATACAGCAGGTCGCCCATGTCACCCTGCTTCGCTGCCCGTTCCAGCGCCTGATGCTCCGGATCATAGCGCTTATGAAAATCCACCTGCAACAGGACGCCCTTCTCTTCCGCTGCTCGAATGATTGCCCGGCATCCCTCCTCAGTGGTATCCATCGGTTTCTCGATTAAAACGTGCTTTCCCGACTCAATGGCAGCCAGCGCCATTTCGCGATGAAGATGATCCGGGGTTGCAATCGAGACCGCGTCTAAGTTCGCGTCCAAGATCATTTGCCGGTAATCGGCGTAGTAAGCGATTCCATACCGCTTGCACTGTTCAGCACCGGATTGCTGGTCCCGCCGGCATAAAGCAATGAGCTTTGCCTCACCATCCAACTCCATTTGGTGAAACGCCTGAAGATGAATTTGACCGAACTTCCCGCCGCCGATTACGCCGACACGTACCGGCTTGTAATCCCGCTTCAATCAAGAATTCCTTTCATGATTTAAATAGCCTTCCGTTAAGGCTCGGTGATAATAGGCTGTTTGTCCATTCCACCAGCAATTTTGTTACCCCGGTGGGGTCACCGGTCATCCTCAATTATCAAAGGTTCTAGATAGCCGGTTCCATTCCGACATCTTCAATGGTGATGCCTAGTCCTCGCAAAAAGTGAATTCCGGCCTCCAGTTTGGCTGGATTGCCGCTGATCTCCAGCACAATGAAACCACCGGTGTGTACGTCAATTTGCGCGCGGCGGATGTTGGGAATTAACCCGTAATCGGTAACCAAGCGGTAGAGGATCGGCTCCTTAACCCGCTCCAATGGGTAGTTCAACTGTATTCGTCGGGTCTCCGTCGCTTCGTTTTCCATGGTTTCCCCTCCTGCATCATAGGTATAAGTGATGGTATTTTATGCCGCTATTATACGCACGCCGGTATCATCTCCGTCAAGAGAGCCTTACTTTTACAAGGAATGGGAGGCAGTTATGGCAAAGGTATTGGTATTGGAGCAGGAGGATCGGTGGGAATATCATTTGGAATTATAGAGCCTGTCCGACAAACCTATAATAACAAGGACTGACAGCAGAAGGTATCACCCTCCCCCATCGGGGAAGGGCTGGGGTGGGGGCGAACGAAAATCATTCCCGTAAAACTGAACTGTTACGTGGTTCAGACGATAGTGGGGTGCAGGCTGGGGGTATGATATGGAAAGGCTTCTGCTGTAATGGTAGTGGTTTCTGGCCTCCAAGGGAGGGAACTGTTGGGACGATATGAGGGCGGCGCAGTGTTAACGATATCTTTCGATCGCGGGTGTAACGTAATCAATCCTGGACCATATAAAATGGCAATCGGCGGCAAGTTTTGGGGTAAGCGCGGCGAGATATGGGTGCTCCTTCAGATTCTCGCCTTTGTTCTCGTCATCTGGTCACCGGCTGGAAGCCGCGTTCGCTTACCGGATCCGATCAGATGGATAGGAGCATTACTGATTATATCGGGGCTGGTTCTCTGCTCTATGGGCGCAATTAACCTGGGCCGCAACATCACTCCGTTTCCCATCCCGGTTAATCAAGGTTCTCTGGTTGTCGGCGGCGCCTATCGGATTGTGCGCCATCCCATCTACGGCGGTTTGATCTTGTGGGCATTCGGATGGAGCTTGTGGAGCGGCAACCTTTCCCGGCTGCTCTTCTCATTGGCGCTTTTCGGGTTGCTCGATGCCAAATCCCGCTATGAAGAGGCGCACTTAACCCGGAAGTATGACAATTACGATGAATACCGGCAGCGGGTAAAGAGGCTGATCCCGTGGATTTACTGATTCTGATCTCCCTTCAGACCCGCTTGAGAACAAATGGTAATCCCCCTCTCCTTGATCAAAAAATGCGGGTTGCCTGCCGATGCGCTTGAAGCGTTTCGGCCTCATTACGCTTATCCTAGCCGCCTCTTTGCTGGGTGGCCGATCCGCAAAGGCTGATAAGGTGACGCTGGTGTTCGTCCCAGGTCTTAGCGCCGGTGATTTTCTATCCCCTCGTTCCATCGCGCTCCAGCAACTCGTCAGGGGCGGTGAGGTCGCCTGGATGATGTCTCGTACCGCCCGCGTCGCCTCAGCTCCGAATCCCGATACGGTGATGGCGGAGGCGACCGGTTATCTGACGCTGTCATCCGGCGCCCGAGCCGCCCCTTGGCGGGATAAGGGCGGCCTCCCGCTGGCTAGGGGTCGGCTGAATCCAATGGACGCCGAAAGGCTGCGTCAAGCACAACAATGCCTCGATTATGCGGTTCCGATCGGCGCCTTGTCAAAATCGCTGGCCCGCCACGGGCTCTCGGCCGCCCTCTTCGGTAACGCCGATACCAGCCGGCTCGATCGCTCCGCCGGTCTATTTCTATTAGGGTCAAACGATACCGTCCATGGAACGGTGGACGATTCAAATTGCAACCGGCTGGATCCAACCGCTCCTTACAGCCTCCGTTTCGATATCGGCAAGGCCGCTCGCTGGCTCAAGGTAAACGAAAACACTCCCTTATGCGTCATTGTCTTCGGCGATCTGCTTCGAGCCGAGACCGATGCGCCGTTCTGTACTCCGGTCATGGCGCGCCTACACCGTGACCGGGCGCTCAGCCGACTTAACCGTTTACTCATGGTGGTGCAACAGCAGGCTGGGAAAACGGGTCGCACCATCATCCTGGGCAGCCCGGCGCCGACCGCCGCCCAGCAAAAAAATGGAGACGTGCTGACCCCACTGGTCATCTGGAGCCCGTCACATAGGGTCGGCTGGCTCTATTCACCCGCCACCCATCGCAGGGGGCTTTGTCTGAACACCGAATTTCAAGACATCGTGCTGCACCGGCTTGGAATTCGTACCAGTCAGCCGGCTCCGAGTGTAGCCATCCACATCAAATCAGGCGCTCAAACCGCCAATTCGTATGTTGCGCTTTACCACCATCTTCGGCTAAACGCGGAGGAGCAACATGCGATCGGAGGTTGGCCGACTCTGCAGGCCGCGCTGGTGATCATCGCCGGATTAGCCTGCTTTTTTGCCCTTAAACGGAAGGAACCGGGATTCCAAAAATTTGTGCAATTCACTGTTCGCTCGGCCGGAACGGTGGTGATTGCCCTGCCACTGGTTGTGCTGCTGGTGCCGCTGCTGAATCCGTTGAGCGTCGCCGTCGCGGCGCTGGAGTGCGCGGCCGTTCTCGTTTTGGTTGCATGGTTGGGAGCCGCCCAATGGAAAATCGTGACGCTGATGCTCGCTGGCCTCTTGATTGGGATCACACTGCTAGACCTCTGGATGGGTGGGCATCTACAGCGCGATTCCTTATTCGGTTACTCCGTGATGGAGGGCGCCCGCTTTTATGGGATCGGCAACGAGGCGGCCGCATCGCTCATCGCGGCGGCGCTGGTGGTGGGAACCGGTCTGCCCTTCGGTTGGGCGGCGCTGCTGTGGGCGATCATAGCACTGACCATCGGCGCGCCGGAGTGGGGCGCCAACGCCGGCGGGTACATTGCGGCAGCGGTTTCTTTTTGCGGAGCAGCCTTTATTTGGCGGATCGGGCGTTTGGGATTGCGCCAGTGGCTTGTAATTGCGGGGATTACCTTATCCGGCCTGATATTGTTGGTTAAACTGGATATGCTCCGCAAGATCAGCGGCCAAACTCACATCGCACGCGCGCTGGAGGTTTCTCGACACCAAGGGATGATCCATCACCTCGGCGATATCATGTTGCGTAAGCTGGCGATGGATGGCCATCTGTTGGTGCACAGCGTATGGATGTTTCCTTTACTTGCGATCGCGTTGATTGCGACCCAGCTTTATCGCGCCGGAGCGCTCGGCCCGATGCCCCGCACCGCATCCGCGCGCGCTCTCGCCAAAGGCCTTTTGATCGCCATGGTAAGCACCATGATATTTAACGATTCGGGAGTTGTGATGGCTTCTCTCATTGCGCTGTACGGGTGGGGAACACTTTTCCCATCACTCACTCATAATAATCAACCGCCTTACAATTCCCGATCTTCTTCAACGGCCGGTTGAGCCTCCAAGCTGCGAATCGGCTGCTCGATCGGTTCCGGTGAGATGAGGTCATCCTTGATCGCCCCCTGAGCTCGCAGCTTGTTTGCGGCCGGAATGATGCGGCTTTCAATCGAGCCGACCGCCTTGTTGTAAAGATCAACCGCCCCGCCCAGCGATTTGCCCAGCTTTTGAAAATGGTCGAGGAAAACCACGAATCGCTTATAGAGCTCAATGCCTTGATCGCGGATGGTGCGGGCGTTATCGGTCAACTGCTGCTGCTGCCAGCCATAAGCAACCGCCTGAAGCAGCGCCAGCAAAGTGATCGGTGAAGCCGGCAGCACCCGCTTTTCGAGCGCAGCATCCAGTATGTTGCTGTCCGTTTCAAATGCGGCGCTCAAGCACGCTTCATTTGGGATAAACATCACTACAATTTCGGGTGTGCGCTCAAATTGGGACCAGTAGCCCCGCTGCGCCAGCTCCTGGATCCGCTTTCTCATGGCGGCGGCATGGGCGGTGAGCTTCTGCTGACGCTCTGATTCGGAGGTTGCGCTGACAGCCTCCAGATAGGCATCCATCGGAGTTTTAGCATCCACCGGCAGGATGCCGCCGTTGGGGAGGTGAACGATCATATCGGGCCGACCCGAGTCGGTTACCGCCTGCTCCTCGAAGTCCACTTGCTTAACCATGCCGGCCATCTCAACCACCCGGCGAAGCTGCATTTCACCCCACCGTCCGCGTGCGGTCGGTGACTTCAAGGTGCTCACCAACGTGGTGGTGGTCTCTTGCAGCATGCGGTTTGATTTCACCATTTCGTTGATTTGCTGGCCCAACCCTTGATAAGCGCCCTCCCGTTTTGCCTCCAACAGCCGGATCTGCTCATCCAGCTTATCCAGGTTCTTCCCCATCGGCTGGACCATATTTTGTATCTCCGCTTTCTGGGTGTTCCAATCGCCCTTCACGCCGGTCAGAATTCCTTCCAACTGCTCCTTGGAGCGTTTCAGGAACTCGTCGGTATTGGTCTGTAGAGCCTGCCCGGCCAGCGATTGGAAGGTGTCGCGCATCTGCTGGTGTGAGCGGGCGGTAATAACCCAGACGGCCGCCCCGCCGACCACCAGCCCAATCACGAAAGCGATAATTCCAATCAGAGCACCTTGCATGAGTCACCTCGACGAACGATCGTTATTCGGTATTTTCGGTTATTTTAACTCTTGATAATAGCGGCAGCCGGTCCTGATCGGGCATAGTTCGCATCGCGGCCGCTGAGCGTGGCAGATTTGGCGTCCGTGCCGGATCAACGCGATGTGCAGCCGATAGGCGTTTCCATCCTGAACCAGCGTCTGCAGCGCACCATGCGCCCGTCCCTCCCCGATGCGCTTCTCAATCCAGCCGATTCGATGCGCTACCCGAAACACATGGGTATCAACCGGAATAACCGGCCGGCCTAGCGCAAAACATAAGACAATGGCGGCCGTTTTCGGTCCCACTCCCGGCAGGCTGAGCAGGTATTCGCGGGATTCTTCATCGTTACAGCTTCGAAGGGAATCCAGACTGAAGGACCCCTCGCGTTGTTGGATCTCCCTCAACACGGCCTGGATTCGGGGCGCTTTGCTGCGCGCCAGGCCGCCATCCTGGATTGCCGCCACCACCGCCTCAGTAGGGGCACTGACCAGCGAGTGCCATTCCGGGAATAGCTCCTTCAAGCGGGCAAAGGTTCGATGCGAGTTTCGGTCGGAGGTGTGTTGAGAGAGGATGCAAGCGATCAGCTCGTCGAGCGGATCGCTGAGCGCGGGCGGCGCCGGCCTCCCGTATTGGGCCTCCAACCGCTCAAGGACCCAGTCAATCGGAGCATCGGCAATAACGGTTGGCAGGTTATTATTCCGTTTTAACATGTTCGAGGATCAACTTTGGTAGAGATATTTGTAGGGGTATGCCACATAATTCATATCATAGAGCCAAATGTTGACGATTGATTTTTCTTTAATATTATCAAGTTACGATGATATACTCAAAAAGTCCAACCTTCCATTTCCATAAAACCTTCGAGGTCAGTGCACTCAATCTTAAAATACTCACATACGTTGGGTATTTTGGCTCCATTCGGCTTCTTGCTTTCCTGAGTGACGACACATCCTCCTCTGCTGTGTGCGGCGGCGATGACGAAAGGGTCGGCGACTGGGGTTCCTTTCGCAATGTGTTTCTGATCTATCAACGCCTTAAAATGGGATATCTGAAATATTTGTGCGACGAATAAGGATTCTTTGTCGCTTGGCACCTTGAAAAATGTATTAATACTTGACGGCCCTTTTTTTAATAAAATCACTGCCGCAGTAGGAATTCAATTCATTACCATTGCACGTAGTGCGTCAAAGATTCGTGTTACTGTCAATCCTTTTCTCGGTTCGTTTGTCATAATTTCACCTCTCAACTCACCGCTTTCTTCACGAGCGCAACGATCTTCGCCTCTTCGGCGGCAGTCAACTTCGTCAGCGCGAAAGAGGTCGGCCACATGGCGCCTTCGTCGAGGTGCGCCTTGTCGCTGAAGCCTAATGTCGCGTACCTCGTCTTGAATTTCTGCGCGGTTTGGAAGAAGCAGACGACCTTGCCGTCCTTGGCATACGCGGGCATCCCGTACCAGAGTCTCGACGATAGGACTGGAGCGCTGGCTTTGATGATATCATGGAGCCGCTTGCCCATGGCGCGATCAGGTTCAGGCATTTCGGCGATCTTCGCGAGCACGGCGCTTTCCAAGTCCGCCTTGTCCTCGCCCGCATTCAACTCTTGGAGGCGCTCCTTCATCGCGGCGCGTTCCTCTTCCGTTAATCCCACGGCCTTCTTGGTTGCCTTTTCCCTCTTTGGTTCATTTACCAATAATTTCACCCGTTGTTTTAGCGTCCCTCATCATTGGAATGCATACAGGTTATGATCCCAACTACCCACATATATCGTGCCATCCTTGCCGATTATCGGAGAGGAGCCAATCCAACCACCGATCTTGAATAATCTCTTTCCTTTCCCATCTTGATTATAGGCAATAATGGCCCCCCCCTTGATCATATACATCGTCGTAGCCAACATAAATCATTCCATTCTTGCCGATTGCAGGAGGGAAATTTATTGGGCCACCCGTTGTGGATGCCCACTTTTTCGTGCCATTGGGGTTGATGGCGTAGAGACTGGGTCCGGCACACAAATAGATGGTTCCATCCGAAGCTATAATGGGCGGAAGAATTATCGGAATAGTACCGGTCTTAAGTGACCATTTCATGACGCCATCCGAGTTAACAGCATACAAGCTGCCATCCGCATCGCCCGCATAAATGGTACCATCCCGGCCGATTGCAGGAGAGGAAACGTTCCCTCCGATTTGGAGCGCCCATTTTTTTGTTCCACCCCGATTGATGGCGTAGAGATCGGATCCGCTTCCCACGTAGATCGTTCCATCTGCAGCTATGGCGGGCGGGAAAAGAATCGGGGTACCTTTTTGAAATTGGAATGCCCACTTTTTGGTTCCGTTGGGGTTGATGGCATACAGATTACCATCTCTGCTCCCTATATAGATGGAGCCGTCCGCAGCAACCTTCGATGAGGAAGCTCCTAATTTACTTATTTTGCAAATCCACATCTTGGTACCGTTAGGGTTGATAGCATAGAGATCGTTATCCCCGCTACCCACATAGATGACGCCGCCTGGACCGATTGCCGGGGAGGATGCAATCGGCTTCCCCGTTTTGCAAACCCACTTTTTGGCACCATTGGGGTTAATAGCATACAGATTACCATCTCTGCTGCCCACGTAGATGGTGCCGTTCGAGCCTATTGCTGGAGTGGAAAAGAAGATCGCTCCGCTGGTGTTAAATGCCCATTTTTTGTGACCAAGGATGCCTCCCATCGGCCCAGAAGGAAATTCTTGGATCGCGCTTGCTAATTCGTTGGATCGAGCAATAGCACCTGACTTAGTGTGGTACCCACCATGCGTATATCGGAATATGGCAAAACCAATACCACACGCAACAACGATAACTCCAAACAAGAACCAAGATACTTTTGTTTTGCTCATTCTTCACCTCGCAATTTAAGAGTTTTTCCTCTCGCACCTTACGGTTCGAGAGGCTCACCACACCCTCCTGCTATATGCTCAGCCATAAAGCCTGTCCGACAAACTTCAAAATTGACTCCAATGATACGATATATAGTATATATTGAATTTATATTTACAATAAATTGTATATCATATTTTTATTATTGGGTTTATCGGACGGGCTCCATGCTGGTGTTCCTCTATTTCCATTCACTCCATACTACACTTGTGTATGCGCTATCGTACAGCGAAATCAGATGCGCGAAGAGGTAAATTTCAGCCTATTATATGCCAATTGGCTCCGGGCGGCCCGCGTTCTTTCGAATTCGCTCGATCTCCTGCTGCGTGATCGCCTTCTCAAAGGAGCGAAAGCCGGCTAACCGAAAACCATGGCGGCGGCAGATGTGGTTGATCTCCTCCACTTGGCGAACCGTTACCTCTTTTCCCAGCGTAAAGCTCTCATAACGGTCATCCAGGGCGAGCGCCATCGTTTCGGCCATGCACGCATAAGAGGTTCCGGGTGGGAAGCTGAAATCAAACTCGCCCGGTTTGCGCTCAAACGGGAAGTGAACGTCGCCGGGCAATTGCACCACCCCGCCTTCGATGACCAACACGTCCTTACGGCGTTTGGCAACCTCCACCGAGACATCGCGGGGTCGCGCCACATCGCAGACCACCGCGCCCGATTTAATGTGCTCGGGCCGAACGATCGCCTTCGCCGCGCTGCTCACCGTAATGACGATATCGGCATCTCGCAGGCCGGCTGCAATATCGGTTGTCACCGTTAGTTTCGCGGTGGCGAGCGAGCCAAGCCGACGTTTCAAATCATCCAACCGGCCGGTATCCCGTCCAACCAAATTCATCGCCCGGACCTGGCGAGCCAACATTTCAGCACAGGTGGCCCCGATGGAGCCGGTCGCTCCGACCACCGCCACGGTCGCCTCAGCCGGGTTGATTCCCATCTGGTGTCCCGCTTCGACGGCGCCCTCGATCGCGGTAGCGACGGTGTAGCTGTTTCCGGTCGTGACGGCACTCCGCAGCCGCTTTGATAGGGTGATGCCCCCATCGCCGACCACCGAGGTAAAGGCGCCCAGCCCGACGATGCCGGCGCCCAGATCCTGCGCGATCTCACCGCAGCGGGTCAGCTTCTCCCACACCTTTTCAAGCGGAAAGGATAAAAGTTGGCGTGGGGTCATTGGGCAGAGGATGAGCCATCCTTCCGCCTCGACGCCGGTCATCGAGCGTAAACCGGTAACCTTACAAACGATCTGCGGCTCCGCATTGGCCAGGTACCACTCGATCGCCCTTTCAGGAAAGAGGCGCGCAATGGGATATTTGCGGGCGACATCCCTTTTGGCTTCAAGCGGATGGATGATGAAAGCAAATCGTTGCATTGCTAGTGGAGCTTGGTCGGCCGTGAAAGTGATCGGGTGAGGCGCTGGGCAATGAGAGGGTGAAGGCTACGGCCTGAACGGAGCGTGATATTAAACCTGTCCATCGAGTTGTTCGCCGCTTTCTGCTTCCAGCGAGGTTTCCGGGGAGGCGGGTTCTAGCTCGAGCACCCTCGGCTGCCACCCCAACCGTTCCAGTGTACCCAGATAATCGGTCGCTGTCAATTCAGCCGGCCGCTTACCCAGCAGCGCCACGATGACCGCCTCCATCACATTGGTGCCGAACGACTCGCCGCCGAACTCGGGCGTGGTGGTGATGAGCCGTGATACACCGCGCTCTCGCAAAAACTCCAGATCGGCCTGACGGATGGTGTTGGTGATGATCGTCTTTCCGTTTAACTGAGCCGGGGCGTAACGGCGGATGAGGTGCCAATCCCCCGCAATCACATCTGCCCACTGGAAATAGCGCTCATATTTCGGCGTATTCACCTCTTGCTTTTGGCCGGTTGGATAGACCCATTGAAACGGCAGCCTCACGATAATGGGCAGTAAAATGGAGGCCAGCCGCTTGAAAGTTGACCAAGATCGGATTGCAATCGGTATCCCCAGCCCGAACATGAGGTCACCGTAAACCATCGCCTTTGCCTGCCCGGCCATCGCTTCCGCCATGCCGAAGCGATCCACTCCGCTAACCATCAGCACGTTGAGGCGGCTGAAGTCCATCACCCCCTTTTCATGCAGCCATTGGATGGCGCGGCGTTCCAGCGTGTGCTTGAGGCCGCTGCCATCCACATAAGGGGATTTCACCGCGCCGGCCATCATTTGGAGCGGCTCCCGAAAAGTGTAGCGCCGATTTCCGGCATATAGATAGAGATCCATACCGCCGACCCCGAAAGCGTCCACTTTGCCGTCAAGGTCTCGAACCAGCTCGCCGTAACGTTTCCGATCCCCATCCGCGCCGATGCGCTCTATCGTAAATTCCACCCCGTCAAAGGTGGCTTGAACCTTCTTATCCCGCTTGGACGACCCCAAGCTGACGCTTACAACACGCTTCATCTAACCGCATCCCCGTCCTTTCACCGGATTTTTAGTCATCCAACCTTAAGTGCCGGATTTTCCCCTAATTAGGTGCCTGGTCAGGCCGATAATTAAACCTGGAATTAAACTCTCAATTCAGGTGTCATTAATGTACACGAAAATTGATACGATTCTGCTTGAATCGGTTTTAAGTGATGTTTACGATGAATGTACCGCCCTGATTGAAGTTCAGGACCGCCATTTCGAGATCGAGATGATCACCTGGGAGCCGCTATCGGTTATCACCAACGCCAGTCTGTTGGTTAATGCGCTGAGCTCGCTGGCCTTTGCGATGCTTGAATTACCGCTGGTTCAGACCATCAAGATACGAGCATACCCCAAGAGCGATCGGAGCGAGGTTTCATTCGAAGTGGAGGGCTGGTTTGATCCCCTCGAATCGCCCGATCGAGAGGAAACCGAAGGCCGTTCCGTGCCCTCGCATAATCTGCTTGCCGCCGCATCCTGGCTGCGCCGTTTAGGGGCAAGCCTCACCCTGAACAATGATGAGGTTAATGGGATCACCCGCGCCACCTTTAGCCTCCCGCTTGTAAGGGAGCAGAGGAACCAGACCGGTCGTCTCACTATGCCCCACGCTGCCTAGAGGTTGTTGAAACAGTCGCTGGAGACTGCCACATCGTCATTCCCGCCTGCCTACCGCAGGCGGGCGCACAGGCAGACAGGGGGCTGCGAAGCGGCGTGTGTAACCCTATTTTTCAACCTCTGCCTAACTTCTATCCGACGGGCGGCAGCGGGATCATTGACCATCGCTGCTTTCCAGGAAGATGCGCAAACAGGATTCCACCTCCGCAATGGTTTTTGCAGCGACGATTTCGGCCCGGGCTCGCGCGGCGCCCGGCAGCCCCTTCACATAGAGCGGAAGCTGACCGCGCAGGTGAGTGACCGCCTGCACCTCGCCCCACTCCTCAGCCAATCGGCGGACATGCTCCATCGCCCACCCAACGCGCTCGGCTGGCAAGGGGTCGGGAAGCAGTTCGCCGGTCTCCAGGTAATGCCCGATTTGCCTCAGCGCCCAGGGCGCTCCAATGGCCGCCCTTCCAACCATCACCCCATCGCAGCCGGTCTCGCGAATCATCGCGATCGCATCCAGCGGTGTCCTCACATCCCCATTTCCAATGACCGGCACTGAAACGCTCTCTTTCAGGCGCCGTATCCAACTCCAATCGGCGGAACCCTCATAACCCTGGGAGGCGGTCCGGGCATGCAGGGTGAAGGCAGCCACTCCAAGCCGCTCCATCTCTTTAGCCAGCGGGATCGAGGTGAGATGGCTGTAATCCCATCCCAGACGCATTTTGACGGTAACCGGCACGTTTACTGCATTAACCACCGCCTCGACTACCTTTAAGGCGCTCTCCTCATCCCGTAGCAACGCCGCGCCCGCTCCGGTACGACAAACCTTCGGGACCCAGCAGCCCATATTGATGTCCACGATACCGGCGCCCGCCTCCTCCACGATACGGGCGGCCTCCGCCATGATCTCCGGGTTGCCCCCGAAAAGCTGAACCGACAGGGGGTGCTCCTCCAGTTGCCAGTCGAACATATTGAGCGTCTTTTGATTGCGGTAATGAATGGCGTAGGTGCTGATCTGTTCGGTGCAGACCAGACCCGGCTTACCGACTTTTTTTACAAGGCGGCGAAATACCCCGTTGGTGACATCGGCCATCGGAGCTAAAACGACGGGCGGATAGATCGAGGTGTTGCCGATCTGAAAAGGAGAGCAACGAAATTTAACCACCATCGCTGCTTCGCCGGCGTGACGGCGGGATTTATACCGGCCGGTCGGTTCATTTAAGGAAGAGAGTAGGTTACTCATTGGCAAAACGTTGCAACTTACACGGTTCCATAATGCTATTCACTTCGATTGGAAGCTTCCCCATTTCATAATCTTCCGGCGAATCCCATTATAAGGCGCCGTAAACTTTGTGACATTGCGGGATAATGCGAACATCTTTCAAAACGGCCAACGCCGCCGATTGCAGCTCGAAAAGGCGGCTTGGAGCGACCGGCTCGGTAATCCGATCGAAGGGCGTGACCGGCTGTAAGATCAGCGGCGTCCTCGGAGCCGTTTCAGCGATGATCCGGGCGCATCGAGTGATCTCGGCTTGGGTGGCGCTTGCCGCCACCACGACCTTCACGAACACCTCCCTGTCCTTACCGACAGATAAAAAGCGGCGGTGCTCCTCCCACATTTTCCGCTCGCCCGAGGAGGAGGGTATCTTCATATCCATCGCCACGATATCCACCCACTCCAGCACCAGCTCCAGCGCGCGCCATTGCTCGCCGCTCGTTTCCAGATAGATACGTTGATTGCGGAGTTTCAACTCGGGGAGCAGATTTTTTAAAAACCGGTGCTGCAGCAGCGGCTCGCCGCCGGTCAATGCGATGGAGTGCAATCGGCCGCCGTTTCCCATTTCCAAAAAACGATCCACTATTTGAAGCAGACGATCCCGCTCGATCGGGTTAGGAACCATCTCAAATTCACCGGCGCCGGGAGCCGCCTCAATCCGGCAAAAGGGCGCTTTTCGCTTGGTTTCTGGTGAATCGCAGTAGTAGCAATCCAGGTTACAGCCCAAAAATCGGAGGAATAACTGCCTTACTCCCACATAGGGGCCCTCACCCTGTGCTGAGATGAATATCTCGGTGAGGTGGCCGCGCGCCGCTTCCACCTTCGGAATCAAAGTAGCCATCAGCCTGCATTTTCCGAGGGGGCATATCGGCAGGCGGCGTAGTCGGTTTCCCAGACCGTTACCGCCGTAACCGGCAGATCCGCCTTCCTCAACCTATCATAGATCCAGCGTGCGATATTTTCAGCGGTGGTGGGAAAATCCATCAAATCGTTTAAGTAACGGTGATCGGGCAATAGGTCGGTCAATATTTGGCGCAAATCGCCGAAATCGGCCACCATTCCGATTTCATTGAGGCTCTCCCCGCTGAATTCGGCCTCCACCCGGTAGCCATGACCATGTAGGTTGGCGCATTTCCCCGGATGGCCGGGTATGCAGTGGGCGGCCTCAAATCCCGATCGAACAATCAGGGTGTACATTGCTTACGGCTCGTTGTGCGGATTTACTGCATCGTACTTCGCGGTGATGACGGAGTAGATGCCGCCCCGCACGTTGAATTTGCCGGTCACCGTCATTCGCCGAGGATGTGATGCGGCGACCAGGTCATCAAGTATCTGGTTGATAACCGCCTCGTAAAAGATGCCGCGCTGCCGATATGAAAAGTAGTAGAGCTTCAACGACTTTAGCTCGATGCAGAGGCGATCGGGCACATACTCCACCGTTATCTCGCCGAAATCGGGGTTGCCGGTAATCGGGCAAACCGAGGTGAACTCAGCGCAGGCGTGAGTGATGGTATAGTCACGCTCCGGGCGCGGGTTTGGAAAGGTATCCAGTTTAACTTCGTTATTCATGCTCACCATTCTACCCACGCGCAGCCGATACGGTCAATCACGGGCCTCAGCGGGTGAGGCGCCGATAGGACGTCACCCTACGATCGTGATTCGGGATCAGCGAGCTGGAATCTGGAGCAATTTTTGTCTTTTAAAGGGCGTTGAAAAAATCGCCGAATGCTGCAACTTCGTCATTCCCGCATGGCTCCACTCCAGTGGAGTGGATGGCGGGAATCCGGTTGACGTCCCATCGGCAGGTAGGTATGCTGTTTTTCTGGATTCCGGGTTTCGCATAGAGACCTAGGAATGATGATCCGGTGGATGGTACCGGATTTTTCAACAACCTCTAAAGATGAGATGGGAAGTGGACTACAGCCGGAAGCTACGGCTCTTTGAAAGCATCCGGCACGATTCGTGATGGGGCCGCCAGCGTTCTCACCAGCGCCGAGAGAACCTGCTCGCGGTAGATCGAGTTCAAGGCGAGCGCCATCTGCGTTTCAGCGTAACCGAACGGAATCCCAATATCGAAGCGCTCGCCGATAACCTCAGCTGCCAGATATCGCCCGCCACCCGCTCGCAAGCGCTCCTGGGCGCTGGTAAGCTGGAACTCCCCTTTTTCACGCCGGCCATGGTCAATCGCGTCTTGGATTTGTTCGAAGATGGCTGGCGTGAAGACGTGCATCCCGAAGAAGCAGAGGAACATTCCCCGCGCCAATCCCTGCACCCGTAAGTTTTGTTCGGCGAACTCGATCGAGGGCTTTTCCTCGATGAGATCAGCTTCGTAAGTGCGGGGATTTTCAGCGATGAGCCGACCCCGGACGGTGCCGAAGAGGTGCAACAGCTCTTCCGGCGTCTGCTGCACCGCCGAGATTCCGGCTACCCCTTGATGCTGTTCGAAAACTTCGCAGAGCTGGAGGGCGCAGCGAGCGGTGTCGGCCGCCACATAGATATGATCTCCCAGCATCAGCAAAAATGGCTCATTCCCCACAAAATTACGGGCGCACCAGACCGCATGCCCGTACCCCTCCGGTGTCTCCTGTACCACATAGGTGAGTCGGCTCGCGATCTGCTGCAGCCGCGCCGATTGGAGCAGTGCCCAATCTTTGCCCTTGAAAAGCCGTATCTCATCCGGCCGTAATGGGCGAAAGTGATCCTCGATCTGACGGCGATTGGTTGGATTGACCACCAGGCATATCTCCTCAATCCCCGATTCGAGCGCCTCCTCGATAATGATTTGAATGGCCGGTTTAACGATCCCGTCTCGATCCATCAACGGCAGCATCTCTTTTTGAACGGTGGTGGTAGCCGGATACATCCGGGTGCCGCGCCCAGCCGCCGTGATGACCGCCTTCTTTACACTCGCCATGGATCGAGTTCTACCTCTCTAAAAGTTTAATGGGGATTGCGGGGTTTCCGGCTGCTGCAGATTAGGTTGGGCTGGAGGAGCGCTCGGCCGCGACCGCTCTCTCCGGTGATGATGCTTTTGAACGGGCGGCGGGACGGCTGCGGATCGAGTGTTTTGCCCTGATATCGGTGCGGCGTGTTGCAGAGTTCCGCTGGATTGAACGGTCGGTCTGGGATGAATGATGGGCTTTGGCGCTACCGGTACGCTCACTTGTGGTTGCGGGGCCGGATTGTTATTGGGTGCTGAATTGATGATGATGCCGGGCGTCGTAACGGTAGACGCCGCATTGGGTTGAGTTGCGCCGGATGCAGCCGGCGCGGACGAGGTCTGCGACGTGGTCGGGACGGCTGGTGGCATCGCTGTCGTGACGTCCGGCTTGCTTCCCAGTAAATAATGCTGCATGTACGGGCCGATCGCATAGGCACCGGCCAGATAGGCGATCGCCAAAATCACCAGCCAGCCGGTCCATACCATCAGGCGAGAGCCGCACCCGACCTGCTCTTGATTATATACTGAATGTCGTCGCGCCAATCCCTATCTACCCCTTTCAGCCGCGAAAGTTATACCTGAAGCTCTTCCACACGTCGGGCATACTGTTGAACCAACTCATTTGCCTCATCGGTTGAAGTGCTCTCCGCGAATACGTGAAATACCGAATCCCAGGCATCCGGAACGATCAGCACCCAGCTCTTGCCGTCCAGATAGTATTTGACCCCGTCAATCGTCTCCACTCGTTCATACGAACCGATCTGATTATTTAGCTCTCTCATCACTTTACCCTTCGTTTCCCACGGGCAGCGCACCTGCATGCGGGCAAGGTGTACATCGGGGATTGATTCGCGGAGTGCAGCAAGATCCACCCGATGGGCGGTCATCATCTCCAGCAGCTTGGCAAACGCAAACATACCATCAAAAGCGGGTTGAAATTCGGAGAAAATAAAGCCGCCCGCATCGTCTCCGGCAAAGTAGACACGCTCCTTTGATCGTGCGGCTGAGAGCATCAGCGCTTGATCGTTTAATGGGGACCTCAGCACCCTCCCTCCGTGCAACTGGGCGAGCTGATCAATCACATCGGGCGAGTTTACCGGAACCGCGATGAGGGCGCCGGGAACCGACCTTGTAACGAGGATAACGAAGATGGCCAGCAGGTCGTTCTCTTCAATGATACCGCCCCTACGATCAACCAGGGTGATCCGCTCGCCGTCATGCTCAAATATAACTCCAACATCGGCGTTGAGCGACACAACCATATGGCTGAGGGTCTGCAGCCTCTCTTGTCGCTCATCCACATTACGCGGCCTTTTCGACGGTTCGGGATAGGCGTTGAGTGAAATCAGATCGCAGCCCAGATGGCCCAGCACACTGGTATAGACCAGCCCGACCCGGCTGAATGCAAAATCGGCCACCACTTTCAGCACTTGCTGATCGAGCGATGTCCGGTTGATGTGGCGATAGAAGGCTTGGTGATACTGCTCAATGCTGCGGCCGGCAAATTCGATTGACCCCACCTGATCAGGCGGAACCCGGTGATAGTCCTCCCGAAAGAAGATGGTTTCAACCTTACGTTCAGCCGCCTTGGAAAGATTGATCCCGTTGCTGTCTAACAATTCAATCATCATCTCACGGGGGTCGCTCGGTGAGGTCCGCACATAGACACCACCGGCTGCCTTTTCTCCCCGCACTGTTTGTCGGACGATGGGGGCCGGCATCGAGCGCATATCAAAAACATCGCACCCCACTGAAAGAAGGCCGGAAATGATGGCCCGTTTGATCATCCGCGATACCCGGTAGGAATCGCGGGCGGTGATAACGCTGGCGCCCCGCTTGAGATGAGCGCCGAAGCTGGCGCCCAGCTTGGTTGCGAATTCGGGGGTAATCTCCACGTTGGCAAGCCCGGCAACCTCCATGGCTCGGAATAGGGAACCCGACCATTGCCGCCCCCATACCAGGCTCATGGTAACGGTGGAACCCGCCTCGATGATTTTGTCGGGCCAAAGCTTAATCTCGCTGCGGATTGTGGAGCCGGAGTGGATCGAGCAGTTATCACCGATTACCGCTCCTTCATGAATCGTGCAATCCCGTCCGATCGTCGCCTTCTTGCAAACGGTGCAGGCGTAGAGAGAGCTGTTGTAACCGATGTAGACATCCTCCCATAAGATGCTGCGCTCGATTTTAGCGTCCGGCCCTATCTCATCGTGATCTCCCAGCACGGTATAGGGGCCGATGACCGCATTTTCACAAATCGTCACGTGATCGCCGATAAAAACGGGAGGATGGATCAAGGCGCTGGGATCGATTTGGCAGCCTTCCCCAACCCAAATCCCGGGGCGACTGGATTTGTGCCGCAGGCCGGTTTGTGTCTGCCCATTTAAAACCTGATACTGGGCTTCACGGTATTGGATCAGGTTACCCACATCGCACCAGTACTCCTGAGCGATGTAACCGTAGAGCGGCTTGTTTTCACGGAGCAATTGAGGAAAGATATCCTGGCTCCAGTCGTAGCTCTTATCGGGCTGCATATAATTAAAAACATCCGGTTCGAGGATGTACATGCCGGTGTTGACCGTATCGGAAAAGACCTCTCCCCAGCTCGGCTTTTCAAAAAAACGCTGGATGCGTCCCGATTCGTCGGTGATGACCACACCAAACTCTAGCGGATTGGGCACGTGAGCCAGAATCATGGTGGCGAGAGAGCCTTTTTCACGGTGAAAGCGCAGCGCTTTGGGAATATCGAGATCGGTTAAGGCATCTCCGCTGATGATTAAAAAGGTTTCATCGCGCAGATGTTTTTCCGCCTTCTTCACGCTGCCGGCGGTGCCCAGTGGAATATCTTCAACCGAGTAGACGATCTTGACCCCCAAATCTCGGCCATCGCCAAAATAGCCCTCGATGGTATCGGCTAAATAGTGCAGAGTCACTACGATCTCAGTGATGCCGTGCTCTTTAAGCAGTAAAATGATGTGCTCCATGATCGGCCGGCCCAAAATCGGCACTAGCGGTTTGGGATGCAAAGTGGTTAGTGGACGAAGTCTTGAGCCCTCACCACCAGCCATTACTACCGCCTTCATTGCAATGTACCTCCCATTTCCCATCGTCCGATGTGATCGTGGAACTCGTTATCCATTGAAAAGATCGTACTCCATACTCATTTACTCCGTTCGGCGCCGCCCCATACCAGCAATCCCCCGCCGGCCAAACAGACCAGAACTCCAGGCATGATGGAGATGTGCATCAAGGCGATCAAGATGCAACCGGCACCTAGCGCAATGTGCATGGCAAAGACAAATCGCTTGGTTTCGTTCGTCGGTGTCCATAACAGCAGTAAGCCGGCGGCTGCCGAGCAGGCAACTAAAAGCCAACCCACCCCGATCTGGTAGGCATTGGCGGCGAAGGTTAACTCTTTAATTCGAAACAGGGCGGCGGCCGGCAGCGCCGGCAAATGAGCCGGTTGGAGAACCGCCCAATGCAGCGGTGCGCTGGCTACCACCAACACCATCCCAACCAGCGTGAGCAGCTCTCCCCGGCTAAACAGCTTTCGACCGGGCTGCTTATCAACTTTTGTCAACTAATACCTCCTCCTGAAAGTGTTCAGGGTCGTAGGATTGTAGCGGGTGAGGGTTCCGCTGCCGTTGGCTTTGACGTTCATGATATTGAGAGCGGTAAGTTCGGCCCCCCACCCAAACCCTCCCCCCCCGTGGGGGAGGGTGTTAGATTACCGATTACGCATGCCCATCGCCGCTATGATTTTTATTAAGTGCATTTAATTATGATCGCTTGCGATGGATTCGCCATACGTTGAGCCATGTGAACAGCGATATGATCAGCAGCGCGCTCCAGACTGGAAAATAGACCCAACCAAGCTCGAAGCGCAGCAATCCGGCTAAAACGCTGACCGCCAATAACGGCCACCCGTTCCAATAAGAGGCAGGAGCCGATTCTTGCACCGCTGCCAGATGAATGTCAATGAGCTGAATGGCCCAGACCGACATCCCGATGAACGCAATTAAGCTCCTGTATTGAGCGGGGCAGAGAGCGATCGAGAAAACAACCGCCGAACTCTCTAGCGCAATCCGCCCTGAACTATCGGGAAACTCTTCGCGCCGGGTCATCGTCATCGGAATATGCCGCCAAGCAAATCAACATCTTTTTTACGTTGAAATCCACTCTTCATCTCGCCGGTCATTGAAATTCACCTTCAACTGGATGAGACGAGCCACCGATTTGATGCCATTTTACCGGCTAACCGAAAAAGCACCTGTTTCTTAGCTATGATAGGTGTAGTTCATAAAGACTTGTGTAAATACCGGTGAAATTTACCATACCTTACCCTATAATCACGATACACAAAACAATATTATGGCAAATGAGGCAATCCGGAAAACAGTGTCGTCAACGACCCTCATACAGAAGGAGTGCAGAAAATGCAAATCATCCGGACGCATCAACTATTCCGCCTGCATGTACTCGCCCTGGTCGGTGTGTGCCTGCTCGCGGCACAAAGTCCACTCTACGCGGTGACTTTTACCGCCACCAATGGATCCAACCTATCGGCCAGCGCCGATTTTACCATAGTCGGAGGCAATCTCGACATTCATCTGGTCAATACCTCAATCACGCCGGTTTCCAACAACCCCGACGTCTTGACCGGTCTTTTCTTCGATGTATCGGGCGCTCCATCGCTGACCGCCGGCTCCATCAACCAGGATGGCTCATCGAGCTACGTCAACACCTCGGTTAATCCACCATCCGGCGCTTTGGGCGATCACTGGGCCTATACATCCGGAAGCATCACCGGTCCTTCCAGCGGTGGCACCTACGAATACGGGATCGGGGCGGCCGGTTTTGGAGTGTTTGGTCCGTCCGATACCTTCACCGGTCTCGGCGGCTCGCCCGGCGGCGTGGATTACGGACTGGTCGGCGTGCTTGGCTCGCCCTCACTCGGACTTAAGAACAACGGTCCTCAGGTGCAAAACGGCGTTGATATCGTGCTTGACGGCAGCTTGACCGGCAATGAGACCATCTCCAATGTCTGGCTTCAGTACGGCTCCGCTTTTAATGAGCCAGGCTTTCCAGGAACCCCGCCGGTGCCGGAGCCCGGCGCCGGCGCAATGGCGCTTGCCTTGGGGCTGGTGGCGGTCGTTTTTGGGGCGAGCCGCCTTACCAAACGCCTCGCCCCATCGCACCGTATTTGAAATGAATGAATACTGAGACCGGCGACTCCACTTGGGCTTGACGGTTAAAAAGTATTTCGTTCTTTCAGGAGAATTGACTTGAACCGAACTTTGGGCTAACATAACGGAGGAGTTCTTCGCGGTGGTCCGGGGAGGTTCATTAAGGTGAAAAAAAACGCATTCATCCAGATATTATGGATGGGGCTGCTGGCGGCATCCATAATATCAGCTAACGCGCAGACGAAGGTATGGGCTACGGGACAGATTCTGTCCGCTCGTGAACATCTCCCGATGGCCAACGCGGTGGTCGCCTTCTTTAACAATAAAAACAAGGTGGTGGATTACGCGATCACCGATGCCAACGGCTACTACACGGTCGCGATCCCTAAAAACGATCTTCACCTGATGCGGCTGAGTGGGGGGGGCTTTTTGCACCAGGTGTTCTCTTCGGTTGGTCGCTTCGTGGGCGATATAACCCACAATGTGGCGGTGCCGTTAAAGGCGGCCGTCAATGCGGTAACCTCCGCCACTGAATCGAACATCACCGATCCGCTCAGCCGGGCCGGAATTGCGGCGGGTGGCTCGGTGGCCAATCGTTTGATTGACACGATGTCCCCACCCAGCAAGCCTAAAATCAAGTTCCTTCGCAAACAGCCGGGAGTGATTGTCGCGAAAGTCATTCATCGTGGCGAAGCCGATTCGCTGACCCTGGAGCACGTCTACTGGATGCAGCAGGAGGTGTACCGCGTTCGCGGCCATACGGAGCGCGCAATAACCGCCTGGTTGGACCCCATCTACCTGAGTCAGCAGGGTATGCAGCCCATCATCGAGAACCCGCGCTACCTCTTCTTTCAGGATGCCACGCTGACACCCAGCATCGCAACGGTCGGCACCCAGGTGACGATTTCGTTGAAGTTGAAGCTGCCGCCGTCACCACCGGTCGCCCTGGTGGTGGCCGCTCGAAATGACCGTACCGGCCAAATCATGCCGCTTCAACCGGCGGGTGGAGACCAGTATACCGGCCGCTTTACGGTGACCCGAAAGTATCCCAAAAACGATCAGGTGATCAGCGTGCTGGCCTATCCGGAGCAACCCAGCGGACCGGGACGGGACAAGAAGGTTGAAGCGGCCATATTAAAAGCGGGCCTCTGGAACCCGAAGCGCCCCTTCATTTACAATCCACTGCTGGTTGCCAGCCGCAACCGTGCTGATCTGACATTGACGGTAGTCGGTAAACTGCCGAATTTCTAGACGACGACCTGAAACTCGATCCGGAGAGCGCGCCGCGAGGGATCAGTCGGGTCAGTAACCAACTTGATTTGAGTGAAGTTGGTCTGCAGCATCTTCAGATCGGCGATGTAGGGCCGGTCATCTCGAGTGATTGCACCCAGATCAAGTAGGAGGGTGAGAATAGGTATGCCAAATAAAAAGAGAATCTGGATATTTTGGGGTGTTATTGGTTCAATAGTTATTTTATGGTTTTTTCTGCCTCTAACAGTGCCCCGTGCCACCCGCGCAGTCATTTGGGCATCTCGAATGTGCCATAAACCCTGGTTTGCGGCACTGAAAAAAAACAGTGGGTATCCCAGTTCGATGGCTTTTCCTCTTTGATCTTCCAACTGTCGTGGATTTTCATCTAAAGTCGTAAAATGATGCGAAAGTGAAACACGATGCAAGATGGTGCCAAATATTATGACACAATGAAAATGTCAATCGACTTTTTTCACGACGAGTTATGGCACACCGTTAGGGAAAAAGTACGTACATGTGGGTTATCATATAGGCAAAGGGTGCCAATGCAATTTGAATGGGATTTCGAAAAAGGCGGTTAAGAACAAGCGAAAGCACGGAATTGCATTTGAAGAGGCGGCAACGGTCTTTTCCGATCCTTTGGCTATCACCTTCGTCGATCCGGATCACTCTTTTGACGAAGACCGTTACCTTACGTTTGGTCTCTCAAAACTGGAACGGCTCATAGTTGTCTCGCACACTTCCCGTGGGGATCGGACCAGGATAATCAGCGCGCGGCCTTTAACCCGCCAGGAAAGGAATATTTATGAAGAAGGATGAGATTGACGAACTGCGCCCGGAGTATCTCCCTGAGGACTTGGGGCCGGGTGTTCGGGGAAAGTATTTGGAAGCTTATCGGGCTGGAACCAACTTGGTACTGCTCAGCCCGGATGTCGCAAAGGCATTTCCAACCGAGGAAGCCGTTAATGAAGCGCTGCGCTCGCTGATCGAGGTGGCACAAAAACCTGTCGCCCCGAAAAAACGTTCCGGCCTACAACGGAAAGAGCCTCAGCCTTGATGTTTCGCAAGACGCGGCTTGTATTTGGACGAGGACTAGCAATGCTCGTTGGTTACGCCAGAATATCAACATCGGATCAAAACTTTGCCCTCCAGCTTGATGCTTTGAGAGCATCTGGATGTGAAAAAATTTTACTGCTGATTGCCGATAGTAAAATTTAAGCCCGAAATTTTACTATCGACTCTGCTGTTGCTTGGTTTATTGACCCGCCGTATACAGTGGCCGGAAAGCGACTCTATCGGTATTCCGATATAGACCATGAAGAGCTGTTCGACTTGGCAAGCAAGGCTGCTGGTAATGTGCTGATCACCTACGATAATGCGCCGGAGATTCGATATCTGGCTGCAAAGTACCAATTCGAGGCGCGATTAATCTCTATGAAGACAACCCATCACAGGGCGAAAACGGAGATCCTCATTGGGAAGTCGTTGGCGTGGCTGCCGACATCATTGCCGGGCTAATTTGGCTTTAATGCGCTCCTCAAACTCGGTTAGACTGACCGGCATCCCTGCGGTGAGTCCTTCTACGGATCGCTCAAGTGTCGTAAGATGAACAGAATCCGGGCGAAGGTGCGCGCCTTCCTCATCCTCATCGTATCGAACTACAAACCAGGCAATATCACAGTTCGATACATCAGGCACCGTTTCCATGCGTCCGAGAGCATCAAAGAACATACGATCCACCAAGACGCACATCTTCTTCCCCCATCGGCGCAAGGTTGGCACCTTGATTTGCAACTGGGGCATTAAGCGTTTCGGACCGCTGCTGCGAAAGTCCGGATGGCGACGACCGACTGGAAATGGAGTATCCTCTCCAGTAGCGATGGCGATATGGCGAAAATCTTTCGCCATCGATTCACCTGAAAAGTAGACCGCTTGCATCTCAAGAGCGCACCAAGTCAAGTGGGATCTGTCAGGGTGCACTAACACATGATCAATTCGGCCCACGTCTTCACGACCGAATCGATCATCGAGATCGGCGCCGGCATTCTCCTCACGCTCGAGGAAACCCACTTCACCGACTATGGTTGGCTTGGCGTGCCTTAGAATCTTTTCACCAATCCATTGGAAGACCAGATTGCTTTCATAAAAACGATACGGACATGTCGTGCACAACTGTCCTGCGTCGCCGGAAACACCGAAGACATCCCCAACTACCGATTGTTGATAACGGCGAAGCGAACAAATGCCTCCATCCTTCGTGCAAGGGATATCCCTGCCAATTGAACGAGGAGGACACGCTATGGTTGGCCGCTCCCGTTTTGGACGTAATTGAATCTCGGCGAACCGGCGGCGCTCACTGCCGGACATTTGCACGAATGAGCGCCCATACCACTCACCAATTCCGTATGTTGACCGTTCGATAATTCGTTTGTGCGAGGATGGCATATTGTAAGATTTGATTAACCGCTCGATTTATCCTGCAAAAATTTGCAAGATCATTGCCCATGGTTTCAATTGCAGTCGCTTCCAGCTTGCCGCTCCACCCGAGTGATGAGAATTAACGTTTACCTCTTATTTCGGTTGCGAGCGTGCAGGGAAGAGGGCTTGACATTACCGCCCGTAAAACGGTATATTCCTTAAAGAAGATGGAAGATATGATTCAACAGCAGTATATGACAACCAGTGAGGCAGCGGAATATCTCGGGTATACGATTCAGCATACTCGTTTTCTGATTCGCGAAGGTTCCTTGCATGCGCGTAAATTCGGTCGCGATTGGCTGGTTGATCGCCAAACTGTGCTCGATTTCACCGATGGAGGCAAATTAAGCGGCCAGGCGATCTACGCCGCAACCGATGATGTCATGTCATCTCCAATACCTTCCATCACAGAATTACAGGCCGTCAACGTGGCGCAAGTGCCACAACGGAGTCCATTTCGATATCCGGGTGGCAAGACCTGGCTTATTCCGTGTATCCGTCAATGGCTTCAGGCACAACCTACCGGTGTGACGGAATTAATCGAGCCTTTTGCCGGCGGCGGTATTGTCAGCTTAACGGCAATATTCGAGGGTTTGGCCAACCATGCAACACTGATAGAGCTTGATGAGGATGTGGCGTCTGTTTGGATGGCTATCCTTAATGGACATGGAGATTGGTTAGCAGACACGATTGCTGAGTTTAAGCCGACACTTCCCAATATTCAGGCTCTTTTTGCCCAACAAGATAAACCCCTCGATCTTCAAGCCCTTGCGACCTTAGTCCGCAATCGGGTTGCGCGCGGTGGTATCCTGGCTCCTGGGGCGGGAATGGTGAAACATGGCGAAAACGGCAAGGGATTGACATCGCGCTGGTACCCGGAAACACTACGTCGGCGCATTCTCGATATTATTGAACGTCGAAAGCGCTTTACCTTTATCAATGGCGATGGGCTTAAATCGCTCCGTGAATACGCCGATCGCTCGGATGTTGCTTGGTTTATTGACCCGCCGTATACAGTGGCCGGAAAGCGACTCTATCGGTATTCCGATATAGACCATGAAGAGCTGTTCGACTTGGCAAGCAAGGCTGCTGGTGATGTGCTGATCACCTACAGATCGG
>JAKBZR010000167.1 GCA_021842405.1 bacterium
GCTTTGCTCTGATTCGGCGGCAGCGATAAGGCAGAGTGTGAGAATGCGAGCAGCCACAAACCGCAGCTTAAAAATAGGATGGATCGGGAATTCAGCGCTGCACGTTTCGCCGTCAGCGCATCTCCTGGCCGCCGGTCACATTGATGGCCTGCCCGGTCATATAACTGGATTCGTCAGACGAGAGAAAAACCACCACGTTGGCCACATCGTCATAGGTGCAGCCCCGACCCAACGGGACCTGCTCGATGTATTTGCGGCGCACCTCCTCCGACGTAATCCCCCACTTTTTGGCATACTGAGCGTACAAACTCTCATTCCATAGGGTGCCCTCGAGTAGGTTTCCCGGACAAACCGCGTTCACTCTCACATTGTAGGGCGCCAGGTCCAGCGCGATGGATTGGGTTAACCCGATGCCGCCGAACTTCGCCGATGCGTAGGCGCTGTTGCGGAAGCTGCCCTTTTTGCCCGATTTGGAGTTGATCTGGATGATCGCACCCGACTTTTGCTGAACCATCACCCGTGCCGCCGCCTGAGCGGTGAGGAAGAAGCCGATTAGATCCACCTCAATCACTTTCCGCCAAGCCGACGGAGCGAAATCCAGTATGTCCTCCGCGATTAAAATGCCGGCGTTAGCCACCGCGATGTCCAGCCGACCAAACTCAGCCACCGTTTGGCTCACCATGGCATGCACATCGGCCTCACTGGTTACATCCGCTTTGATTGCCAAAGTGCGGCAGCCGGCCTCCTGCTGGATGGCAGCCGCGGTCTGCTGCGCCCGCTCAATATTGATATCCGCCACCGTCACGCCGGTACAGCCCTCCGCCGCAAATCGTCGCGAAAGCGCCTCGCCCAGCCCCTGAGCGGCACCCGTCACCAGAGCTGTTTTGCCCTCCAACCGTCTCATCACTGACGCCACCAATACCTCCCTCCATAACCCGATCTAAGATCGAGATGCGGCCGCCACGATCCCTCCAGCCGACATCATAATGATCCAATTTTAGCATAAGTTGTCCTGCAGATCGAAAACGATTTAAATCCCGCCCTTAAAATTTCTCTGTGATGCAATTCACAAAAGAGGCAGGAAAGACGACGTTGAAAGTGGAACCGGATACTAACAGGTTAAATCACACTAATCTAGAAAGGATCAACTCATGTACGTCTCGATTCGCGATGATATCTTGCACGCGACCGGCTTCAGCGATTTCATCGAGGGACTCAAATTCTTCGGTATACAGGGCATCGAGCTAGCGGTTGACCGCGAATATAGAGTTCGCCGGCTTAGGCCGCAAGATTCAAACACACACTACCTTATTAACCGTTCTGAGGAGATCGCCGAGTTAAAGAACGAGGCGGAATCCAACGGGGTTCGTATCTCGGCGTTGCTGCTGGGCAACAACTTCAACGCACCTGATAAGGTAAAGGAGCTGGATTGGATCGTCCGATCCATCGAGGTGGCGGCCGAACTGGGCGCACCAGCCATTCGGATAGATGCGATCATGAGCGGCGAAGCGGAGCTGCCGCTCGAGGAAAGGGAAATGATTTTTGCCTCCGGGGTGAAGGACGTACTCGATAAAACCAGCCGAATCCCGGTGGAACTCGGCATTGAAAACCATGGACGGCAAGGGAACGATCCTCAGTTCCTCGATGGCTTGATGGCGCTGGTGCAATCGCCGCGCTTGGGAATGACGATGGATACCGGCAACTTTTACTGGGCCGGCCATCCATTGGATCGCGTTTATGAAATCCTGGAGCACCTCGCACCCAAAACGTTCCACACCCATATCAAGAACATCCGCTACCCGGAGGAGATGCGTCAGACCCAGCGCCCGTTGGGCTACAAGTATGGCGAATACGTTTGCCCGATACCGGACGGCGATATTGACCACCGGCTGGTCATCAATATGCTGAAGAAGGCGGGATACGATCGCGACATCTGTCTAGAGGATGAATCGCTGGGCCGCTTCGACCAGGATCAGCGGCGAAAAAATATCCAGCGCGCGGTGGACTATTTCAAAGCCATAATTGCGTGAGCGCACCCGCCCATCTTCTCCTAGGTTAGAGGTAAAATAAAACCACTAAGTAGGTGTTGAAAAATACTGTAACACCCATCGGGCTGTCATTCCGCCTACCTGCGGCAGGCAGGAATGACGACGTGGCAGTCTCCCGTGACTTTTTCAACATCCTCCTAAACGGCGGAGGGATCAATGCCAGGCGCTAAGAAGTTCGCCCAGTTTTGGGGGGTTATGCGCTCCATTTCGGTGAAAGGTATCGAATCGGAGTCGAAGCGGCCGGTCAAGCTGATTTTGATGGGTGACCATGAAACGGCCCTCAATTATACCGAAAAGCTTTTAGGACGCAGCGTCACCCAAGAAAGCGATCTCTCGGTAGACGATATCGAATTTTACGATCTCTCCACAAACAACCAGCCCCCTCCCGAATCGGAGTCCGTAATACCGGTCGCCGTAAATTCATCGCTCGAAGACAAGGTATTCGCTGAGTGGGCCGATCGCCTTCTCGACCGGCAGCCGGATCGTACATTAGCCCTGGCCCGGAAATTCCCCGGCTTGAGGCCGGCTGCCTGTTCCAGGTTGATCAAAGAGACCGCCTTGGTGAACTCCGAAGTTGCCATGATGAGCGCTCTGCCCGGCGTGCTCCCGTGGACGGCGGTGCTGCTATCGGTCAGCTCGGTCAGCGATATCGTGATATTGAGTAAAAACCAGGCCATGATGTTATTACGCCTGGCCGCCGCCTACCGGATGCCGCTCGACACCTGTTCGCGATCTCCGGAGATGATGCCACTACTGGGAAATGCGTTCGGGTGGCGCGCCATCGCCCGCGAGCTGATCGCGGTGGTGCCGGACGGCATCGGCCTAGCGATTAAAGGAGCGATCGCCTATGCCGGGACGGTGGCACTGGGAAAGGCCTTGCAAGCGTACTATCAAAATGGGACTCCCATCACCAGCCGTGAAGTAAACCGCTATTATCAAAACGCGATGATCGGCGCCCGAAAGGTGGTTCCGGAAATTTTGCAAAACTTGCGCCGCCGGAAAAAAGTGCGCGTAAAAAGCGGATGACCCGGCAATTGTTTTGTCTGATTTGTAAATAATCGAATTACCCAATCGTTTTTTGGAGGAATTGGGATGAGAAAGCATCTGATACTGCTCTACCTAACCAGCTTCACCACT
>JAKBZR010000082.1 GCA_021842405.1 bacterium
TCACTATATGGGCCACGTACACATGATGGCGGCGGTACAACCCTTTATCTCGGGGGCCATCTCCAAAACGGTCAATATGCCCAACGAGGCAACGGTTGAGGAGATCATGGGTACCTATGTGGAGGCATGGAAGTTGGGCCTGAAAGCGATCGCGATCTATCGTGATGGATCAAAGAGGACCCAGCCGCTGGTTACTCAAAAGGTGGCAGCGGAGCCTGAAGCGGCGGATCGCTCCCTGTCGCCGACCAGCACCCAGGAGGCGAGGAGGCCGGTGCGGCGCAAGCTGCCCGATGAGCGCAAAGCGGTAACCCACAAGTTCAGCATCGCCGGCCACGAAGGTTACATTACGGTGGGGATGTATGAAGATGGATCGCCCGGTGAAATCTTTTTGGTGATGAGCAAAGAGGGCTCTACCATATCCGGCCTGATGGACACCATCGCGACGATGGCATCGCTGGCGCTTCAATATGGGGTGCCATTGCAGACCCTGGTGGATAAGTTTGCCCACACCCGTTTTGAACCGTCCGGCATCACTTCAAATCCTCATATCCGGTTTGCCAAGTCCATCCCCGACTACCTTTTTCGCTGGCTGGGGATGAAGTTCCTACCCAGCGGTGCGGTGCCGGGCGATGAGGCCGCATCGGAGGAAGAGAATGGCTCATCCCAGATACACGAAACGAAAGGAGATAGTGGTTCCACTGGAAAGGCAAACACGGAACGCCCACCGATGGAGCCGGGCAAAGTGGGCGGGATCAGCGAGTATGAGCATCAGGTGTTCCAGTTGCAGGCCGATGCGCCCGCCTGCGCCGATTGCGGCGCCCTGATGGTTCGCAACGGCTCCTGCTATAAATGCCTGAACTGCGGCTCAACCTTGGGGTGTTCATGAGCGAATCGCACAAGGCACTCCGCATTCTGGTTGTGAATCGGGATGCGAGCGTGGGTGGCGGTACGACCCTGATTTGGAATATGGGGCACGCGCTGCGAGCAATGGGACATCACCCCCTTTTGATAACCGGCTCCGGACCCATGCGGAAAGTGTTGGATGAGGCTTACGAATGCACGCTGGACGAAGTGTATGTTTTCCAGTGGCAGTGGCGCAAGCTGGCTCGGCGAATTCGCGAGCTTCATCCCGACGTGTTGAACGTCCACTCACCGCGCCAGATGCTAATCGCCATCCCGGCCGCCGGTGCAACCGGTGTGCCGCTGGCGGTGACCTTCGGTTCGGCCGATAAGCCGGAGCGCGCGAGCCGGATTGTAAACCGGGTGGATATGGTTCAGGTAATGAACCGCCAGCAGTGGCGCTATTACGAGGAACTGGGCGCGCCGACCGATCGTTTGGCCATTGTAAGATATATGGTGGATGTCCACCGATACACCGCTCGCGCCAAGCCGTACAACGAGCGGCGATATGATTTCGCCTATTGCTCGCGGCTAAGCGGTCAGAAAGGCCCGCTGGCCCTCGGCTTTCTGGGCGGATTTGAGCGGCTACTCACCCAGCGCCCGAACCTGAGCGCCATCGTGATCGGGTTCGGTAAATTTTATGGCCGAGCGCTTGAGGCGGCTCAGCGAATCAACCGCCAGGCCGGTCGCGAAGCGGTGAAGGTGGTCGAGCATGAGCTGGATACCTCCGTCGTATTCGGCGACACCCGCAACGTGGTGGGAAGCGGCTGCGTGGGGATCGAGGCGCTGGTCAGCGGCTGCAACCTCATCTCGGCTGGATTTGACGGCGTGGTGGGGCGGATTACGCCGGAGACCTTTATGGATGGGGTGGAGAATCACTTCGGCGATCACGTGATTTTCGAACATTTTCCCACGACCCCGGACCGGTTTGCCGCCCTCATGGAGGAGGCATTGGATAGATCCACTGAGGATGAGCGCCGGCAGCTTCAACAATTAACGATGGATACATTCAGCCGGGAGACGGTCGCAATCCCGTTGGAGGCGGCCTTGCGACAGGTCATCGCGGGGCCGGTCTCCCGATCCGCGTAGTCCCTTGTCTCGCAAGCGGTTTTGGCATATCATGTTTTGGCTGGCAGTCATTGCGCTGGGTCTGGCACGGCTGCCGATTTTGGGCCGGGGCGATCTGGCCCCCGATGAAGCGTACTACTGGATTTGGTCTCGCTATCCGGCCTGGGGCTATTACGATCAGGGTCCGATGGTGGCTTGGTGGATATGGTTAACGGTCAAGATATTCGGTACCAACGAAATGGGAGTTCGGATGGCGCCCGCTCTTGCCAGCCTGCTTACCACGATTGGGGTGGCGCTGCTCGCCGACCGGATTTACGGGCGGTGGGCTGCCTTATGGGCGGTACTCTTTCTCAATGTCACCCCGCTGATGTTCATCGGCGGGTCGGTGGCCACCTACGATCCGATGCTGATCTGCTTTTGGGTGTGGACGCTGGTGCTGCTGGAGCGCGCGTTATCCGATGGAAGTTGGGCGTTCTGGCTGGGAGCCGGTATCGCGGCTGGGCTAGGCCTGCTGAGCAAACATACGATGGTGATGGTAATACCGGGCTTATGGCTCGCCCTTTTTCTCACGCCGCAGTGGCGGCCATGGCTGCGGAAACCGCAACCCTATTTTTTTGTTTTTGTAATGGGCTTGCTATACGTTCCAAATCTGCTGTGGAACGCCCATCACAACTGGATGACAATCCGACATCTGCTGTTTCTGAGTCAGGCGGGCGGGCCTCATTCGGCGCTCAAGGATTTTGGCGCCTACATCGGCTCACAAGTCATGCTGGTTTCGCCGATCCTTTTTGTAATTCTGGCGATCGCTCTGGTGCGGCCAAACCGATGGGATCGTGCGCCGGTGAAGCTGATGTGGTGGTCAGCGGTACCCATACTGCTATTTTTTGCACTTTTTGCCTTCAAGACAAAGGTTCAGGCGAATTGGGCCATCAACGCCTATCCCTCGGCTGCGGTGCTGGCGGGCGGTTGGCTGGCGGATGGCAATGCGAGGAGGCGATGGACGGCCGGACTAGGAGCGGCGCTGGCGATATTGATGAGCGCAGTTGTATTGTTCCCCGCGATTTTAATGGCGATGGGCGTTCGTGCGCCGGCCTTGTGGCACCTCACAAACCAGACCTACGGGTGGAAAAAGCTGGGGAACCGGATTGAAATGGAGCGCAGGCGGCTGGGACCCGGTCCGGTTTTCATCTGCGGAAATGACTACCAGTACTGTTCGGAGGCGGCGTTTTATACGGCTGGGCGTCCGAAAACCTACGATCTTTTCGCCGGTTCCCGCCTTTGCGAATATGTGATGTGGAATCGGGATTTGAAAGGAATGCTGGGTGAAAATGCGCTCTACATCAACAACAATCCCGATCTGACCGAAATACGGCCGCTGTTTCGATATGTTGACCCGCACCCGCTCGTGGTTCGGGTTTGGCGCAAGCCCTATTATCGTAATCCGGTGCGCATCAACTATATCTTTCGATGCTACGGCTACCGCAAATTTGTAGGCATCTCGGAGGCGCAGGGAGGATAAGGGTCACATTCCATTCGGGCGAGGAGGTATAATAAATCATGCTAAAGATTATTGAGGTTCGTACGGCGCCGCGGCCGGAAGGCGAGTACGTAGTGCTGCAAAATGAGGGGTTGGTGTCGCTCTCGCTATGCGGCTGGGCGCTGTGCAGCGAGAGCGTATTCTCCCCTGATTCGCCGGACTGGTCATCCAGCTTCTACATGTTTGACCACGATGTCAACATTCGCCCCTATACCCGGGTCGTGCTGTTTACCGGCTCGGGAGAGGATGGCTGGGTTCCCACTATTGACGGGAAGCAGGCGTTCCTCGCATATTGGAATCGCCGGCAGTCGGTCTGGAAAAACGCGCAAACAATCCACATCCTGAGACTAGCGGGATCGCGCCGGGTGATCCAACTCAACGAGCCGCAACTGAAGGAGATGTAACGGCTCAACACTAAAAGGCTCACCGGTTGGTCAGGAGGTGTATCGGGAATGACGTAAGTAATTTGAACCCGGTTGAATTCTGCCGACTCCCCTTCCCTCTCCGAGGGTGTATAGACCGAACACATGGGTAACACTCATAGTACAATTGGGCATTGTGTTCAATCTTTAACCTATTTGGTAATATGTAGGCGCAGGTAGATTGTTGAAGCATCCTCATAAAACAGATTATGGAGAGTAAGGATGGACGAAGATCAAAAGCAATCGTGGGTTGATGCAACCTGCAAAGGCGATATTCCCCGTCTTAAAGAACTTCTGGCATCGGGAATGGATATAAACGATAATTCTAACCGTTTGCATAAACCCGCCATAATAATCGCGACAGATAAAAACCAGATAGATACTGTCCGATTCTTGTTGGAGCATGGTGCTGAAGTGGATGCCCGCGGTGATGAGGCATTCTTAGGTGGACCCACCGCTTTGATGTTGGCGTCCCGCGGGGGCTACGAGAAACTGGTGAAACTTCTCATTAAATCTAGAGCGGATTTAAACGCGACCAATAAAGATAGGCAAAGCGCGTATGATTTCGCAAAGATGCAAGGGCAATGGGAGATTATTCGGAATCTGTGGAAAAATGACGGGAGACCGGGGCGTCCAAATACCGTTCTGGTATTGGGCGCCGGCTTCACAAAAGCATTCTACAACAAAGCTCCTCTTCTGGTGGATACATTTGAAAAGATTCAACAGGAATTAATCCCTAAATACACAAAATTTGGGGCAGCGAAGAAGTTATTGGAAGCCGAACTGAAGCAACAAGCGGTAGAGTATCCTGAAGATAAGGGCCGGATCAATCTGGAGCGGTTGATGACCCGGCTGGCGGGCGGTATGCCTTATGATACAAATGAAGATAGACACATCCTTAATGCTTTACTGGATGACGTGATTGATATTCTCATTGAACGAATACGTAAAACGCGGGAAGGGGACATTACCGATCCAAAGACGGAACTCAAAGCAGTTAAAGGAACTTATATAACGGAGGAACTCGAAGTACTCGAAAATCTGGCAGAATATTGTCTGAGACAGCGGGTCAATTTCATCACCTTCAATTATGATGACATGCTAGATGAGGCACTCAATGCTGCAGCCGAGACTTCTCAGGATCATTCTATAAAAAGAGGGTGGAATCCCAATCATGGATATGGATTTTATTGCCGTCCTGTCTATGACCTCATTGGATTGTCGGATTCGAAAGCCAATGGCTCGACTATCTCTCTAGTTTTAAAGCTGCATGGCTCAATGAGCTGGTATGCCAAGCGCGGCGCTGCAAAACCATATAGCGTTGATGACATTGTGCATAAATCACCATGGAGTATATCCTATAAAAGAGAAATGGGCCATATAACAGGTATAGATAATGGATGGTTGTATTCGTGGGAGAATGAGATGTTAGTGAAGGATCATATCGAACCTGTTCCTTTTATTGTTCCACCGATCCTCACCAAAACCGACCTGAATGAGCAACCCATCCTTCAGCTCATTTGGACGCGGGCCTATGAGTTGTTACAGCAAGCCGATCAGGTGATCTTTATCGGCTACTCACTGCCGGTCACCGACATCGCCGCCGCTCAGCTATTCTCCGAGGCGCGTGGCCCTCTGTACCCGACCATCCCCGTAGTTCAAGTCGTGAATTACGCCGCCAAAAAGGGTGAGCGCGGGAAAATTAAATCGGCTTATCGTCGCGTATATCCTCGTCTTTCTGATGATTGCTTCCATTTCGATGGCGCGCTTGAGTGGGCCAAACGGTTTGTGGATGAAGATGGAGCAACGCTGAAGCCTCCAGCCGGCCTTCATTCCCAAACAATAAAGCAATGATTCTTCTAACCCCAAAACTCCAAAACGAAATGGCGCGCTACGGCGAGCGGGCGTTCCCAAGCGAGTGCTGCGGCGCGCTTTGGGGTGAAGTCAAAAACGACCTCCGCATCGTTCGCCAAATCCGGCCGCTTGAGAACGTCTACGAAGGTGGCCGGCAGAACCGGTTTCAAATTGACACTCACGAAATCTACCAAATATTAAAAGAGGAGCGCCGCTCTGACCAGCGGCTGCTTGGGTTTTATCATTCCCACCCCAACCACCCGGCCACCCCATCGGAGGAAGACCGCTATTGGGCGTTCCCGTGGTATTCTTATATCATCATTTCAATTCTTGACGGTCGGTCGGCCGCGCTTCAGAGTTGGATACTTAAAGATGACCAATCCGGCTTTGAGCCGGAGCCAATTTCCGCTGAGTGAAAAAGATCAGACCGCTCGTATATTATCTTGGGTGAGGCGCATGCGACCATTTGAAAGGAGAAGTTACGCGATTGAAAGACGGCCTAAAGCTTGATACCGCTCCATCCATATCGGCTGGACTAAATATTGATCAGCGGCCGGTAGAAGAACTGTCAAAGGAAGAGGTGCTTCGATACAGCCGCCACCTGATTATGCCGGAAGTCTCGATGGAGGGGCAGAAGCGGCTGAAAGCGGCGAAAGTGCTCTGCATCGGGGCGGGCGGACTGGGGTCGCCGCTGGCCCTCTACCTGGCGGCGGCCGGAGTGGGAACGCTGGGCATCGTTGATTTCGATGTGGTGGATTTCACGAATCTGCAGCGCCAGATCATCCACGACACCAACGATGTCGGTCGTCCAAAGCTGCATTCGGCGCAAGAGACGATCCACGATATCAATCCTTATGTAAAGGTCATCCCATTTGAAACGCGCCTCAGCTCCGAGAATGCGCTGGAAATCTTTAAGGATTTCGACGTAATCGTGGATGGCACCGATAACTTCCCGACCCGCTATTTGGTGAATGACGCCTGCGTGTTGCTCGGCAAGCCCAACGTTTACGGCTCCATATTCCGATTTGAGGGGCAGGCATCGGTATTTTGGGCCGAGCACGGTCCGTGCTACCGCTGCCTCTATCCGGAGCCGCCGCCGCCGGGGCTGGTTCCTTCCTGCGCGGAGGGAGGAGTGCTGGGCGTGCTGCCGGGTGTGATCGGGGTTATACAGGCGATCGAAACCATCAAATTAATCTTGGGGAAGGGCGAGCCGCTGATCGGTCGTTTAATGCTCTTTAACGCGCTCAAGATGCAGTTTCGGGAGTTGAAGCTGCGAAAAGACGAGAGCTGCCCGATCTGCGGGCCGAATGCCACCATACACGAGCTGATTGATTACGAAGAGTTTTGCGGCATCCCGCAAGCGGCGGCGCCGGTGGCCGACGAATCCGATAACCGCTATCTGATAACCTGCGCTGAGTTGAAGGAGATGATGGACAAAAGCGCCGATTATGTGCTGGTGGATGTCCGCGAACCGCATGAGTTCGATATCTGCCGGATACCCGGATCCCGGCTCATCCCGTTGGGCCAGCTTCCAAATCGGGTCAATGAGCTGGATCGAAATGCTGACATCATCATGCACTGCCGCTCGGGCGTTCGCAGTCAGCAAGCGGTGGATTTCCTGCGCGAGAACGGTTTTGAGCGGGTCCGGAATTTGGTCGGGGGCATCTTGGCCTGGTCGGATGAGGTAGATAGCTCGGTGCCAAAGTATTGATCGGCGCTAGAGATGCGCATGATTAGACCGATTCAACTTGGAAAAGACGTAGTTTAAACAAGGATGGTCATTTATGGAATCAATGAGCGAGGAAATGGTCGAACAGGATCAGGAATACCCCCATCTTGCAAAGGCGCCCATTGTGGAGGCCGTAATTGAGGTTCGAGGGCGAGCAGGTGTGCCATGGGACGAGATGCAAATCAAGGATACGCTTCAGCGGGATATGAAAGATTATCCGGAAATTCAACACATAGGGACAGTTGACGGCAGCATCCGATTTGAGAGTGGGAAAATAGCCAGTTTTGAGGCAAAAGATTTAGGATTACAGGGAATTCAGTTTAAGAGGAAAGATCAAAAGCAGATCGCCCACTTCAATATTGATTTTTTCTCCTTTAGCCGGCTGAATCCATACAGTTCATGGGATAGTTTCTCCACTGAAGCACTCAGATTATGGGAGATACATCACCACGTTCTCCAGCAAATAGAAATCCAAAGAGTTGGTGTTCGTTTTATTAATCGTATCCTCCTACCGACTGAATCGACTCCCATTTCGGCAGTTTTCAAGGAATTTCCCTCACCGGTCCCTGATATGAGGGTTGAGAGGGTGGGTTTTATCTATCATGACGTTGTAACATTACCCAATCAACCCTATCAGGCAAACATTATCAAGACGATCCAGCCAGCATCAGCAATAGGACAAGGACCGGCAGTAATTCTTGATATAGATGCGTTTACCGAAGAGCCGCTTGAACCCATAAAACCAAATCTGTTGGAGGCACTAGACCATTTGCGATCGCTCAAAAACAGCATCTTTTTCAACACGGTTACGATTCAATTTATTAAACAGTTTAGAGGAATGTAAAAAATGATTGCCATAGGGAGCTTGACAACTAGCAGATCGATAGCTTGTGGTTACGGAGAAGCGGCAAATTACATCCGCAACCAACAGTTACGCAGTGTTGAGGAGTTGGTAAGAGTGGAATCCTATTTTCCGGCATTAAAGCAGGTTTTACCAGAGCTGGAGGAAGTCGTGAGGGAGACTTCGGCGCCTAATTGGGATGGATACGATGCGCTTCCGGTAGCGACAGAGACCTTCGAGCTGGCAAAGGATTTTCTACGCTCCCTCCCCGCTTCAGTCCCGATCCCTTCAGTGGGCGCCGAAGCGGATGGCATGCTCGTTTTCGAGTGGTATCACTCGCCACGCCGAATTCTTTCGGTCAGCATCAGTCCAACCGGCGAATTGCACTACGCAGCGCTAATTGGGGCGAGCAAATCTTCTGGCACCGAGATTTCTTATGGCAAAATGCCCAGTATCATCGGCTTATTGATCCGGCAAGTATATAATCAGGTATGAGTGACGAAACGATTGTGGATGTGGTGGAGGATAATGAAATGCTTGCGCGCTATATCCTCAGGCGGAATCACGTTCGTAGAAGCGATCACACCGTAAAACCGGATGCTTTTATACCACCTAAATCTTCTCTTGCATTATCGGTTACCCGTCACAAGGACTTGAGCGAAAAAGAAATTTGGCAATTAGGCCAAACGATAGCACAAAACCGGCCAAATGCTACCCTTTGCGGTAGGGCTGACATAATGACAAGTAAGGTGAGAGCGCTATCGTTGGAAATCCATCCATCATCGCCTCCGAAGAATCATGCTGATATCACCGGCTGGCCCGCCGATAAAGCAGATCAAAAGAGCATTGCGCTGGATATTGCAGCCGCTTCTCGTTATATTGAAAACCCTAATAAGACGACTCCTTCTCCGGATTGAGGAAGCGCCGCCGTTTGCGTAAATTGATGGTCCTAACTAAATGAGCGTCAGCACCCTAATCGTCGAGTTCCTCGTTGCAGCCGCCGCATTAGTCGGTCTGCTGGCCGTGATGACGGTCACGGTTCGCTTCTCAACCCGGCGCAGCATCAATGCGGTTGCCGAAGAAGAGCTGGATCGGCAAGCCCTGAAGCGCTCTTTCGATCGGGCGCTGGAGGCGCGGGATGCCATCGAAACGCTCCGGCGCGACCTCCACAACGAGCTGGAGGAGCAGCAAAAGCGCTTGGATGCGATTGAAGCCCGTCTGGATAGGATCTGCGAGACATTGCATTGCCAACCGTAATCGAATCTCGGGGCATACCTGAAGACCCACACAGCGCGTTCATCCAGCGGCTGCTGAGACCTCCGCTGATCACCTATTCCTTACTGGTAACGATTACGACCATTTACCTGGTGATGGTTCTGGTGAGCGGTGGGATTAATTTTTCAGTGCCGCTGCTGGTTGCCTTCGGCGCCAAATCCAATCCCGATATCATTCGGGGAGAGTGGTGGCGGCTGGAAACGGCAACCTTCGTTCACGGTGGGCTGCTGCATATTTTACTGGATGGGTACGCCCTTTTTATTTTGGGGCAGTTGTTGGAGGGAATTTATGGCCACCGCAAGTTCTTCATCATCTACACGATTTCGGGACTGCTTGCCAGTTTCTCCAGCTTTCGCTTCTCGAATGCGGTATCGGTGGGAGCTTCCGGCGCGATATTTGGGCTGGCCGGCGCCGGAATCGTGATGGGTATCCGGCACCGCAGCCAACTCCCTTCGTGGTTTGCCCGCCAGGTGGGAATCGGCCTAATCCCGTTCGCCGTCTTAAACCTGTTGCTGGGGTTTTCCATTGCCGGGATTGATAACTTCGCCCATCTTGGCGGCCTGACCGGCGGGGTGATTGCTGGGCTGGTTATTCCCCCCAACGCCTTTTCACCGCCGCGAACAACCCTCTCACGTTTACTGACCAACATCAGTTTCTTCTTGTCTGCGCTTATTGCAATATTTTCGATCGGGGTTGCGGCTCACAACCTACTTGTGACCGACCACGGCTTATTGAACGAGGCGCCGGTTGAACTCGGCAACCCCAATTTTACGGTGGTGCTTCCCATTTCAAACCGTTGGGAACCCATTAATCCCTTCGACGGCGGCAGCCTCTACCGGATCGCTCCACACACGATCCTTTGGGTTCAATTGCTGGAACCGGCATCGGGCGGTAACCTGACTCAGTCGGATCTGGGCGTATTGGAGCAAGCTCTGTTGAACAGTCTCGTGAAGGAAACCCCGGGCGCGGTCAATTTGTCAGTTCAAACAAGTTTGCCGGGACACATCGGGAAGATGAGCACGCTGCGGTTCATCGGGAGCTACGAGGTATTTAACCAGCCTTACACCGCGGTATGCGACGGTGTTTGGGTGAACGGGAATCTGTTCGTGGTCACATTTGCCGGTCCATCTGATCAGATGCAATCGCTTCAACCCATCATCCAGCGATTCGATCGGGGTATTGCCTTTTCTCCGTAACTCATCGAATCGCCTCCTTCCCACAAAGGCGCGCTTGAGGGGTAAAATAAGAAGGTGGAAGAGTTGGTTCCAGCACAGATAAGGAATCCGGCAGCAAGCAATAATTGAACTTTTGGAGGATATTCAATGAAGATTGACCTTGAACGGTTGGCTCGCCTCGATACCGAATACGCCGGTTACATCGAAGGCGATAAGATTGATCGCATGTTTGAAGATTTCGATATTCGTTTCTCAGCCGGCCATTGGTGCGCCGGCGGCTTTTCGGATCGGTTTTGCGCTACCTATGCCGAGACGCCGTTGGATGAAACGCCGGTCGGACAGATCGCAAGGGTAGCGGCAGCCGGCATTCACGGCGTTGAGCTCAACAATATGATGTTTCTCGATGAACACTTCTGCATCGTGGACAAGAAGATCAGCGAGGTTAAGCAAGCCCTCGATCGCCACCACCTCACTCCCACCAATATGAACACCAATATCTGGACGCTGGCGAAGTGGAAGGTGGGCGGCATCACCAATCCCGATCCGGCTAAACGCCGGGACGCGCTGGATTACTGTCTGCAGGTCGTGGATCTGGCGAAGGCGACGGGCTGCCCCAGCGTTCAACTTTGGCCCGGCTCCGACGGATGGGATTATCATTTCGAGGTGAATTACGGCCAGCAACTGGATTGGTTCATTGACGGCTGCATTCAAATCGCAACCAAATGCCGGGAAAAGGGTCTTATGTTCGGCACCGAAGCCAAACAAAAGGAGCCGCGCGAAGGCAACATGATCATCAATACCACCGCAAAAGCGGCTCTTATCGCCAAAACGGTGAATGAGGCGCTGAGTTCCAAGGTGATGGGCGTGGTGATTGACTACGGTCATGAACAAATGGCGGGCAACCAGCCGGCCGACAGCCTCTATCTGCTCAAGCGGATGAACGTGCCGATCATGAATTTCCACATCAACTCGGCGAAATATAACTCCAATGATGAGGATCGAGTTACCGGCACCGATGACATCTGGCGGCTGGTGGAGTTTTGCTACGCGGCGGTGGATACCGGTTACCAGGGCTGGTTCGGTGAGGACCAGTTTACCTACCGGATGGATCCGATCAAAGCGATGGCCCTATCCAAAGAGCTCTTTGCCAATGCGATGAAGCGGGCGCTCCAAATCTATGCGGTTCGCGATAAGCTGGCGGCCGCTCAGGCAAGCGGCGATGCAGCCAATACGATCGCGGTGGTCAAGCGCTACATTTTGGGAAGCTAGAGCGGCCGAGTGATTCGGAAATCTGGATTGAAAATGATGGCGGGGTTTCATGATTGATATTATAGATGAGCCGGGCAAGCATCTGGTGGTACGAGATAAAGAGGGAGAGTGGGCGCGCTACGTGTATGGGACCGGCATCTGGAAGCCCTACCTCCACCCGGTACTGGCACCAAACGGCACCGTTCTGACTGAAAACGCGCCGGTGGATCACCGAAATCACCATGGAATATGGTTTGGATATGCCCGGACGGATGATATGGACTGGTGGCAAGAGCGGTCCAACTTTGGGCGCATCCGCCACCGGGAGTTCGAGAGCCTGCAAAAAGGGAACTTTGCCCAGTTTTGCGAAATCTGCGAATGGATTACTTCCGATTCGACGATTCGCCTGGCAGACCGGCGCGGTTTTTCCTTCTCGAAGGCGTCCAACGGCAGCCGACTGATTGATATCAATTATGAGATGCTGCCTTCCGGCCGGCCGGTCTGCCTTTACCCGACGAAAGAGGCGGGATTGCCGATGATTCGAGTGGCCGACGCCCTGGATGCCAAGGACGGAGGACTCATCGTCAACTCCGAAAATCAGCATAAAGAGGCGGAGACCTACGGCAAAGCGGCCCGCTGGCTGGCCATGTACGGGAAGTCGGGCAAGAGAGAAGCCGGCATCGCACTGATGGATCATCCCGATAATCCCGATCATCCAGCCCGCTGGTTTGTGCGCGATTACGGCGCATTTGCGCCGAACAATCCGCTTTTTTCCGATGAAATGATCCTATCGCCAGAAAAGGCATTGCAACTTCGATATCGCATTGTAGCATTTGATGGCCCGGCCGATTCGGTTGAGCTCAACCGAATCTTTGAAGAATTCGCCGGTTCCAGTGATCAAACAAAAGCGGTATCAGAGGGGTAGCCCGGGAATATAACCTGAAGTCAACGCAATGAGAGTCACCTTAGCCGCCCAATTGAAAATCGGGTGAAAGGATGCCGTATCGGTTGAGGACTATCAAATACCTTTTGCCACTGCTCCTTTTAGGGCTGGTCGCCGGCTGCAGCCGTGGGCCGTCAGTTCGCCCCCTTCACATGGCTATTGTTCCCTTTGAAAAAGTTTCGAAGCTGGAGGCCGAATTTAATCCAATGGCTCGATACCTCAGCCAAAAGCTGGGGCGGCCGGTCATCCTCACTACGCCGACCGACTACCTGGGCGTGGTCACCGGCCTGCAAACCGGCCAGGTGGATATCGCCTATCTCTCCAGCTTCCCTTACGCATTGGCCACCAGCAAGATGAAGCTGCATCTCATCGCACTGCCCTGGCAGTTTGGCTCGCCCACCTACCACGGCATCATCTTCACCCTGAAGACGAGCAACATTCACTCCATCAAGGATTTAAAGGGCAAGACCTTCGCTTTCGGCGATGTGGGTTCCACCTCCGGATACCTGTTGCCGCGCGGTTTAATGCTGCAAAACGGGATCAATCCGGATAAGGACCTGGCCCATTCTTACAATGTGGGTGCGGCGGACGCGGTGGTGAAGGCGGTGGCGCACCACGCCGCCGATGCGGGCGCCGGCTATGACGGCGTGTTGCAGTTGACCTACAGCCACGATCTCCAAAAGGTTAAGCTGTTTCGAGTCATCGCAAAAACGATCGAGGTGCCGAACGGCGTCTATGTCGCCCCGCCCAATATGAAGCCGGCCCTATTGAAACGGATTCGGTACGTGTTTATGCATATGGCCGACGACCCGGCCGGTCGAGCCGCGATGAAGGCGGCCGAAAACGATAAGATGGTCATTGCTAACGATCGTATGTTTGACCAGGTGCGTAAAATCGCCAAGATCCTCAACCTGGACTTGAGCCATTTGAAATAAGATGGCTCAGCCCCTCGCTTTATGAGCGTTATCGTCCTGCGGAACCTTTCTCACTGCTACCCTCCCAATCGGGTCGCGCTGAGCAACATCAACCTGCAGGTTGAAAAAGGGGAGCGCGTCGCGCTGTTAGGGCGATCCGGATCCGGTAAATCCACGCTGCTCCGGTGCATCAACGGGCTCGTAACGCCTACCGGCGGGTCGGCCATTGTGCTCGACCGCGAACTTCGCGACCTATCGGAGCGGGAGAAGCGCGACCTCCGCCGCCGGGCCGGTATGATCTTTCAGGATTACGCCTTAATTGATCGGCTGGATGTGCTTACCAACGTGCTGGTGGGCCGGCTGGGTTATCTTTCAACGCTGCCGACCCTCTTTCGCCTTTTTCCGAAAGATGATATCGAGAAGGCGAAAGGTGTCATCAATGATGTGGGGTTGGCCGGTTACGAGCGCACCCAAGTGAGGCGGCTCTCCGGCGGCCAGCGTCAGCGGGTCGGCATTGCCCGGGCGCTGGTGCAGGAGCCGGAAATCATACTGGCCGACGAGCCGACCGCCAACCTCGACATCCGCACGGCCGATGAGGCGCTGCAGCTTCTTATTCAATTGAGCGAGCAGCGTCACGCCACCCTGGTGTTGAGCTTGATGGATGTTCGGGCGGCGAGGCAGTTTTGCCATCGTATCGTAGCCCTCCGTGAAGCGCATCTGGTGTTTAACGGCCCCGCCGAAACCTTCAGCGATGAGGTGATGGAGAAGATTTATTATTAAAAAAACGGGTTCATATTGTATCCCCCGCCACTCTTGGG
>JAKBZR010000083.1 GCA_021842405.1 bacterium
AAGGACGCTGATACGATATTGGCCAAAGTAGGCCGCGCCAGGCAAGCATTATGTAAAGAACCGTCATGTGCACTACACTAGAGACCCTCACCTTTGCTTAAATTGGCACTATCTACAGGTAACCGAGGTCCTCAAGCCTCCTTGCGATTTCCGCCTCCTCCTCCTCACTGTAGATTGTCTCCCCATCATCCGTAATGGCATGTCGCCCCATCCCGGACGGGATTTCAAGGTGAAAGTCCTGCAAGATGGTCGGCGCTACATCATAGATGGATAGGCCCTCCCGTCTTTCAGAAGGCGCTAACCGATTTGAGCATCGGATAAAAACACCGTACTGGCTGTGATTAGCGTCGTCGGGGCCGGTGTCGTTTTCATGGGTCCAAATCGAAGGGTGGCCGATACTGCCGACCGATCTCCAGTTTAAATCGCCAAAGTAGACGATTAAATCGGGCGCCACGTTACGGGCTGCTTTGTACACCAATTTTGGCATGTATACCCTCGTGCCGATTGGACGACCGTACTCATCTCCCAGCGATTCCAGCCGAGCGGCCAACTCATTTAATTCGCTCTCATATCGGTCTGATGGTACCGTCCCGGACGGCTCCCGGCCTTTCACGTTAAGGAATATCCGGCCGTAATATCCGCCATCCCCCCAGGCTTTGGTCCTCTCCCAGTCAACCATATCCACTGAAAAGCGAGTGACCGAGCCCGGTTTCGTCTTCAATACCAAATACCCGTTTTCAATAAGCCACTGGTTTAGGCAGATGCCGCCTTCCATGCGTTTCGCCCCGTGATCGGAGATCACATAGATGATCGTCTCTTTATCGAAACTGCACATGAGCTTGCCGATCAATTCATCGAGCCAGATATAGTAATTCCGGATCGCATTTTCATAAGGGTTGCCGGCCACGTATTTCGGGTGATGATCGTCGAAAAATTTCCAAAATCCGTGATGGATGCGGTCGGTACCCATTTCAACCATCATAAAAAAATCCCATGGGTGATTCTTAATCAGATGCTCGGCCAGATCAAACCGTCTTTGAGTCATAATACGGATGTCGCTGAGCAAGCGATCCTTATCATCCGTGCGAAAATCCCGCACATCGAAAAGGTATTCACCAACCACCGCTTTGATTTCTCGTTTTAACTCAGTGGGATAGGTAAATTCCACATCGCTGTTGGGCGTCATAAAGCAGCTCACCATCTCACCGTTGATTTTTTTCGGGGGATAGGTTAGCGGGATTCCAAACAGCAATGATCTCTTCCCATTCCTGCCCAAAACATCCCATAACGTATCAGTTGTAATTGACCGGTAGCTCGGGAAGTTGAGGCCATCGTACGAATAGTCACGGCGGTTACGGAATCCATAGATTCCCAATTCACCTGGATCCTTACCCGTCATCATACACATCCAGGCCGGCACGGTTATGGGCGGAATGGTGCTTTCCAACCGTCCCCATAGCCCGTGTTCAACCAGCGACCTTATGTTCGGCAGCAGGGGCAGCCAACGATCAAAAATTAGTTCGGGCGGCAAGCAATCCAGCCCAATTACGGCGACCTTTTCAGACATTCAGCTCCTCGCAGCGGAAATTCATGAACATGATACCGGATGGGGCCGTAACATGTCGCAAAAAGCCAGGCCAGTTAAGATATACGGTTTAACAGTTCTCCCAGTACCGGCGATATACGCCGCAGCTCATCTCGATGAATGCCCGACAAGCGATGCAGTACCTCCACGCCCCGCTTGGTAAGATGAAGGTGCACCAGGCGATGATCGTTCGTATCCGATTCTCGGACGACCAGCTCGAGGACCACCAACCGATTGACCAGACCGACCGCGCTGTGGTGCTTGACCTGCAGCCGCTCGGCCAACTCCCCGATGCTGATCGCCGACGCCCCGCTGAACCCACGGATGGCCAGTAATGCCTGGTGCTGCTGAGGGGTCAAGCCAACCGCTTTTGCCGCCTGCTCGCTGAAATGCAAAAACCTTCGCATTGCGTAGCGGAAAGAGGCCAGTATCTCGTAATCGGCCTGACTCACCGACACCTCGTTCCCGCTTTTGGCCGGCTTGTCAGCCTGGATATTGCTTGAAGCTTTTTTCAAATCCTCAATAACCTTCCCATTGCAGACCTATTTTACCCAAGCCTTTCAATCGTGCCATCCAACGGGTATAATAATATCGTATTACGATGTATTGTTTAATCGTGAATATCTGAGGGCGAAACTGACGATGCCTAACCATAAAAAGAACTGCCCGGCCGACCGAAATCATTCAGCCGAGCGGCGGTCGGATAAGACCAAACCCTCCGGCTTTCGCAGCAGTTATATTTCGTTGCTGGCGGCCGCAATCGGGGTGCTTGCCGGGTTGATCGCCTACTCCTTTTACCATCTGATCGGTCTGTTCACCAATCTGTTTTTCTTCCACCGTTTGTCATTCCAATTCAGCAGCCCGTATAACAACCATATCGGCGCTTGGGTGATTCTGGTTCCGGTGGTCGGTGGCTTGATCATCGGGGTTTTAGCGAAGTACGGCACTCCAAAGATTCGTGGGCATGGGATACCGGAGGCAATCGAGGCGGTATTGACGGAGCAGAGCCGAATTTCACTTCGAGTCGCCATCCTGAAGCCGATCTCGGCCGCGCTGGCCATTGGCACCGGCGGTCCGTTCGGCGCGGAGGGACCGATTATTCAAACCGGTGGGGCGGTGGGGTCGCTGATAGGCCAGATATTGCCGGTCACCGCCTCGGAAAGAAGGACGCTGCTCGCCTGCGGTGCCAGCGCCGGTATGGCCGCCACTTTCAGTACCCCGATATCCGGCGCCATTTTAGCGCTGGAGCTGCTGGTGTTCGAATTCAAAGCGAGGTCGTTGATTCCCATTATCATTGCGAGCGGCATTGCGACCGCTGCCCATTACGTATTGATGGGAACCGGGCCCCTTTTCCCAATGAAGCCGGTAAATTTTGGAATACCCACCAAAATTCCCTTTTACTTGACATTGGGAATCATCTGCGGGTTCACAGCCTGGGTATTCAGCCGCAGCCTCTATGGCGTGGAAGATTGGTTTGAAAATCTACCCATTGACCGGTTATGGTGGCCCGCCATCGGCGCGCTGGCCTTGGGCATCATCGGTTATTTCGTTCCCCGGGTTTTCGGAGTTGGTTACGACACCATTACCGGCATCTTAAACGGCCAGTTCGCACTCAAATTTCTCATTTTAATCGCCGTATTCAAGTCACTGGCGCTCATTTTATCGTTGGGGTCGGGGACATCGGGCGGGCTGTTGGCGCCGATGTTTATGTCCAGCGCCGCAATGGGGGCTGTCTATGCCGTCTTGATGAACCATCTATTCCCCAGCGTTCATCTTGAACCGGCTGCTTATGCGCTGACCGCCATGGGCGCCGTGTTTGGCGCGGCCGCTCGCTCTCCCTTTGCCTTTATGATTTTCCCCTTTGAGATCACACATAACTACGCCTCCATCATACCGTTGATGCTCGTCGGCGCAGTCGCTGATGGAGTGGCGCGGGCGATTATGCCGAACTCCATTATGACGGAAAAACTGGCGCGCCGGGGAATGCAAATTCCTCAGAGCGGATTTGAGAGCGATGTGCTCCACCATATCTCGGTCGCCGAAGTGATGGAACCCGTATCAAATGAAATAAGTTTCGCCCACAATAGCCCTCAACCATATTCCGACATTTCCATCAGAACCTCACGGGAAGCTACGGATTCGCAAGCGGAAGACGGCGCAATCAACCAAACCGATTTGATGATGGCTTCTGATTTATCGGAGCTGAGCAGCGAATGTAAGGAGCCCGCCGAACAGAATCCAGACCATGTTGCGAATGATGGTTTTAAGGCCTTAATCTATTCGGACGTATCCCTGTTTCAAGCGATCCGTAAAATGGCGATGGAAGATATAGACAGGCTGGCCGTTGTTGACCGCGTGAACTCAGCGAAAGTCGTTGGTTATCTTGGTCTGAATGCGCTGATGCGTGGATACCGGCGCCGCATTGAGGAAGATTTACATCGCGAGCCAGGGATACTGAACCGGTCTATGTGATTGTTGAAAAATATTGTAACACTTCTCGTGTCGTCATTCCGGGGCTGCAGAGCGGAACCTGGAATCCAGAAAATCAGCATCGGACTGGATTCCCGCCATCCACTCCACCGGAGTGGAGCCATGCGGGAATGACGAAGCAGCGGATTCCGGCGAGTTTTCACCCGCCTGCTAAAAGTGAGAGTAAATTTGAATAGTACTTGCTGAATCCCCATTTCATTTTTACTCAGCGCCGTTTCGTAATCTCAGTTAAATTGCTCGTCACGATCCAAATGGCCCGTCGTTCATTTCCCCTATAAAATTGAGACCTCTTTTCAATTCAATTCAGGTAGAATCAATCACAGTATATTGAGGCAAAGAAACCTGCAATAACCGGAACTTGAGGTGGTTGAGGGAAGTCTAACGATCAACCAATTTATGAATTTTCGAACTTTGCAATCGGTTCAGAAATGAGCTTCTCCGATGACGGCCAACAATATTCTCCACGTATTAAAAGGGTTTGACTACTGGGTTATTTTTGACATTTGGGCGGTGGCTTTCCTCATCTACCAGTTGCTACTCTTAGCGAAAGGCACCCGAGCGTGGCAGATCATCGGCGGCGTGATCGTTTTCTTCCTTGCCTTAATTGTCAGCGGTTGGCTACACCTATACACCTTGAATTGGTTGTTGATAAAGGTGGTTCCGCTGGGTCCGGTCGCGCTGGTTATTTTGTTTTATCCGGAGCTCCGCCACGCACTGGAAGAGTTCGGACGGTTGGGGTTTTGGGGCCATAGCTTTGGGTTGGTTGCGCGGGAAGAGATCTCGGATATGATCCGGGAGGTGATCCGCGCAGTCGGCACCATGTCGGTAAAGAGAATCGGGGCTTTGATCGTTTTTGAGCGCGAGACCGGCTTGGACGATATCAGCGCAACCGGCACGCCTATTGAGGCCGAGGTAACCTCCGCCCTATTGAACACGATTTTCTATCACGGCACTCCGCTTCACGACGGAGCCGTCGTGATTCGCGGGAAAACGCTGGTGGCCGCCGGGTGCACGCTGCCGCTCACCGATAGCCCCAAAGTAGACGCAGCAGTTCACACCCGCCACAAAGCCGCCATTGGAATGTCGGAAGCGAGCGATGCGGTGGTAGTTATCGTTTCGGAAGAGACAGGAACTGTTTCACTGGCCTGTGAGGGTAAATTAATACGAGGGTTGAAAGAAGAGGTGTTGGAAGATCGGCTCTATAAACTGCTTCAGCGCGAAACGACCCGACGCTTTACCCCCATCTATACCCTCAGCCGGACGGTTGGCGATGCGATCACCAAAGTGAGGGCGGATCGAGAATAGATCGAATGGGCAACAATCCGTATATGAGTATTCACAAAACGAAAAATGGTTAGTGAATGATCCTCCGTTCCTTTCGTGAAAACTTGGCCTTGAAGATGATTGCTCTAGTGGCCGCCATCTTGCTCTGGTTCTATGTATCTTCTGAGAGAGATCCCAACACCACGCGCCAGGCTTTTGCCACCATTAAAGCCATCGGCGACGCTCCGCATGATCTCTTGGTTCAAGTTTCAACCAATCCGATCCCGATAACCCTTACCGGGCCACGCAGTGAACTGTATAATGCGATCGGTGAAGGAGATGTCAAGGCGATTGTCAATATCTCTCAGGTGAGCGCAAATACCACGCTCATTCCAATCAAACAGTATCAATTGCCAAGATCGGCTCCCAATGTCACGGTTATCGGGGCGAAAGAGGTTATTCCGGTAGTCGTCAATCTGATTGAGCATCGCCGAATGGGGGTAACCGTCAGCTATCAAAACTCGCCCCCATTCGGTAAAACTTTTAGCGTGCCTATCGTCCAACCCACCATCGCCGAGGTGAACGGGCCGGGCGATACGCTCAATAAAGTGGCGCGGTTGGTCGTATACGCCGATACCGGCGCCGGTGCGGTGAACTCCAACCTACCCATCATCCCGGTGGATCGAAACAATCGCCAGGTCAACGGATTGACGGTAACCCCCCCTACCGCTCACGTTGAAATCAATCTGCTGACTGCCTGGGCGAGCCGAACATTGCTGGTGAATCCACAAATCGTGGGGAGGCCGCCCTACCCTTACCACGTCGTGGATGTTATCCCTTCACCCGATAAGATTACGGTGTACGGGCGCCCGGAAGAGCTCCTGCTGCTTACCAGCATTCCGACCGCTAAAATCGTACTGGATGGCTTAAAAACTGACACCACGGAAACCGTCCCCTTGTTGCTGCCGCCTAACGTTACGGTAAACAAGGGGAGAACTACGGTTGAGGTGACGGTTGTGATCCGCTCGAAACAAGGCTGATGACACGTGCATCAAAACAATACCGCTCCGACACCAAAGCTCGTGATCCATGGAGCGGTCTCGTAGGGTTAACCTCCATTCTTGCCGGAATATCGCAAACCAATGCGGGCGCCGAAAGGGCTCTCCAGGTAAAGACCGCGCTGGCCCAAATCCTCTCCAAACCTGAGTTTCAATATCGGGAAACGGTGGGAGAGAGGATTATGAGGCTGATTAATCATTTCCTGCAATCCATCTTAATGGCAATCGTAAGGTTTCTGCATCATTTCTTCTCTGGGCTTCCGATTGTAGGCCACTCCGGTTATTATCTCATGTGGGTATTGTTAGGTCTGATCATTTTGATTCTGGGCGTCGTTATCGCCGTATCTTATCGCCGGTTTGGGGACAAGAGCCGTCGTGTTGCGCTGACCTTGTCCGACATCGCCGAGCTGACCCTCGACACCCGAGATCCGATCCAGTGGCGTCAGACGGCTGCAAGCCTCGCCGACCAGCAAAATTATCGGGAAGCCTTTCGCTATGCTTTTATCGCCGTCTTGCTGCGCCTAGACCAGCACGATGCAATTCGCTACGATCCCAGCCGCTCGAATGGCGAGTACATCCGGGAAATAAATCGAAATGAACGCCTCTACGGTCGCTTCGCATCGCTGGTTCGGCGCTTCGATTGTTGCTGGTACGGCAATCATCCGACCACCGAATCCGATTACCGGCAGGCGGTGGAATTCTATGATGAACTGCCCTCTGCGTTCGGAACGGTGAACGAACCCGCCGCAGATCCCGCATGAACCATTCTATCATGCCGCCAAATCCCCGGAAATTAATAGACACCCACTGCCACCTCAATCATCCCGATTTTAATGCCGACAAGGACGAGGTATTGCAACGAGCATCGGCTGAAGTCGGTACCATTATCGTTGCCGGTTACGACCTTGATAGCAGCCTGCTCGCCTGCCGGCTTGCCGAGCGATATGAAACGCTGTACGCTTCGGTTGGCGTGCATCCTGATCAAGCCGTTGACTGGAACAGGAGCCGCTATGATAGCCTGAAGGAACTGCTCAGCCGCCCCAAAGTGGTGGCCGTCGGCGAGGTCGGTCTCGATTATCATTGGCATCCGGAAACGAAAAGCAAACAAATCGAAGCGCTGGCCGCTCAGCTCGATCTGGCGCTAGAGTTGAATAAACCGGTTATACTGCACTGCCGGGACGCGCATACCGATCTTTTAGATCAACTGGAGATTTATCAAGGCAGGCTCCGAGGTGTTATGCACTGCTGGACCGGCTCGATGGATGAAGCAATCCGTGCAATTGGAATTGGAATGTATTTGGGATTCGGCGGTCTGATAACTTTCAAGAAAAATGTGGATACCATTCAAGGGGTGGCCGCGGAAGCGCTGGCCGATCGCATTTTACTGGAAACGGACGCCCCTTATCTCGCACCGGTTCCGCATCGAGGCCGACGCAATGAGCCCTCCTATCTCCTGCTCATCGCAAAGAGATTGGCCGAAATCCGGCAGATTCCGGTCGAGGAAATAAGAATCATTACCTCGCAAAACGCGGCGCGGCTTTTTAATTTGCCTGAATCCTAAGTTAAGCGAGATGAGCGCGGAGCTACATGCTCTCCGGCGCCGAAACACCCAACAAACTCAGCGCATTCTTCAGCACCTGCTTGGCTCCCCGGATCAGGGCTAGGCGGGCCTGTGTCAGCTCCACCTCTTCGCCGATTACCCGGCACTCGGTATAGAAGTTGTGAAAAACGGCGGCAAGCTCCATCGAATAGTGCGTTAGGCGATGGGGCGCCCGATTCTCGACCGCGGCCTGCACTTCATTGGGGAAGTCGGCCAGCTTTCGCAGCAGATCCAGCTCGCGGGGGTGGGTGAGCAAGCTTCGCTTTACCTTTGCGGCTGGTGCCGGCACCACTTCATTGCTTGTCGCTTTTTTGAGAATGCTGGCGATCCGCGCATGCGCATACTGAACGTAAAATACTGGGTTTTCGTTGGTCTGCTGCTTCACCAGGTCCAGGTCAAAGGTGGCGGTTGTATCGGCCGAGCTGAGCAAGAAGGTAAAGCGGGCGGCGTCACGACCCACCTCGGCGATCAGCTCGCGCAACGGGATGATGTTTCCTTCACGCTTGGAGCCGACCACCGATTCGCCCTCCCTCACCAGATGAATCATCTGATGCAGAATCACCTCGCAGCGCGAGGGATCGTATCCCAACGCCGCGATAGCCGCCTTTAGCCGGGCGACGTAACCGTGATGGTCGGCGCCCCAGATATTGATGAGCAGGGTATATCCGCGATCAAACTTATTCTTATGGTACGCCGCATCCGCCGCCACATAGGTCTCGCGGCCATTGGAGCGTACCAGCACCCAATCCTCCTTGTCCCCTAAAACGGAGGACTTCAGCCAGACCGCGCCGTCCTTTTCATAGGCGTAGCCCCGCTGACTGATGGTCTCGATTGCTTGGACAACCTCTTCATCCTCATACAGCGCGCTTTCGCACTGCCAGTTATCGTAACGAACGCCGAACGCTTCCAAGTCGCCGCGCTGCTGTGAGATCATCTCATCGGTCGCCAGTCTCCGAAAGAGCGGGAAAAGCTCATTATCGGGCATTTCTTCATAAGTGTTCCCCTCCCGCTTCACGATCTTCTTCGCCATCTCGATCACATATTCGCCCTTATAGCTCTCCGGCGGCAGCGGAACATCCTTTCCAAGCTGTTGGAGGTAACGGGCGGCCAGCGTTTCGCCCAACACCTCAAGCTGGTGCGAGTTGAGCGCGTCGTTGATATAGTATTCCCGGGAGACCTCATAGCCCACCGCCGCCAGCAAATTGCCCAGCACGTCACCCAGTGCGGCTGCGCGTCCGTTGACCACGCTGATCGGGCCGGTTGGATTGGCGCTGACGAACTCGATGAGCACCCTTTCGCTCGTGTGCTTTTGTGAATGCCCAAAGGTGTCCCCCATTTCTTCGATCTCTAGAAGAGTATCCTGGAGCCAGTCCGGTTTTAAATAGAAGTTCAGAAAGCCCGGTCCGGCGATATCTACCCGCTCCAGGTAGCCGACACCTTCCGGCATAAAACGCTGGATCGTTTCGGCCAGCTTTTTAGGCGCCATTTTCGCCGGTCCGGCCAGGCTGAGCGCGACGTTGCATGCGTAATCGCCGTGCTCTTTATTACGAGGCATCTCCAGCAATATGGTTGGCGCCGATAGTTCGGGAATGGCTCCCTCCTTTTGCGCCCGTTTTAACGCTTCAAGAACGGCAGCGACTAGCTCTTCTTGGATCATTGACACGTTCTTTCTAAGTTGGATTTCAGCTCAAGCTGAATTGGGATTAGTGTGCCTGTAAATTTGTCGCTTCAGGGCTTTTCCCGAAAATTTGTAGAGGGAAACTCCCTTTTCAATGATGGGGACTGCGACCTGTACGCTCTAATCTACCTCACCGCAGCACAAGCCACGCCAACGGCATCATCAGTGAAGCCCCAACTACGACCTGCAAAATCCCCATCCGCCATATTCGCAAAGGCAGATCAGGACGGCCTGGAGGAGCCTGATTGAACCGATCCAGCAGCTCCTGCCCGGCTGCGATTCCACTTTGAAGCTGGCGATCGGTGGGGGGCTTGGTTGTGAAGTACTGCTGTAAAAATGCGCCGAACGGCCGCCAGGCAACAAATGTCACCATTGCGGCTAAGATAGCACCGCTCCCCGAATCAATCGCTCTTGCGGCAAGCACCGAAAGGGCCTGTGATACGCTTAAAAAAATAGCTCCGGCCGCCATCAAGTTGGTCCCGCACCGCGGATGGATTCGCGGCATTCGGGAGACGATGCGCTTATCGAGTGGCTCCCCCATCTCGATGGCGTGCACCGTCATGTGCTCCGCGGCGTGGAATCCGGTCAGCGGCATTGCGCGTAAAATCAACAAGAACAGCAGTGGAATGATGATCTGCAACGATATGGCCAGTATCTTGAGACCGTCTTGCTTTCCGGAAACCGACATATTTAATAACGACATCAGCGGCACTCCGGATTGATGCTGAGTTACGATCGCAAGCTCTTGAACGATGTACGTGCTGAACGTTAAAGTGAGACTTAACAACATTCCGGTAATGACCAGCGCCCAATCGCTGGCTCCCGCCCTCAGGCGGCCATCGGTCAGATAGACGCCGAACGGAGTGGCCATTCCACCGACGCGGTGAGGCCGCATGTTCCAAACATCGGGCGACAATAAGTCACTGAGAACGGCGATGCCCAGCCAATTGTTGTCGGAATCGATGACCGGCGCGGCCGGCAGTTGGCGGGTGATCAGTGCCGAGATCGCCTGATTGGAGGTGTATTCGGCGGGAATTACGAAAGCCGGCCCAGTTAAGTGCCGATCAACCGGTTCCATCAACAGATCGTTCAACTCGGTCTGCGAATTGATCACCGGCAGGTCGGTGGAGCGAAAAACGCCCAAAAGTTGTTCGTTTGAAACGACCGGCACGAGCCCGATCCCCGATTCACGCTCCGTCTCGACCGCCAACCGAACGCTGTCGAACGGTCTCACCGTTCGGCAATTTCGGAGTCGAACCGAAAGCGATGCCGAATCGTCGGCCGAGATTTGAACGGATGATAATCCATCCGATGACTGCCCGGATTGCATTTTAGACATCCTCATGCTAAAATACGATTATTAAGTTGGGAATATGCCTGTCCCACCGATTTAAAACCCACTGCTAATACGTCGAGGAGATATTTGTAATGCGTCAGTGCGCTGTCTGCGGGAAGAAACCGCAATTTGGTCAAAATATTCGTCACGTTCACTCAGGTGCATGGGCGTTGCGTGCGCAGCGAACCAAGCGACGCTGGATGCCGAACCTACAGCCGGCGCGGGTTGCCACCAATGGAGCGACCCGGCGAGTTCTTGTCTGTGTGAAATGCCTCAAGGCCGGCAAGATTCAGCGGGCAGTGTAAACCGGATCAACCACTCGACTACTCGACTATTATACTCCGCTCTTAGCCACAATTCAATCTGACTTGACTAAACGGATATCAAGAACGACCGGGCAGTGGGAACCTAATAGAATGTAAGGGGTATACTACTTTCGGATGATAATATCCGATATCTAGGTGCCAGAGGTCTACCAATGAATCATCCGGAATCCCGATATTCCGCCAGCATCGCTCAAAACGAGCGGCGAGAATCTCCGTTTCACATTGACTTCCGACAGGCTCCGTTCGTTGCAATATGGGAAGTGACCCGTGCCTGCAACCTGGCCTGCATCCACTGCCGAGCGAGCGCCCAACCGAAAAGAAATCCATTGGAACTGACCACTGAAGAGGGGTTCGCGCTGCTGGATGAAATAAAACGGTTCGGCGATCCCCTCTTTGTTATTACCGGCGGTGATCCAATGAAGAGGCCCGATCTGCTCGATCTGGTCAATCATGCCACCCACATCGGTCTGCGTACCGCGTTGACGCCGAGCGGTACACCGCTGGTAAAGAACCATCATATTCAAGCATTGAAGGAGGCAGGCTTAAAGCGGTTGGCCATCAGTTTGGATGGACCCAATGCAGAAACCCATGACCGTTTCCGTCGCGTGCCGAAATCATTCGATTGGACGATGGGAATTGTTCGGATGGCCAATGAGATTGGCATACCGATCCAGATCAACACCACCATTCATCGCTTCAACGTGGATATGTTGGATCAGATGTATGAAACGGTTGCCGGTTTACCGGGAATGGCGCTCTGGAGCGTTTTCTTTCTGGTGCCAACCGGCCGGGGTCGCCTAGAGGATGAGATTTCAGCCGAAGAGTACGAACAGGTATTCAACCGGCTTTATGATTTCAGCCGGCAAGCCCCCTTTGATATTAAGACGACGGCCGCCCCTCATTACCGTCGCGTGGTCATTCAGCGCGGGGGATCTCGGGTGCTGGGTGCCATTCCTCAGGACAGCGACATCGCACGCGCGCCGAAAGGGGTTACGGACGGCTGTGGATTCGTCTTTATCTCCCACGTCGGTGAAATTTTCCCCAGCGGTTTTCTGCCGATAGATTGCGGCAACGTGAGAACCTCAAGTCTAGTGGATGTCTACCGCAATCACCCGATTATGGTTGACCTCCGCAGCCCGGACCGGTACAAGGGGAAATGCGGCTACTGCGAATTCCGCTACGTCTGCGGCGGCTCACGAGCGCGAGCCTATTCGGTGACCGGTGACTATATGGAATCAGATCCATTCTGTGCCTATCAGCCCAACCGAAAGGAAAGTGCGGCATGATTGACATAACCAAACTTTATTGTGCAACCGATACAACCGGCGATCCGCTCCGATATGGGGTGAAAAACGGCGAATCACATGGCCACCCTCATCCTACTGAACATAAATCCCATGAGGTGCCGAAATCGGCGTTGGAACGCCGCCCGGTGGTGGTTTGGAACATGACAAGGCGGTGTAACCTGGCCTGCATTCACTGCTACACCGACAGCTCCAGCCGCGACTACCCGGATGAATTGACTACTGAAGAAGCGAAGCTGATGCTGAAAGACCTGGCCGACTTTCGCGTGCCGGCCGTCTTATTTTCCGGTGGAGAGCCGCTGCTTCGCCACGACTTTTTCGAGGTGGCTGAATATGCGGCCGGGCTTGGATTGCGATTGACCTTGTCCACCAACGGCACCACCATCACTTTGCCGGTCGCGCAGCGGCTAAAGGATACCGGTTTCAGCTATGTTGGCATTTCACTGGATGGTATCGGTCCCACCAACGATGTATTTCGCGGCAAAACGGGCGCTTTCGATTGGGCGGTGCGCGGAATTAAGAACTGCATGAAGGTCGGCCAGAAAGTCGGCTTGCGTTTGACCCTCACCCGGCATAACGTCGAAGATCTCGATGGCATCTTCGACTTCATTGAGGAAGCCGGCATTCAGCGGGCCTGTTTTTATCACCTGGTCTATTCCGGCCGAGGACGCGGCATCTCCTCTGACGACCTCACCCACAGTGAAACGCGTAGCGCACTGGATACCATTCTACGCCGCACCGAAGATTTCACCCGGCGCGGCCTGCACAAAGACATCCTTACGGTGGACAACCACGTTGACGGAGTCTACCTCTACCTCAAATTGCTTGACAAGGACACCGAGATCGCCAAAGATGTAAGGCGCTTACTGGAGTGGAATGGAGGGGGCGCCAATTCATCGGGTGTCGGAATTGCCAACATTGACTTTTTGGGCGAGGTGCATGCCGATCAGTTCTGGCAGGACTACTCCTTCGGCAATGTGAAAAACCGCCCATTCTCCGAGATTTGGATGGATACCACCGATCCACTCATGAGCGGCCTGAAGAACCGAACCCCCCTACTGAAAGGCCGCTGCGCAAGCTGCCAATTTCTCAAAATGTGCGGCGGCAGCTTCCGGGTGAGAGCGCTGCGGGTCTACAACGATCCCTGGGCGCCCGATCCGGCCTGCTATCTCTCTGATGAGGAGGTTGGTATTCAACCGACCGAAACGTTATTGACCTCGCCCTAAACATTGCCCCACCTAATTTGACAGTTGAAGCAGTTTGTGCCATCATGCGGTGGACTAAAAAGGAGGTGGTGACTAATTATGGAATCTAGTCAACGAGGTGGAGAAACGAGTTAGCCCTCGTTTTAGCCTATTGAACGGGCGTCCAAGTGGTGTCCGGTTCCGGGTTATGAGCGGAGCACGTGTTTTGATCGCCTACTGAAGCCGGGCGGTGGTATCCACCGTCCGGCTATAAATTTCTCAGTGATCGAAGCGGCTTTTTCAGCAACAATTGAACTGGGACATCAATTGGGGGTCGCTGCGTAGCAACGGGGTTTCAAAATAGTGCCCTCCATGTCCGCCGGCATGCAGAAGACTGGATTCCCGCTTTCGCGGGAATGACGGAGCGTGGAAAGAGTTCAGTTCTCTGGGTAATTTGGGGGTGAGGAGTTGAATGTAAAAATACTCTCACTGTTTTAACACCTAACCCCCTGTCCCCCTTCCCGAGGCGGGAAGGGGGAACCGACGCGTATATC
>JAKBZR010000084.1:0-13995 GCA_021842405.1 bacterium
TCCTGTACCAGCAGTGACATCGCCTGCCGAATGGTTGCGCGGCTGACGCCGAGGTCGAGGGCGAACTGCACCTCGCCGGGAAGCCTGGTTCCATTCGCAGTAGCGCCTGATTTTATCTCGGTTCGCAGCTTCTCTGCGATTTGGATATAAAGCGGAATGCCGTTGTTTTGTGCTCGATTTAGTTTCATATGTACGGATATAATATACCAGAACGCTGATTAAAATCGTTTGATGGTAGAAAGAGTTCAATTTTATGGGAATGATTTTCGTTCGCCCCCACCCCAGCCCTCCCCGCAAGCGGGGGGAGGGTGCACCCCGCAGGGGGCACCTGCGTGTGCGTCCCCTCACAAGGGGATGTCATTGCGAGCGAAGCGAAGCAATCTCATTCCTGTTCTACCAATTGGCTTGTACCCACCGCTTCGTCATCCCCGCATGGCTACCTGTCTGCGTGCGGGCACCTGTCTGCTCAGGCAGGCGCACAGGCAGGCGGAATGACGTTCCGGTGGGTGTTGCTGTATTTTTCAACACCCTTTAGTGCCGAATTTCTTTCTCAAATTCAATATCCGCTAAGCTGGCGCGCGGTTGGTAAGAGTTCAGTTTTGTGGGTAATTTAGACGGGTATTACAGGGCGGTGCGCCTTGACCCCAATCCTATCCTTCCCCCGTCAACGGGGGAAGGAAACCGGATACTTTTTCTACACCCTCCCCCGTTGACGGGGGAGGGCCGGGGTGGGGGGGGGCCGAAAATCATTCCCGTAGAACTGAACTCTTCCCGCGGTTGTTATTTGGTGGAAAATGCTGTAGAATAGGAAAAAATCGCCCGCACAGCCAATAATGGAAGTATCGAGTGGCGCAAAGCTTTTTACAGGCGCGGGATTCGATCATCTATTGCAGCAATTGCAGTCGCCAGAATTTTTATGACGGTCAAAAGCTGCAGAGCGGTCGGCCCCATATTTGCTGGAGGTGCGGGCCCAAATCGGCAATCCAGTTGCCGATCCGAATGCGCATCGAACTCGGCGTGATTGTGATGCTAAACTATAATACAAAGCTCTATCCGCATCATTTCGTCGAAACGCACCATTTCGAGAAACCGATCGGTGAAGTGATCCGGCACCCTCAAGGCCCCAACATCTGGGGCATATAGAACCTGACCAACTATATCCGGTCCTATGCCGGACCGGATGGGATAACCGGTGAGGTGGAGGCGGGACGAAGCGTCACGATCAACGTGGGCGTAAAACTTCACATCAACGGTAAAGAGGCGGAGATCACGGTATAGTAAAACCACCGCTAAAGGATCGCTCCTTAACTACCAGTTTAGTAATGAAAGTGTAATACCCGCTATGCGATATCGGGTGTTATTTTTGGGTATTTTCACTGGTTTTGTGTGAAATTTAAAAATTCAGTTGAAATTCTTTCTCGATGAGCTGATAATAGTTATCGGAGCCACCGAAGAGGCAAATCACTGGGTAAAGATCGGAGAATACATCGGGTGTTGGATGAAAATTCTGTTGGTGTGAAGAATGTTCAGGAGAGGGAATTAAATCGCGTAACCGATCAAAGATGGTTCCAAGTTGCCACTGTGACGAGCGGACTTCTTCTCATTATGGCAGGCTTGACTTGGGAGTTCATTCATGCGAACGGTCACGATTTCGTTTCAATCTATTACTTGGCTCAAATGTTAATTATCGGGAAGAACGCCTACAGCTTCAATGTCCAACATTTAGAGATACCTAATTACGCTCGATATACCTATGATCCATTTGCAGCGATCTTTTATTCTCCGTCCACCGGCATTGCTATTCTTCCACTAGGTTTTTTATCATATCGGCTTGCTGCTATAGCTTGGTATGCTTTGTTGTCAGCTAGCCTCGTTATGGGCATCTGGCAATTCACCAAAGTAGTTGCTCCGAAATGGGATTCAGGCATTCGATTGTTAATAATTGCATTTATAGTTTGTTCATCCTCAATACGCACGGCCTATTGGCTTCTACAATTTTCTCCTTTAATGTTGGGACTTTTTGGCCTTTACTTCTCCGCATTGGTTAGTAAAAAAAGCGGCTTTGCCGCGATATGGGGCGCCCTCATATTGATATTAAAGCCAACCTTTGGATTGCCGGTGATCGGATTCAGTTTATTGGGTAGGCGCTATCGGCTGACTGCAGTAATCTTAGGTATCTGGTTGGTGATCAACGCAATTGGATTCATCCGCCTAGGAGGTGAGCCAGCGTTTAAGGATTATCGCGCAAATATGGCAATGCTGGAGCTGTTGCCGGTAAACAATCCAAATCCATATTCAAATCGTAGCGCTGAGCGACTTGATTTAACTTATTTATTGAATGGTTTTAGTCCGAATAATTTACGTTCTCACTTATTGGCGATATGAATCACAGTTATTTGTGTTTTATGGATCGGCTGGGAAGGCTACCGTTCAAAATCATTTATTCGTGATTTAGAAACTTCAATCGCTTTTTTAGGACCTTTATCCTGTTTAACTCTTATTTCAATTTACCATCAATGGTACGATATCAGTTTTTTGTTTGGGCCAATAATTGCATTGCTTGCTTGGAAGGATGCATTTTCGCGTCATTCAAAATACGCAATTGCGTTATTTTTGATACCGACGCTGTTGTTCCTAGCAGTATTCCCTTTGGGGCGGTTTGCCATTTATATCTATAAATTTATTCAATTCACATTTGGTGTAGATACTAAATTTATATGGATATTATTGGTTAAGTTACTAGGAAATATTATCATTATAATTGCCTTTCTTGCTTCAATGGTGATATTGCATCAATATTGCAACCGAAAAATAAACGAAAATGTAATCATAGAAAGCTAGCCGGAATTAACCAAAACATTCGATAATTTCTCGATAGGCCTGCAGGCAATTCGACATTTAGCACATCCACTGTATCCCCGGTCGTCCCGCTATCCCTTCTGAAACCGCCTACGGGTTGACTCTTTTGGCGCAATGAAGCTATACTAGCAATCTGTTTACGCTTCTCTTTCGGCCGGAATCCCTTTCACCACCGGCTGAAGCGATGAATCCCGGTTTACCGTTCCGAGAGGTAGGCACTGTTTTGTTCGAAAACCTGTCCGATAAGCTCCAGGCCATCTTTCAACGCCTGCGCGGCTCAGGACGCCTACGCGAAGAGGACGTCAATGAGGTGCTGCGCGAGGTGCGCATCGCCCTGCTGGAGGCCGATGTGCACCTTAAGGTCGTCAAGGAGCTGGTAGCGCAAATCCGGGAGAGAGCGCTCGGCCAGGAGGTCATGCAGAGCCTAACGCCTGCCCAGCACGTCATTAAGATCGTCAACGAGCAACTGATCAGTTTACTGGGCGGCGCCAGCACCGCCATCCACTTCGCTCCTCAACCACCGACCATCATCATGCTCTGCGGACTGCAGGGTTCCGGTAAAACTACGACCGCCGCCAAGCTCGCCTCCATGCTGATTCATCGAGGCCGCAGCCCGTTACTGGTGGCGTGCGATATCTATCGGCCGGCCGCCGCCCATCAGCTTAAAGTTTTGGGCGATCAAATCGGAGCGCCTGTCGTCGCTCTACCGCCGGAAACCGGCTCGGTTGAGATCGCGAAGGCCGGATTAAAAGCCGCCCATGAAAAAGGCCGCGATATCGTCATTTTGGATACGGCCGGCCGCCTTCACATTGATGAGGCGATGATGGCCGAGCTGGAGCGCTTGAAAGCGGCCACCCAGCCCCACGAAATACTGTTGGTGGTGGATGCGATGACCGGTCAAGATGCGATCCAGTTTACCTCCGCATTTCACCAGCGGCTGGCGGTGGATGGACTGGTAATCACCAAATTGGACGGAGACGCGCGGGGCGGCGCCGCCCTCTCCATACGAGCGGTCACCGGAATTCCGGTAAAATTAATCGGCGTCGGAGAAAAGACGGATGCGCTGGAGGTTTTCCATCCCGACCGAATGGCATCCCGCATCTTGGGCATGGGCGATGTGGTCAGCTTGATCGAGAAGGTCGAGGCGACGGTGGACGCCGAGAAAGCGGCGGCGCTGGAGAAGAAGCTGCGCCAAAACGATCTCGACCTCAACGACTTTCTGGAGCAGCTCCAGCAGATTCGAAAGATGGGGCCGCTCGATCAAGTGCTGGGGATGATACCCGGCATCGGAAACCGTTTAAAGGGCGCCGACCTGGAAAACGTTCAATTTGATCGCCAAGCTGCCATAATCTACTCGATGACTCCGGAAGAGCGCCGAAATCCGGCTATCCTGAACGGTAGCCGCAAGCGCCGGATATCCGGTGGCTGCGGAGTCAGCGTTCAGGAAATAAACCAGTTCCTCAAGCAGTTCGAGCAGATGCGCCAGATGGTGCACCAGTTGGCCGGTGGAGGCAAAACCAAGGCGATGCGGCAATTCGTTCCACGGTTGGGGCGGTGAATCGTGGCGCATCGAACGGAATGTAGCGTTTCATAATAACGTATAGAATAGTGCGATAGGAAGGGAGTTTCAATGTCAGTTCGTATACGGTTGCGCAGAATGGGAGCCAAAAAACGTCCGTTTTACCGCGTTGTGGTCGCTGACCAACGCGCATCGCGGAATGGGCGTTTCATTGATACGCTTGGTTACTATGATCCATGCGCAGACACACCGCGAATACATCTGGATGAAGCAAAGGTAGCTCATTGGCTGCGATGCGGTGCGCAACCTAGCGACACCACGAAGGTTCTTTTGAAGAAATCGGGCCTGCTGGAAACCGCGAAGCAACCCGCTTCAGCCGAGATAGAAACCAACACGAGTAGTGAACAATGACCAATGAAATAAACGAGTCGCTCCGTAGTTTTGTCGAATATCTGGTGAAGTCATTGGTGGACGAACCCGATACGGTGCAGATCAACGAGGTCACTGCCGAACACTCCACAACCTACGAAGTACACGTTTCACCCAATGACTTAGGAAAGGTAATTGGTAAACAGGGGCGAATTGCGAACGCGCTACGGACTGTGACGAAGGCGGCCGCGATGAAGCACAAGCGCAAAGTCTATGTCGAGATCGTTCCGTAATAGCCGTCAAGATAGATCGAATGGCTGAGGATAATTGGGATTGGACGATCGGAAGAGTCGTCGGCGTCTTCGGGCGCCGAGGGGAGCTGAAAGTTCTCCCTGAGACGGATTGGCCGAATCGCTTCGACTCGCTGGAGAAGGCTCTCTTTCGGGATGAAGAGGGGTCGGGGCGAATATTCATCGTGACCAACGCCCGCTATCACAAAAATTGGGTGCTGCTCCATTTGGAGGGAGTGGATGATATAGATGCCGCCGAAACTTTTCGCGGCTGTCTCGTCCAAATCCCTCGCTCGGAGGCGGTAGTGCTACCGGCTGACAGCTTTTATATCAGCGATCTGATCGGGGTCGAGGTGATCACCCTCGAAGGCCGTCGGATCGGAGTGGTGGATGCTGTGCTGCAGGGGGTGGCCAACGATGTTTTTCAGGTGGGAGAAGCGTTGATTCCGGCGATCAAAGAGGTGGTTAAAGAAGTTGACGTGGAACACCGAACAATTCGGGTTGAATTGATACCGGGTCTCTTGCCGGATGAGCCGGATGCGAATTGACATTCTAACGATCTTTCCACAGTTCATTGAGACCGGTGTGGATTTCAGCGTCATCGGGCGGGCGCGCCGGAATGGTCTCGTTGAGATCAATGCGGTGGATATACGTGACTATACCGATGATCGCCACCGAAGCGTGGATGACACTCCTTACGGCGGGGAACACGGCATGGTGATGCGGGTTGAACCGATCGCCCGGGCGCTCAATCATCTTGGTGCGTGTCGTGAAAGTGCCCGCATTGTGCTGACTTCGCCGTTGGGAAAGAGGTTTTCCCACTCGGTCGCGCATAATCTCGCGGGTTCGGAATGGCTGGTGTTGATTTGCGGTCACTACGAAGGCGTGGACGAACGGGTTCGGCAGCACTTAGCGACCGATGAGATTTCGATTGGTGATTACGTGCTGACGGGTGGAGAGCTGCCGGCGCTGGTAATCACTGATGCGGTGGTGAGATTGTTGCCCGGTGTGTTGGGGAATCAGGTTTCGGCCTCCGATGAATCCTTTACTGCCGGACTGTTGGAGTACCCGCAGTACACCCGGCCTCGAATTTTCAACGGCTGTGCGGTTCCGGAAATTTTGCTTTCGGGGAATCATGCTGCGATCGCACGGTGGCGCCGGTATCATCAGTTGGTGAGAACCCGGATGCTCCGCACGGACTTGTTTGAGGAGCTGAACCTATCCGAACAGGACCAGGAGCTACTAGAGGGAGGGGAGCCATTAAACCCGGTGCCCGATAAAAATAATTGTGTCAGGGGGGAGGATAGCTAAGTGACGATCATTGATCAAATTGAGCAAGAGCAGTTAAAGAGCGAGGTGCCCGCTTTTCGTCCCGGCGATACGGTGAAAGTATACGCCAAAGTCGTTGAGGGCGGCAAAGAGCGTATCCAGGTATTTGAAGGGGTCGTGATCAGCCGAAAGGGATCGAGGGTACGAAGCTCTTTTACCGTTCGCAAAATATCACACGGCATCGGTGTGGAGCGAACCTTTTTGGTTCATTCGCCTAGAGTGGACCGGATCGATGTGGTGCGCCGTGGCAGCGTTCGGCGAGCCAAGCTCTACTATCTGCGAACCAAGGTGGGCAAGGCGACCCGAATTAAAGAAGACACCAGCGCGTTTCTTGGCAATGGAAAATAGATGAAGCCGATCGCCATCAGTGAATTTAAATTAGGGAAAGGCAAACGACAATATGGCCCCAGAGGCTAGTGCAACCGAGTGGCTTGCCAATTTGAGCATCGGTTACGTGGTGATGATTGCAGCCGGGTTGACAATTGCCCGGTTGCTTCTTTATCAAAACCAGGATCACCTCTCACAGAGTCTCTCGGAGCTGCTGGAGTCGCTCATCATAGCAGGGATGCTGGTGTTTCTGATCATTCGGCCGTTCTTTGTGCAGGCATTTTACATCCCTTCAGCCTCGATGGAAAATACGCTGGAAGGCCACAGCGCCGGTTACAGCGACAACCGCTACTACGCGCACTCCATCCATGATCACATATTCGTTAACAAGATGGCATACCGTTTCGGTCCCCCCAAAAGGGGCGATATCATCGTATTTAGGGCGCCTAAAGCAGCCGATATAAAGCATGAAAATATTCTCATTAAAAGGGTGATCGCGGTTCCCGGTGATACCATTTTGGTAACCAATGGCCATGTCTATGTAAATGGAAAAAAGCTGGTCGAACCCTATATCCGCGGCCCGATGGACACCAACTTAACCGGCACGAAGTACGCACAGAACGATCCCTACCATCTTGGCCCAAACGAGTTTTTCGTAATGGGCGATAACCGAAACGACAGCAATGACAGCCGATTTTGGGGTCCAGTAGCTCGAGACCGGATAATCGGTAAAGCGGAATTTATCTTTTGGCCGCCATCCCGCATCCGCTATCTGTATTAGGAGTGGGGATGGCAAAAACGAGCGCCGCACCGAATTCGCCGACGGAGGTGGACTGGTGGCGGGAAGAAACGATCGCCCGGTCCATGGGATATTCCCGGGTTGCCGGCATTGATGAGGCGGGTCGTGGACCGCTGGCTGGACCGGTGGTAGCGGCTTGCGTGGCGCTGGATCGCGAATTTCCGCTGCATCCGCAACTAAATGACTCGAAATTGCTTTCTTCCCTCACTCGCGAGCGCCTCTACCAGTGGATCGAAGAGCACGCGATCGTCATTGGAGTAGGTAGAGCCGAACCGGAAGAGATTGACCGATTAAACATCCTCCGCTCCACTCATCTGGCCATGAAGCGAGCCTGGCAACAGATTACGCCTCCACCCGATTTCGTGCTGATTGACGGGCTGCCGGTCAGCTCGTTCCCATGCCCGCAGCGCTCCATTGTAAAGGGGGATCGCTGCAGCGCTTCCATTGCGGCCGCCTCCATCATCGCCAAAGTTACTCGCGACCACTTGATGGAGGAGTATGACCGCCTGTACCCGGAGTATGATTTCAGCCGGAATAAGGGTTACCCCACCGCCGATCATTTGAGGCGGCTCGCTCTGCATGGCCCCTCCGCCATCCACCGCCGCTCCTTCGGTCCGGTTGCCCAACTCTCAATCGCATTCGATAGAACCTAGCCATGCCGGAGCGGATCGGTCCTCTGGGGGAAAAAGCAGTGGCCGCCATCTTGGAGCGCCAAGGATGGAACATAATGGCAACCAACTATCGGTGCCGACAGGGTGAAGTGGACATCATAGCCCGTGAGGGAGAGGTCATTGTCTTTGTGGAGGTAAAGACGAGGCGGGATTATGCCGGCGCCGCACCGGCCGAGGCGGTGGATGTCCGCAAGCAAGCGCGAATTGTGGCCGCCGCACAGTGTTATCTCGCCGAAGGTGAGTTTGGAGAGGTGGACTGCCGTTTCGACGTCGTTGAAGTCTGGTGGCAGCCGAACGCGCGACTACGCATTCGGCTGCACCGCGCTGCTTTTGACGCTCAGGAGTGAGTGCTTGCCGCCAGACCTACAGACTTATTCTTTCCTCGAACCGACACCGATCGGCAACGCATTCATCGGTATGACCTTCGTCCCCGGCGACTGATTTCTCTCACTCACCCAAATACTGTTGGAAAGCTGGGTGACGTAGTCGCGTGTTTTAATCAGATGGCGCTCGATCAGTTGATGTCCGTAAGCGCGGAAAAAGCTGGTTAAGTAGTTGCGCTCAAAGATCGGTCGGATTACGCGCTTCCACTGGTAAATTTTGCGCATAGCGGCGAAGGTCTCATCTTGTAACTGGCGCGGAGACATGCCCATCGGCCAATAGACGGTGTGGTGGGCATCGTATCGGCTCCAGTTATAGTCGAAAATCCGCCCTTCTTCGTGAAGCTGCTCAAAGTAGCGGGTTCCAGGCAAGGGGGTCAGGATCATAAATTGAGCGCTGCTGATATTGTGCTGGATGACAAAATCGGCGGTTGCTCGAATGGACTCCACCGTATCGCCATCCGCGCCGAACACGAACATCCCATGCGCCCTAATGCCGTACTCATGGAGGACGCGCATCGCTTCAACGATCTGCTCAATGGTCTGCTTCTTGTTATACTCCTTCAGCGTCTCCGGATTAATGGATTCAAATCCCAGGTAGAGCATGATGCAGTTGGTGCGCCGCATCATTTCGAGCAGCTCGCGGTCGCGATAAATTTCGGTGGCTCGAACCTGAGCCGTCCATGCCTTGGGTACCACGTTTGCGCGAAGCATGTTCTCCAGCAACTGCTTGGTGCGTTTGTTGTAGGCGTTAAAATTGTCATCGTAAAAGAAGACGCTGGAGATATTGCGCATGTGAATCCCTTTCAGCTCAGAGATAACGCTTTCAGGGTCATCAATATCGATTGAGCGGTAGCGCATCTTTTGGCCGAACATTTCAATGACCGAGCAAAAGGTGCAATCGAAAGGGCATCCGCGCGAGGTGATAATGGGCGCCACCCGCATCCGTTCATTCCCGACGATCGCTTTTAAATCGGGAAAAGGAAGCCGGTCAATGTTTTGGACGGTCTTTTCGGAATTGATCCGATCCTTGCGTTGCGGTCGGAGTGTATCGCCCAGAATGGGGTCAAGCTTCTGACCGTCCTCAATCGCCTGCATCAGCGGGACGATCAGGTCTTCCGCCTCACCTCGAATGATGTAGTCACAGACCGGCATTTTAATCTGGAAGCGTTCGCAAAAGCGAGGGTCGAACGGCTCATTGGGTAAGAAGGTGACGTGCACACCCCCAATTGCGACGATTGCATTCGGATTGCGTTGCTTGACCAGACTACCCAGCCGGTATGCGGCGATCGCGGTCGAGGTGGTAGTGGAGATACCCACGAAATCGGCGGAACAGACATCGGCCTCATCAATAGGAGCGATGTCCTCGCAGTAGATTCGAATATCATCATAACCCTCTTGCCGAAGCACAGAGGAGAGAATTGGCAATCCAAGACGGGGTAGGCGAACGCGGCTATAAACGTGGTAACCGGGAGCTCGCGGTTCAACCAGTACGATCTTTTTGATACGTTTCACGGCTAACCTCCTTTAACCACCGGCAAGCGGATCGGAAAGTGCATGAACATACCTCCCTTTTACAGCGGCTTTTGAGCGAAAAAGATCACCCGCCGTTGTAACAATCCGTTCGCTGGTTCGGTTCGGCTCAATCGTCCTCATCGGTGGAAACGGGGCTGGTATAATATATACAATCGGCAGCATCCATCAGTGGGTAGTTCCAACTCGTTGATCGAGGCATATCTTGAGCCCAAGTGCCATACTATTATAGACGATCGCATCACTTTTTGCGATACTTCGGCGAAAACAGTACGTTGATTATACCGATAAGCATCCTATTCCAGTCGAATTGGATACCGGGACGAATGCCATATTTTTACTCCCGCTTCATAGGAGTTTTAACCTCACCGCCGCTTATTGGTGATTTGCCGGCTTAAAAACGCATCAACCCGCTTTCAATGCGAGAAGCGCTTGTGTGACACCATAATGGAGCTTAACATCGGTATAAAGTCCGATATAGGGCGCGTCCGAACTGTCAATCAAGACAGCGCCATCGCCTTGCCCTCCGAAAATCTCCGCAAACGGATTGACTATCTTTTCATCGTAGCGGATGGGGTAGGGGGAGCGAATGGGGGTGAGGTCGCCAGTATGATGGTGACCACTCTACTGCCCGATATTCTGGTGGAGCAGCTCTCCCATCATGACGAGATTGACGCCGAGATATTGAGCGAAGCGCTTATCAGCAGCATCAAGGAGGCCAATCGTCGAATCTGGGAGCGGTCTCAATCGGATTCGGAATTGTCTGGAATGGGGACCACTTGCGTTGTCGCCGCCGTTATGAAGGATGTCGTAGTGGCCGCTAATGTGGGAGACAGCCGAATTTACCTATGTCGAAACGGTATGTTAACTCAGATCAGTGAAGATCACAGCTTAATCCAAGAGTACTCCCGTCTCGGCGAGCTGACTCCGAATGAGATCAAGCACAGCCGGATCCGAAACGTCATCACACGGGCGGTTGGCATCATGTCGAATGTGGATCCCGATAGCTACGCTTTCAATCTCTCGAACGGCGATGCAATTTTATTGTGCAGCGACGGCCTGACCAATATGGTTGATATGAACGAAATCGAGGCGGTATTGGGGGTGGTTGCTGATCAACAGGCGGCTGCTGAAAAGTTGGTGGGATTGGCGAATAAACATGGAGGGGAGGACAACGTCAGCGTCGTATTGGCAAGATACGGGACATATCGTCCCGGATTAAATCCACAATACCATTCGATCGGTCATGGCGGTTGGTTCTCAGTTCGATCCGCGGTTGCCCTGATTATCTGGTTGGCAGTGATTTGCATTCTGTTCGGCATTGGGTATGAGATGGGTGAACACCAGTTTATTAACCGATTGTACAAGAAGATGATGGTTGTGTCGAACGTGAGAGCAAGTGTGCATGTCATCGGTTACTCTAAGCCGCGCGTTCTATGGCGCCATCCGCTGATACCGAATATGCTATCGCTGAGCGATGGTAAGGTAACCGTGACGAGCCCAAACGGGGATGTCTATCAGTTCAGCAAAAGTGGGCACCGATTTTTATTTAAGCTATCGGCGTTATCGCGACACATCGTATCGAATAACGTAGTGATGGGGTTCGAGCCGGATGGAAGCCTCATTGTTGAGTATCCGAGATCGGGCGGGTTGGAGCGCATCAGCCGATCGGGTAAGCGGCTGGCTTCAATCGCGCCCGGGCAGATCACGCAGCCGACCGCCATTGCGGTCGATTCAAGCGGCGATATTTTTGTGATTGATCACCAAAAATTAAAGCTGATCCAGCCTGAAATTCTACGAATTCCAATGATGCCGGAGCGGTGATTCAAGCTAGGTGTTCACTGGTTGTTGGGAAATACCATTGGTGCGTCATTCCGCCTGCCTGTGCGCCTGCCTGAGCAGACAGGGGGCCGCAAAGCGGAACCCGGAATCCAGAACATCATTCTTCATGTCCACCGGTAGGCAGAGGACGGGATTCCCGCCATCCACTCCACTGGAGTGGAGCCATGCGGGAATGACGAAATGGCGGGCATCAGCGAATTTTACAACAACCACGTAAATCTTGTTACTCGGCGAAAGGGATAGCATGAAAAGCGCGGGTTACGACCCCACAGACTGGTTTCGATCCAAGCCACGAGTTTTTATCGTTTCAGGCCCATCGGGGGTCGGTAAGGATACGGTTTTGGACCGATTATTAGGAGCACGTGACGCAATTTTAGGGCTGAAGCGTTGCGTGACGGCTACCACGCGCGAGCGAAGAGGACAGGAGGCGCCCGACCTGGATTATCATTTTTTGAGCGATTCGCAATTTCAAGAGATGATCGCGCAGGGTGCTCTGTTGGAATATGCTCAGTTTGCCGGCGCTTGGTACGGCACCCCCAAAGTGGAGGTGGAGAACATTCTGGCCGGGAACCAGGATGCTCTACTTAAGATTGAAGTAAAGGGTGCATTGCAAGTGAAGAATCGCATTCCGGATGCGGTCATGATCTTCATTGCACCGCCCTCGTTGGAGGCACTTCGCCGCCGAATTCGCAAGCGCCATCGAGAAACGGTCGAGGAGATTTCGAGGCGACTTCAAATCGCCCATGAAGAGCTAAAAGTCGCTTCGGAGCGGTATGATTATATAGTGATAAACGATCGGTTACCGGCTGCCGTAAGGCGATTGCGCTCCATAATTGAGGCGGAAAGATCGCGCATCCGGCGCCCCGAATCGAAGTGAGTCGGCGATTTTTAACCGATCCGCGTTTTTGTCAGCGACGAATCTATCTGCAATCGTGTCAGAAAGGCCGGCTTTTTTTACCGAGTGGTGTAAATCCGATGTCTACCGATCAAAACGCAATTCATCAAAGAAAAAAGTTACTGCTTGGTGTGACGGGTAGTATTGCAGCCTATCGTGCGGCCGATATCGCCGGTGAGCTGGTTCATCGGGGAGTTGATGTTCAGGTGGTGTTGACGGGTGCGGGCGGACGGTTTATCGGTGCACCGACCTTTCGGGCCATCACCTCCAACCCGGTGCTGGAAGACCTTTTCGATGAACTGGATAATCACGAGATAGCCCATATCAATCTGGCGCAGAAATCCGACCTGATTCTGATCGCACCGGCAACCGCAAACATTATTGCAAAGATGGCGATGGGAATAGCGGACGACCTGCTCAGCTCGATTCTGTTGGCTGCTACGGCGCCCATTATGGTAGCCCCGGCGATGAACACCGCGATGCTCGATCATCCGGCGACCCAGCACAACCTTGCCATCCTACGCGAACGCGGTATTCAAATCATCGAGCCGGCTTTTGGGGAACTGGCCTGTCATACCGAGGGCTACGGTAAGCTGGCCTCGGTTGATGGTATTGTGAGCGCCGTCGTGGAGCGATTATTTCATGGATTTGACCTCAAGGGGTTAAGGCTGCTCATTTCGGCGGGCGCCACCCGCGAACCGCTCGATCCGGTACGCTTTATTTCCAACCGCTCTTCCGGCAAAATGGGGATCGCCTTGGCGCAAGCAGCTCTGGATCGCGGTGCGGCAGTTACTTTAGTGGTCGGTCACACATCCATCGCATCTCCGCCTCGATGTGATGCAATCTCGGTTTCAACCGCGGCTGAAATGCTGGCCGTTTGCACTAAGGTATTTCCCGATCATGATGTCTATATCGGTGCCGCTGCAATCAGCGACTACCGCCCCGCTACCGTTTCCTCAAATAAAATAAAAAAAGGCCGGCCTGAGCTGACGTTGAGAATGGAAAAAACGGAAGATGTGCTGGCAGCGCTGGCCGCTACCAAAAGATCAGATCAGATCGTCGTTGGCTTTGCGGCCGAAACGAACGATCTCATTCCCAACGCCCGAAATAAGCTGCAATCGAAGGGATTGGATCTGGTGGTTGCCAATAAGGTCGGCGATGGACAGATCGGTTTTGAAAGCG
>JAKBZR010000084.1:14005-14377 GCA_021842405.1 bacterium
CGCCTCCGGGAGCTGCCCGAATCATCGAAGGCCAGTATTGGCGGCTCAATTCTCGATGCAATTCGGAAATTAGCCCATTTGGATTCTCCTGCCACCGATGGCCGCTAAAGCTACCGGCCCTTCGCTCTGGGACAAGGCGGAAAGCTTGATGGTTGCGGAGGTGGTGGTGGAGGTTGAAGCTCCCGACCTGCTGACGACCTATTCTTACCGAGTACCCACCGATCTATCGTCCGCGGTTCAAGTGGGGTCCTGCGTCCAAGTTCCTTTTGGAGGGCGCGAGGTATTGGGCTACGTGCTCGAGATCGGGCGATCTCCTATCATCGCCGGCATCCAATTAAGAGATATCGCGGGCGTGATCGAAGGGGCGCTTAC
>JAKBZR010000168.1 GCA_021842405.1 bacterium
GCCCCGCCGATACGACACATAATATACCTTTATCTTCATCATCGGATAAACGAAAGAGTTCAGTTCTACGGGAATAATTTTTGTTCGACCCCCACCCCGGCCCTCCCCCGTCAACGGGGGAGGGTGCCACCCATTTCCTCCCGCTTCCGATTCCCCCTCTCCGAGTTCGGAGAGGGGATTAGGGGGTGAGGTGATTTTCCTGTTCACTTTTTACTTTCCGCAAAACTGAGCTCATTCTCAAATACCTCCCTGTCTGCGTGCGGACACCCACCGGCAGGTGGTTTTTTGATGAGGCAATTCGAGGTCTTGACAACACATCGAACTTGAGCCATAATTAAATCGTACTAAATTTGTACTATTTTACTTGAGAGGAGAGCGGTGATGATTCGGCTGACACGGCTGACCGATTACGGGCTTTTAGTGATGTCCCAATTCGCCGAGCGCTCCGACATGCCGGTAAGAACTGGCCGTGATTTGGCGGATGAGACCGGCCTGCCACTGCCCACCGTGAGCAAGGTACTTAAGCTGCTGGCTCAGGGTGACCTACTTTCGTCCCATCGGGGAGTACAAGGCGGCTATCGGCTGAGCCGGTCGCCGGAGGAGATATCGGTTGCCGATATGGTCTCCGCGTTGGAGGGGCCGATCGCGATGACCCTCTGCAATCTGCATCCGGGTGGTCTATGTGAGTGGGAGACCTCTTGCCGAATCAGGGAGAACTGGCAGCTCATCAACCGGGTCATTGAGGGGGCGCTGGATAATATCTCACTGGCCGAGATGGTGCACCCCCTGCAGGAGGGGTGGGTGACCGCCGGTAATCTCAGCATCTATGAACTGCGCCGGATGAAGAACAAAGCGGCTGAAAAAACTTTTTCATGCGGCTCGGGCGCCGAGATAGATACCGAAGCTCAAACCCAGACTCCCGCTGCGCAAAGGGATCCGGTCGTAATCGCTTAATTCATTAATGAAAGAAGAAAAGCATGCCTACCACCACTGATGCCATCCACTCTTATGTGGATCAAGAGTACAAATATGGATTTGTAACCGATATTGAGGCGGAGACCGTCCCACCCGGTTTAAGCGAAGAGATCATCCGGCTGATTTCGACCAAAAAGAATGAGCCCGACTTTATGCTGGACTGGCGGTTGAACGCCTACCGACGGTGGGTCGCGATGAAGGAGCCGAAGTGGCCCCACGTCCACTACCCGCCGATTGACTATCAGAGCATCATCTACTACTCCGCGCCCAAATCAAATGCGGAGCGCCCGAAAAGCCTGGATGAGGTGGACCCGGAACTGCTCGCCATGTACGATAGGCTGGGCGTGCCGTTGAAAGAGCGGGAAGTACTGGCCGGCGTGGCGGTGGATGCGGTGCTCGACAGCGTTTCGGTCGCCACCACCTTCAAAAATAAGCTTTCGGATATGGGGATCATCTTTTGCTCGTTTTCGGAGGCGGTTCAGGAGCACCCCGATCTGGTGAAGGAGTATCTCGGCTCGGTGGTGCCCTATTCCGACAACTATTTCGCCACCCTGAATTCGGCCGTATTTAGTGATGGCTCTTTTTGCTACATTCCGCCCGGGGTTCGCTGCCCAATCGAGCTTTCCACCTACTTCCGGATCAATGCGGCCTCGACCGGGCAGTTCGAGCGAACTCTGATCATCGCCGACAAGGGCAGCTATGTGAGCTATCTGGAAGGCTGCACCGCGCCGATGCGCGATGAAAATCAACTTCACGCGGCGGTGGTGGAGCTGATCGCGATGGAAGGTGCCGAGATAAAGTACTCCACCGTTCAAAACTGGTACCCCGGCGATAAAGAGGGCAAGGGTGGAATTTACAACTTTGTGACCAAGCGGGGACGGTGCATGGGCGCCCGCTCCAAAATCTCCTGGACGCAGGTGGAGACCGGCTCCGCCATCACCTGGAAATATCCCAGCGTGATCTTGCAGGGCGAGGACTCGGTGGGTGAATTTTACTCGGTGGCCTTGACCAACAACTATCAGCAGGCCGATACCGGCACCAAGATGATCCACATCGGGAAAAACACGCGCAGCACCATCGTTTCAAAGGGCATCGCCGCCGCTCACGGCCAAAATACCTACCGCGGGCTGGTGAAGGTGTTGCGAGGGGCCGACAACGTGCGAAATTACTCCCAGTGCGATTCGCTGCTGATCGGCGACCAGTGCGGCGCTCACACCTTTCCCTACCTGGAGGTTCATAACCGCACCGCCCAGATCGAGCACGAAGCCTCGACCTCCAAAATCGGGGAAGATCAGATTTTTTATTGCAAGCAGCGCGGCATCTCGGCCGAGGACGCCGTCTCGATGATCGTGAACGGATTTTGCAAACAGGTCTTGAAAGAGCTGCCGATGGAGTTCGCGGTCGAAGCCCAAAAACTGCTTGGGGTGAGCCTGGAAGGAAGCGTTGGTTAGGCGGCGGACAGGAACTGGATTGACGATAAAAGGATGGAACGACTAGTTAAATGGAAAACGATAGGTTACTGACGGTACGCAACCTGCATGCTAAAGCAGGCGATATTGAGATACTGCACGGGGTTGATCTGAGCGTTAACGCAGGAGAAGTTCACGCCATTATGGGTCCGAACGGCTCCGGCAAAAGCACGCTGGCGCAAATTCTAGCCGGCCGGGATCAATATGAAGTCACTGAAGGGGAGGTGATCTACCGCGGCAAAAATCTGCTCGAGATGGCACCGGAGGAGCGTGCTTGCGAAGGGCTATTCCTGGCCTTCCAGTACCCGGTTGAGATACCCGGTGTGAACAACACCTACTTCCTCAAAGCGGCGCTGAACGCGATTCGCAAATACCGAAAAGAAGAGGAGTTGGATGCGGTGGATTTTCTGTCGCTGGTAAAGGAGCGGCTGCAACTGGTGGAGATGGATCCGGGCCTTTTAAACCGCCCGGTGAACGAGGGCTTTTCCGGCGGCGAGAAGAAGCGCAACGAAATCTTTCAGATGGCGGTACTGGAGCCGATACTGGCCATATTGGATGAGACCGATTCGGGCCTCGATATTGAT
>JAKBZR010000085.1 GCA_021842405.1 bacterium
TACCGATCCCGGTTGAAAGCTACAACATTTTTCTGCCCGCTAATGTGAAAGTGACCGGTCCGGAAGCCGATATCGAGATACAACGTCGTTATCTGGCCTCCGCATTCAGGAGGGCGGCGCAGACCGGTGCGGAGGTGGTCGTGTTTGGCAGCGCCGGCGCCCGTAATTTACCGCCTGGATGGCCTCGTGAGCGAGGTGAGCGGCAAATCAGCGATTTTCTATCCCTTTCCAGTCGGTACGCTGAGAAATACCGTGTGAAATGCGCGCTTGAGCCATTACAGCTTGCGGAATCCAATATCATCAATACGGTTTCCGAGGCGTACCGGATGGTTCAACAAATATCCTCTCCATGGGTGGGGGTGCTAGCCGATCTCTATCATATAGAATGCGATGGGGAGCCGATGTCTCATATTGAAGAGGCGGCCGATCGCTTGCTGCACGTGCATACCGCCGATACCGGCCGGCTTGCTCCGGGAACCGGCGATTACCCCAATCAAGCGCTCATTCAAACTTTAAAGAAAATTGGATATGATGCGAGAATTTCAGTGGAGTGCCAGTGGCGTGATTTCCTAGAGGAGCTGAAACTTTCGCACCGCACCTTGAGAAGTTACGTTGAAAATCCGATATGTGATGGATAAGCTGGAGTAAGAGTTCGGTTCTCTGGGCAATTTAAGTAGCAGGCTTTTACCCCTGTCTGCCGCCAGGCAGGCAGGCAACTCTTTTCCCAATCCTGAGAGAGGACTGGTGAATGAGATTGCTTCGCTTCGCTCGCAATGACACCCTCCCCCCTCGTGGGGGAGGGTTGGGGTGGGGGGCGAACGAAAATCATTCCCATAAAACTGAACTCTTACAAGTTGGATTGACCCGCCGTAACAGAAGTGCTAAACTACTCTTCGGAGGTGTGCGATGAAAATCCGGTTGTGGGTGTTTTTAGCAATTATAGCCCTGGTATCACCGCGTCTGGTGTTGGCAAGCAGTGTGGATCAATCGGTGGTGAATGCGGTGGTTCGGTCTACCATACAAGACCTTAACAAAGCCACCGACCTGCATTGGCATGAAGGCGAGTATAACCACATTATCAATCTCTATCGGATGATCGTTGCGGCCGAGCCCTATCATCTTCAGGCATACAGCAACAGCGGCTGGCTACTGTGGAGCATGAACCGGGATAAGGAGGCGCTCGCCATCTATCATCAGGGATTGAAAGCAAATCCGAATAACTACTATATGTATGATGAGCTGGGGGAGTACTATTTCCTTCGCCAAAAGAATTACAATAAAGCGGCCGAGTGGTATGGTAAAGCGGTCAAATTTACCTGCCCCGCGTTCACCTGGCATATGTATGCGCATAGTCTGGAGCGTATCGGAGACTTAAAAGGTGCGCTGAAAGCCTGGAGATATTCCGTCAAGCACTATAAGGGAGATGCGGCTGCGGCGGTGAATTATGACCGCGTGGAAAAAGAACTGGAATCCTCAAACGGAGGAAGCAGCAAGTAAATCCAGACAATGGTAGGGGCGCGGCATGCCGTGCTTCTACACAGACTGCACGCAATGCAGATTATCGCGGGAGTGGGATAACCGCTCGTTTCTCGAAATGTCGAGCACGAACGATGGGGAGCTCGGCTCGCATCTCAGTATTATCAAGCCGTTGAAAACGCTTAATAATGCGGCTAACAGCAAGGACAAATCGTGAATCCTTTCAATCCGATTGGGCTAATTGCACAAGTTATACAACTCTATATCTACGTCATCATCGCCGATGCGATCATTTCATGGCTTCTGTTTGCCAGGGTGAGGTGGGTGCGTCCCTCTCATCCGATTGTGAGAGGGATACAGGAAGCGGCGGGACTGCTTTTGAATCCAATTCGTAAAATACTCAATCCCTGGAGCACCGGCGGTATTGATTTCTCTCCACTGATTGCGATCGTACTGCTTGAGATTGTGAAGAGAGTGTTCATCTCACTCTACTAATCCATTAAGAAAAGAGAAGCCGAATCGTGCGAATCACCCCAATTGATATACTGAACCGTAAATTCCCCCGTAATTTGCGGGGATATTCGGTGAGTGCGGTTGATGATTTCCTGCGAGAGCTGGCCGAGGACTATCAATCTGCGCTTGAAGAGAATGCCGGTCTGAAGGATCAGATCGCGCTGATGCAGAAGGAGCTTAAAGGCTTCCGCGATGTGGACAATGCGATGAAGGAGGCGTTAGTCTTTGCTCAACACTCGGCCGAGGATGTGCGGAATATAGCGCGCCGGGAAGCGGAGCTGATCGTTCGAGAGGCGCAGGCTCAAGCCACTCATATCGTGGAGGGGGCTCAAGATCGAGTTGCGGAATATGAGCGGCAGCTTGATCAACTTAAAGAGCAGCGAAAGCGGTTTGGATGGGAGTTTCGCGCGTTGCTGCAAGCCCATCTCGATTCCATAACTTCAGGCCTGCCGTCATCCTCCCCTCCTACCAGCCAAGAATTAACGACGGAAATGGTCGCTTCCACTGGAGAACATGCAATCGCCTGATCAAGCCGACAGCGTTCGTTCCCCAACCCCCGCTCAACTTGTGCTGCTGGTCATCCTGCTGCTGTTGTTGGCAGTGCAGTCATATCTCATTGGATCAAACAAGCATCACCGGAGTGGCGATGCGTCGGTTGAAGATCAGTTGAGCGCCCTTTTCGCTGCGAAGGCCGCTTATTTCCAGCAGACTGAATACCCTATTGCAGGCGTCGCCGCTGATACAAAAGGCAAAAAGCTGACTGACAAAACCATTCATTACCTTCAAAACGCGGTACATATCACCCACGCGGTTCCAGTGTATAGACGCCTCATCATCATCTCCTACGCGCTGCGGGAGCCGGAGTGGCGAGCGGCCATTCAACAAATCCCCCATGCCATCCGAATCGGGCAAAAGCTGCCGCTTCCCCGTGAAATGTATTTCTGGCAAACGGTCTACAATCAGCCCCATATCAAACCGTCACAGGTTCCCGAATTAAAGCAACTGCTGGGGGAAATGCGCCTGGGGTGGTATTCACATCTTGCGCTGCAGACCATCTACCGAAAAAGCGGTAATAAGCGACAGGCGGCCAAAGAGCAGGAGGCCGCTGTTACGGATGGTGGGATAATAGTTGGAATATCTCTGATTGGATTATTCGGCATCATCAGCGGGAGCGCGGTTGGAGTTGGGCTATTAATCTGGTTTTTAATTGAGATCAAGCGCCCGCCCGAAGCCCGTTCTGGATTTTGGCGATGGGTTGTCCAGCAACGCAGTCCTATCGTATCGCCTCCCGCCGTGTCGCGATTGTTGTACCATACTTTTATCTTATACCTCTGCGTTTTTGCGCTGCTGCGAGCCTTGTTGCCCTTCCTCATCAGCCGCTCATTCAAGATGGATCTGCAGACATCGGTGCGGGCGAACGTATTGCTTTCGGTGAGCTTGGAAATTTTAGTGTTGGCGGTGGCGGGAGCCTATTTTATCATTAAGGGCAGGGCGATGGGACTCCGTTTCGCCGATTTGGGATGGGCAAGCCGGCATCCGTTTGGAGACATTTTCTGCGCTGGAGCGCTCTACTGGGGGCTGATACCTTTCATAATACTGGCTCAGGTGATTGCCCGGTATGCCTTACGAGGCGTTCCAACCCCGCTTCATCCGCTGGTCGGCCAGCTTATGGCAAACCGATCCACTTGGATTGCACTGACCTTGCTGTTGGAGGCTTCGGTTTTAGCGCCGTTCGTGGAAGAGCTGATGTTTCGCGGCTGCCTTTTCGGCTCGTTACGGCAGCGAATGGGCGTGTATTGGGCGATCTTCATCTCATCCGCCATATTTGCCGGCCTTCACCCGCAACTGCCTTTAGGGTTCATCCCAATATTTATCATCGGATGCGCCTTGGCTGCACTCTATCATGTTCGAGGATCATTGCTGGCCTCGATGAGCTTTCACGCAATCAATAACGCGGTCATTACCCTCTATCTTCTGGCGGTGATACGCCCGTGAAGCCAATTGAAGACAGCGCCTTCATTGATTTGCGGTTAACCCCTCGCGCCTCCGAAAATCGCATCAGCGATTTTCGGGAGGGCGTGCTCTATGTCCGAGTAACCGCTGCGCCGGTGGACGGCGAGGCCAACCGGGCGATGATAGAGCTGCTGTCGAAATGTTTGCAGGTCAAAAAATCGTCATTCGAGATCATCGGTGGAGCAAATAACCGCAAAAAGCGTGTGCGCGTGAACGGGCTATCGGGTAAACTGATTGAGGAACGGATCAATCGTTCGCTCGTTAAATGCCAAACGGATCCGTGATGTACGGGCTCAGTTTCTTATTTCGATGACCCCAAATGATGACCGGAAATGCTTCAAATTCAAAATCGGGGGCAGTTGTGAATGCCTTACGCTGACATCATCGTCACTTTAAAACCGACACTGCTAGATGCCCAGGGAAGGGTGGTACAAAATGCGCTCTTGTCATTAGGGTATGAAAAGGTAATGAATGTTCGCATCGGTAAATATATGCGGATGGAGTTGGCCGAAGGAGAGGATCTGGAACGACAGGTAAAAGAGATGTGCGATCGCTTGCTGGCTAATCCGGTCATCGAGAACTACCACTTCGAGATTCATCGGGATGCGGATGGAAATGGTACCCCCCCCGGTTTGCCGAATACGGAGTGAAAAGTGGAAGAGTGTCTTATCGGATGAAGGTTGGTGTTATCGTTTTTCCCGGCTCAAACTGCGACCAAGACGCCTATCACGCGTTCCGGGATAACCTCAAACAGCCGGTGGAGCTCATCTGGCACCAAGAGACCGACCTAAAAGGCGTTGACCTGGTCGTGTTGCCGGGCGGATTTTCTTATGGCGATTATTTACGGACCGGTGCTATTGCACGCTTTGCCCCTATAATGCGTTCGGTGGAAAAATTTGCACGCTCCGGCAAGCTGGTGCTGGGAATTTGCAACGGCTTTCAGGTTCTTTGTGAAGCGGGCTTACTTCCCGGCGCGCTGGTCCGGAATGCGGGCTTAAAGTTCGTTTGCCGCTATGTGAATCTGCGGGTTGAGAACGCTGAAACCGCGTTGACCGCTCACTGCCGAGTTGGGCAGGTATTGAGAATACCGATTGCTCACGGCGATGGCTGCTACGTGTGCGATGAAGAGAGTTACGAGCAGTTGAGCCGAAATCGGCAAGTTCTCTTCCGGTATGGTGAAGCGGATGGTCGGATTACCCTCGATTCCAATCCGAACGGCTCAATGGACAACATCGCGGGCATTGCAAATGAGCGTTTCAACGTTTTTGGAATGATGCCCCATCCCGAGCGTGCAACCGAAAAGCTGTTGGGCTCGGCTGACGGCCGCTTGCTGCTCTCCTCTCTGATTGAGTCGGTAATAAACGGCGCCCGTACCGGCGCTTGAACCCCAAATACCGCCAATCCGCTCACCGCTCTATGCGGTCGCTCGCAATGACAAGACTACGAAGTGTTCCGGTTTTCAGAGTGATATTCCACTGGATTCCGGGTTCCGCTTTGCGTTCCCCGAATAACGACGGAAGGGTGTTACCGTATTTTTCAACACCCACCTATGGGTGACATGCGTCCATAGCAACCTGAAATTCTCCGCTTTTTTACCTGCAGATGGGGCTTCGTTCTCCGATAATTAAGGTTGTATGACCAAGGATAAGGTCAACTCATGGATGAGGTTAAAGGTATGGAAGCCGAGATGGGCACGAGCTTCACGCCCTATTTACATAGAAGATGAAGCTAAAATCCTCCAAATTAACGGATGGCGAAGTAAACCAGCTCCTAATTCAATTCAAAAAGACGCACCGAAACGAGATCCGAGCGTTACTGGTTGAGCAGTATGTGGGCTTAGTGGAAAGTATTGCCCATCGGTTTGCGGGATCAGCCGAGCCGATTGAAGATCTAGCCCAGGAAGGATATATTGGGCTGATCTCCGCGATTGACGGTTTTGATCCGGAGCGGGGAATAAAATTCAGCACCTACGCGACCCATTTCGTAATCGGTCAGATCAAGCACTATCTGCGGGATCGCGGAAAGATCATCAAAGAACCCGCTTGGCTACAGGAGCTTAACCAGCGGATAACTCGAACCATTGACGCCTTAACTCAACAGCTCAGTCGCACGCCGACCACCCCCGAGATCGCCGCCCTGCTTGGGATGACGGAAGATGGCGTCGAAGAGATATTGACCACACGCGAGGTGTTTAAAGTCGGCTCATTGGATGCAACCGGGGAGGAGGATGATGATACCAATTCCACCGATCTTGAGAGGACTTTGGCAGAGCCGGTGGTTAATTTTCAGCTTCCTTTGGAAGAGAAGGTGGTGCTGGAAGGGGTATTGGAGCGGCTGAAAAAGTTGGAGCAGCGGGTTATCTACGAACATTTTTATCGTGAAATGAGCCAAACCGATATCGCCAAGCAGCTTGGAATCTCATGCAACTACGTCTCACACATCCTGCGCACCTCGACCCGTAAATTAAAGAAAATGTTTGCCAGCGAGGCGCTAAAGGAGGCTCATCTAACCGAACTCCGTGAATCGAAACGCAAGCGCTCGGGGTCTCCTTCATTGGAGATGGTTGCGGACCCGAGCAGTGGTTTGTATAACGCGAAGTATTTCGAATATCGCCTGAGTGAGGAGCTACAGCGGGCGAGCAGAAGCACGCATGAAGTGGCGGTTCTCTATGTCGGCGTTTCAAATTTGCGGGAGTTGTCGAACGGAGTGGGTAATTTAGGTTTGCAGGACGCGATGAGCGCACTGGGAAGAAAAATTCGGACAACGGTACGTCGCGCCGATATCACCTGCCGAATGAATGAAGCGGAGTTCGCAATCATCATGCCCTACACCGGCGATTCGGTAAAGCATGTTAAACCGAGAATTGAAGAGGCGGTGATGGCATGGCAAACCCAATTTCGCCATCTCTTCAGTCGAATGATTCCGGAGATTCAAATGGGAGCAGCGATTTATCCTTATGACAGCGGCGTTTTGGCTGATATCGCGAAAGAGCGCGCCATCCCCATGATGCCCAGCGAGATAACCGCACCTCGAGCCGCCTAACGATTCTTCAATCTTTGCTGAATTACCGAATTATTAACAGGGACGTTATATATTAGACATAATCTCCCATTGTACTTAAAGGGTTACCTAAGATGAGATTATTTTTCCTCTGCTGTAATTCCATCTCATGCTGATTGAAGGGTGCAGGGGCGACCGGCCGGTCGCCCGATTTTCAGCCGGGTTCAAAAAATCAACGGTTCTCGCGCACTATCCTCTGACGATTGACCTATTATCTACGGAGCAACTTCAGGGCGCAGCCGAGGTTTTTGTTGCTGAAAACAGAAGGAGATTCTGTTTTATGTGGTCCTCCTTCCGGCGATCAGCGTGTAGATCAGCCATACCACGAAGACAATGACGGCCAGATACAGCGCCAGGTAAATCATCCCGATTACGAAATGGAGCACGAATCGCAGCACGTTGATCGCAATGAGAGCGACCACCGCGATAACTATCCATGTACCGATTGTTTTTGCTGACATTTGGACTCCTCCCATCCCAAAGAGTACTACGAGTGGAATTCGCTGGCGGTTTCAATTTTCCTGCCTGATCGGTTCGGCAAATAAGGTGAAAGCCGGTAAAATTAAACGGAATCGTAAGTGGAGGAGACGAATGGAGCAAAAAGCGGCCGATCTGGTAGTTCGCTGTCTTGAAAATGAGGCGGTCCGGTTCGTTTTTGGGATACCAGGCGAGGAGACCTTAGCCTTTTCCGATGCGCTGGATCGGTCTGAACAGATACAGTTCATTCCGGTACGGCACGAACAAGGAGCCGCCTTCATGGCCGATATGGTGGGAAGATTGACTGGGCGGCCTGGAGTGTGCCTCGGAACTTTGGGGCCGGGCGGTACCAATCTGATCACCGGCATTGCAGACGCCACACTGGATCGCGCACCGCTGGTTGCTTTTACAGGCCAAGCATCATTGGATCGGGCGCACAAAGAGAGCCACCAGTATGTGGATATCGTGGATGCATTGCAACCGCTCACTAAGTGGAACGCCAGCATCATGTCGCCCTCCATGATACCGGAGGCGGTCAGAAAGGCGTTCCGGCTGGCTCAGGCCGAGAAACCGGGGGCAACTCATCTGGAACTGCCGGAGGATGTGATGGCGAGGCCGATCGTCGGCCAGCCACTACCGGTTCGGAAATACCCGATTTTGGCTCCGGTGGAAGAAGATTTTCAACGAGCGGCCGAGATCCTTCGGCAAGCGAAAAAGCCGCTCATACTGGCTGGAAACGGCATCATTCGATCTCGTGCGCACCGGGCCTTACGCCGGTTCGCCGCTGCGACCGGCCTACGCGTGATTCACACCTTTATGGGCAAAGGGGTGATGGATGCACGGGACCCAAGCTACCTCTTCACCGCTGGCCTGCGCGATCGGGATTACGCTCACGGATTCCTGGGTGAGATTGACACGGTCCTCGCGATCGGTTATGACCTGGTGGAATGGTCGCCGGCGGCCTGGAATCCAGACAGCCGTATTCGGGTGGTTTGTGTGGATACGGCGCCGGCCGAAACCGACTCTCACTACTGCCCTGAGGTGGAGCTGATCGGCGACATGGGGCACATATTACACCGACTTGAAGAGTTATGTGGCGCAGGCGTGGTGAATTGGAACCCCCCTGATTTTGGCGCGATGAGTCGGTCCATCATTGCTGCTCACGCGAACGATAAGGGATTGCCGGTTAAGCCCCAAAAGGCGCTGTACGATCTCCGAGAGCTACTGAGTGCCGAAGATGTGGTCATTTCGGATGTGGGCGCCCACAAGCTATGGGCGTCCCGTTTCTATCCCGCCTATGAACCCAACACCATTCTCGTTTCGAACGGGCTGGCAACGATGGGCTTTGCGTTGCCGGGTGCGATTGCGGCGAGGCTGGTGCTGAAGCCATCGCAAAAGATCGTCGCTCTCTGCGGTGATGGCGGATTTCTCATGAACGTTCAGGAATTAGAAACGGCAAAGCGGCTCGGGCTTCAATTTATGGTGATTGTTTGGACCGATTCCGCTTACGGGGTCATTGAGTGGCATCAAAAACGCGAGATCGGCCGGGTTTCGGGCACCCGATTTAACAATCCGGACCTCATCAAGCTGGCTGAGGCGTTCGGCGCCACCGGATTTCGGGTTACCGATGCGGCCGAGCATTATGAGGTTCTGCGAAAAGCGATCACCACACCCGGCATTTCAATCGTTGAGGTGCCGATCGATTATCGTGAAAACGACTGCCTCGCCATGACGCTTGGCGATCTGGTGAAACAGGAGGGAGTTTGAATGGACTACGGAATGTTGCTAAACGGAGTATGGTGTGAGACCGGCGCGATACGGGAGGTGCGGTCTCCCTACGATTCGTCGCTGGTTGGGAGAGTAGCCGAAGCGAAACCGGAACACGTCGCGGAGGCAACTTCCATTGCGATGCAGACGATGAAAGACCCAATCCCAGCTTATCAGCGGGCTGAGATACTGGAAAGTGTAGCGAAGTTATTAAAGCAGCGGGCAGAGGATTTCAGCAAAACGCTGGTGCTGGAAGCCGGTAAGCCGATCAAGGCGGCGCGAGCGGAAGTGGAACGAGCCGTTTCTACACTGACCGTGGCGGCCTCCGAGTCGCGAAGTATGGCGGGTGAGATGATCCCAATGGCAGCAACCCCGGCCGGTATCGGCAAACTGGCTTTTACAATGCGGGAACCGATCGGAGTGGTGGGCGCGATTACCCCATTCAACTTTCCGCTCAACCTGGTCTGTCACAAGCTGGCGCCGGCGATTGCAGCCGGTTGCGCAGTGGTATTAAAGCCGGCCGAGCGCACACCGATCTCGGCAATCAAGCTGGCGAAACTATTCCTTGAAGCGGGCTTACCACCGGGCTGGCTCAATGTGCTGGTTGGTGATGGTCCGACACTAGGGGCGGCTCTGGTTAATGAGCCGAATATCGCCTTGATCACTTTTACTGGCAGCGGCGCGGTTGGTTGGAGTATCCGCGAGCAGGCTCCGCGTAAAAAGGTGCTGCTGGAGCTGGGGAATTCTTCTCCAGTACTGGTATTCGATGACGGGGATGTTGAGGCGGCGGCGTCCGCCTGCGCGCGAAACGGCTTTTCCTTTTCCGGTCAGAGCTGCATATCGGTCCAGCGGGCGATCGTGCAGCGCGGTGTGGCCGAAGAGTTCGAGCGGAAATTTCTTAAGCTGGTGAGCGATCTGGTCGTTGGGGATCCGATGAATGAATGCACCGATGTCGGCCCGCTCATATCGAAGCGGGAGTGCGATCGCATCTTGTCGTGGATTGGCGAGACTCAGAAGGGTGGGGCAACGATCTTATCCGGTGGTCATCTCGCACAAGAAACGATCGTGGAGCCGACTGTATTATCCAATGTAAAGCCGGGAATGAAGGTCTTTAACCGCGAAATCTTCGGTCCGGTGGTCGTGATAAGCCGATTCGATGATATTGACGAAGCGCTGGAGCTGGCAAACGCAACCGAGTACGGATTGCAGGCCGGTGTTTACACCAATTCTCTAGACCGTGCAATCGCAGCGGCCGGCCGGCTTCGATTTGCGGGCGTGCTGATCAACGAATCGCCTACTTTCCGAGCCGACCAGATGCCCTATGGTGGCTGGAAAGAGAGCGGCAACACCCGCGAAGGGCCAAAGTATGCGATGATGGAGATGACGGAGCCGAAGCTTATTGTGGTGAACGGGTTTCCATCGAATTAACCGTGTTTTCTCTTAGATGATCCGTTGGATTTGGCGGCTGGCGGGTTGCTCTCATCAAAAAGTTCAGCAAGAGCCGCATAGGAATTGATGGGCGGGGCGCTTTGAGTTTCATCTTCCTGAAATTCAATGATCCGCCGATTTAACCGCCTTATATTCCGTGATACTGCAATCGCTATATAGATGATTGCGATCGCGCACAGCGTGTAAAGGATCGCTTCCCAAATCGGTGATAATTCAAAGACACCCATCATTGCATCCTTTCGCCATCACCGGCCTACACCGAGTGCGCGTAATTTGTTGGAGTGGGCATAACAGATTGAGACTGCCAGCGCATCGGCGGCATCATCCGGCTCCGGAACCGATTCCAAGTTTAAAATCCGCTGTACCATTGCCTGTACCTGATGCTTTTCCGCATTGCCAAATCCCACCACCGCCAGTTTGACCTCGGCCGGCGTAAATTCATGCCACTCCAGGTTGCGCTGGGCGGCCGCGAGCAGGGCTGCTCCAATCGCCCGGCCGACTTGGAATGCGGTTCGCTCGTTTTTAGAAAATAGAATTCGCTCCGTGACCAGCACATCAGGGTGATAGCGGTCAATAAGCTGAACAATTTTGTCGTAGATGATTTTCAAGCGCAGTGGAGTAGGCTGATCGGGGCTGGTTCGGGTGACGCCGTAATCGTGGGCGGTGAGATGTCCATCGTTTTGCTCGATAATGGCGTAACCGGTGGTGGCGGTTCCAGGGTCCAATCCCAGGATGATCATTTTGTATGCTGCCTTGTTTTCGGAGAATTCAATGAACCGTTTGGTTTCGATAGCTTTCTTAAACTGGTATGAGTTCAATTCTCTGGGTAATTTAGGTAGCAGGCTCTTACCCTCACCTCAATCACCGACTCCCTCCCCCCTTCGTGGGGGAGGGAGTCGGTGGGGGGCGATCAATGCTGCCACAAATCACTCCCACCGAACTGAACTCTTACACCGCTTGATTCGTCCGTCCCTCTTCAGCTATAATATCCCCGGTCAATTCCGTAATTATCTATCCAATCCGGGTTCGTTTAGACCAATTTTCTCTGTTTTGAGCCGAGGTAGCTCAGTCGGTAGAGCAGAGGACTGAAAATCCTCGTGTCGTCAGTTCGATTCTGACCCTCGGCACCACCTCATTCACAATCAGCCGACGTGGCTCAGTGGTAGAGCAGCTCACTCGTAATGAGCAGGTCCCCGGTTCGAATCCGGGCGTCGGCTCCACCGGCTTGCAAGCCGTCAATCATGCCGCACAATATCACGCTCAAGTTTAAGTCCAATCCTGAAACCCTACTTAGCCGCCATATCGAAACCATGCTCCACCGCAAACAGGGCAAGCTGAGTGCGGTCTTCCAGTTCCAATTTTTCCAGCAGGTGGCTGATGTGATTTTTTACCGTTTGTGGGGAAAGAACCAGTTGAGCGGCAATCTCTTTATTGGACAACCCCTGTGCGACCGCGATGAGCACGTCGCGCTCTCGATCGGTCACACCGAACTTATCCATCTCATAGGACGGATTCACCAGGAGCTGAACCCAGCGGGATGCGGTTTGGTTTTCGGTCCAGATATGGCCGGCCGCCACCGCGCGGATCGCCTTAACCAGATCGTCCCGATAGATGTTCTTACGGATACAGCCCCGCGCGCCGCGTCGTAAGGCGAGCTGCAGGCAATCCTGGGCTCCCCCGCAGAGTATATTCCCTTCCCGACGAACCAAGCAGTACTCTTCCGCCTCATCCGCCATTGCCAAGATGGCGGTTGTGGCCGCAACCGCCCGCAGCTCGGAAATGACCTCCAGTCCGTCCATCTCGGGCATTTTCAGGTCGAGCAGCAAGACGTGGGGATGCATCTTAACGCAAATGGCGACCGCTTCACGCCCGGTCGCCGCCTCGCCTAATATGGAAAAATCTTCCTCCGGCGACAAAAGGGCGATAAGGCCCTCTCGGAACAGGGTCATATCGTCCGCAATTGCTATTTGAATTGTTTGCATCAGAAAATGTTTTCTCCTCAGGTCGTTTAATCAGCCGATGAGCGGTGGAAATGAACCATCCTCCATCCATCATTCGATTTCCGGTAGGCCCGGGTCTCATTCCAGGCTTGAAACTCAATTCTATCATTGGTTTGATATGTCATTAAGCGGGTATAGGCGATTATGGCACCGTCGCTAAATAGATGGACGAATGGGTGAATTATTTCATAATGAATGAGGGTACGGTGCTCACTTGAAGCGTGCATCGCATTGATGAGGTCCCGATGAAAGTCAATTCCGTCAATTCGATGCGGTCCCACATCGGTCTCGAAGGCGGTCAGACTGGAGTCACATAGGTCGGCGTACTTTTGAGAGTCGCCTTTATGGATCGCCTCCAATATAGTTCGGGTCAACTCAACGATTTCGTTTTCGATTGTAATGATCTGCATAATAGTACACCCACTAACCTATTTAATTGGGTATCAAGCGGCAACAGGGCCGATCGTAAATAGTCTCTTTTATCGAGCGATTATTCAGCGACTGATACCGACCCGCCGACATTGCGGATGCGCTCCAGATAGATCGAATCATAGGGATCGAGATCGCCGGCCAAGCGGTAGTGGATCAGTGCCTGGCGTTCGAACCCAAGCTTCAGATAGATATCGCCCAATATCGTGTGGTAGGCGGAGTTCTCCGGGTTAAGCCGTACCGCCTGTTGAAAAGAGTGAGCCGCTTCGGGCAGGTAGTCAAGCTGTAGATAGATGATGCCCAGCCGGGCAGAATAGTAATCGTCCAGCGGTGAGTATTGGGTGGCCGCCTCCATTTCCTGGAGAGCTTCCCGGGTACGGCCAGCCCTGGTATAAAGATCGCCCAGCCAGAAGTGATAGAAGCCGTCCTCCGGATTGAGGTCACGCGCAACCTCCAATTCGGCGATCGCCTGTTCCAGCAAGCCGGATACCGAGAGCGCGCTCCCCAGCTTATAGTGGTAGAAGGCATTTTTCGGATTCATCTCGATCGCTTTACGATACTCTAGGATGGCGGCATGGTATTTTCCATACCGGATGTAGACCTCGGCCAGGCTGAAGTGGGGTTCCGCTCTTCTAGGACTGATGCGGATCGCTTTCCGGTATTGAGACACCGCCTTCAGCGACATTTCAGCATAGAGGTAGGCATCGCCCAACCGGG
>JAKBZR010000169.1 GCA_021842405.1 bacterium
TCTAAACCCCAGCCCAGCCATCTTTTGAGTTGATTACGATTAATTAGAAATAATTTCACAATCGACACACCTCCTTTTTAAAAACCACACCTCACTCATAAAGGTTTTGTGAGCGATAATATTAACCCGGCAATGTAACAACGCAACTATGCAGCATACTTATGGGGGCGTAGCCCCGCTCATGATGGGCGTCTTTTTGGATGCCGGTCTCATCTCCCCAATGAATCTCCGCACCCTCCACCTTGGCGCGATCCTTTATCAGCGGATAGCTCTGATTCAAACCGCCATTGACAGGCATATACTGCTATGGCGCGATAAGAAATAAGATTCTCGCTTAAGCGATGCCTGTACTGAGCACATCAGGGCTCCCATCTCAGGGCATTCCATTCTTTGCGCAGGAAGAAGTGTTCTACAGATCCGTCGGTGAACGCGAAATGGGGGCCTTCTGGGTGTCGTAGTCGTACCTCTCGTGTCACAAACTCCTTGTTGCCAGATGCGTTGGGACCGCTGGCATCGCATTCGAACAGCATCACGGTAGCTGCAGGCTCGCTCACTTTGCTCAGCGAAAGCGCCCCCAAAGAGCAGTTTAGGGCGTATGTGTACGGCGATTCGGACGCCGGGCAACGTATGACGCGACCTTTCTTATCGAATCCAAGTCGAGTTTGCGCCTCATTATACCATCTAGTGTCAGGTGGAAGAGTATTGTCCCAGTCGCCGGCGTAAATAAGAAGCGCTCCACTCAATGCCCTCATGTTATCAATGCACGTTCTATCCTGGGCAGCAATGGCCGCGTCCAGGAGAGGATCGTAGAAAACGCAGGTGAGCCCTACGAACGAGAGGATGAATAGAACTGCCTTCAGGCGGCCGATGGTTACCCGGTGGAACAAGCGGCTAGTATGCTGCGATGCTACGTGCAGCAGTACGGCTGGAATGAACAGCACAATCAAAACCTCCAGCCTTCGCACTATCTGGAGGGTGACCAAATCGTTCATTATCTATCCTCTTCGTCCCGCTGCGTCACTGCGTGGGAATCAACCTTATTACAGACAAGCCGTCTGCCTACCACAGCACTAACGCTTCGTAGCAGCCGCCCCCAAGGGGGCATTCGTCGGCTTTCTCTATCGTTCTTACTGCGGCTGCGGACCATTACATGGCGATCTGCCGAGTAGTGGAGGAGGCATCGGTATTGGCTTGCTTGGGCAGAACTTCCAACGTCTCCGGACTTAGCTTGCGGGTATCTGTTTTATCTATGTATCACAGTATGCCATGTATTTTCTACATTATGTTGCCGGGGTGATAACAACCCCTTGGGTTACATACTTACGATGATCATAACGCTGGTTGACATCCCAATTCGTAAATGGATTGGGTTGGGTATCCCGGAAAGCTGAGGCCAAAACTGAAAAAAACGGTACGGGCCGCGATTCGGGTAAAATTGAGTCACTGTTAGGCGGAGATGACGAGGCATGTTTACCGGCATTGTGGAGGCCACTGGAACGGTTGAAGCGCTGCCCGATATCGAGCGGGGGGGGCGGCTTTCGGTGCGGGTTCCCGAGCCGTTGCAATGCATCGAAGTCGGTGACAGCCTGGCGATCAACGGAGTCTGCTTGACCGTCGTCGAAAGAGGTGGCGGCCGACTGCATTTTGATGTGGTGCCGGAAACGCTAAAGCGCTCAAACTTGGGTGATTTGAAGTGTGGAGCCACCTTGAATCTGGAGCGGCCGCTTGCCGGTGATGGCCGAATTAACGGCCACTTTGTGCAGGGGCATGTGGATGCGACGGTCGAGCTTTTGGATGTAGAGGAGGTCGGCAACTCGCAATTATTGAGGATGGCGGCTCCGCGTCCAATTCGGCGATACATGGCATTAAAAGGATCAATAGCTATTGATGGTATCAGCCTCACCATCGCCGAGCTAGGCGAAGATGATTTCAAGGTGGCGATCATTCCGCATACCTGGGAGGTAACCAATCTTTGCACCAAGCGGCGGGGCGACCGCTTGAATGTAGAGGTGGATATCATTGCAAAGTACATTGAAAGCTTGATCACTTACGGCGATCCGACCTTGTATAATAGCCTGATTGAAAATAGGGAGCCGTAGTTTTACTGGGATATACTTAACGATGTTCAGCCGGATAGAGGAAGCAATCGAGAGCCTTCGCAAAGGCGAAATGGTCATCGTGGTGGACGATGAGGACCGCGAGAATGAGGGTGATTTCATTTTCAGCGCCCAATTTTGCACGCCGCAGCACGTTAACTTTTTGCTGAAACATGGGCGGGGCCAAATTTGTGTGCCGATGGAGGGACGTCGGTTAGAAGAGCTGCGCATTCCGATGGCGGAGCCCCATAATACCTCAAGGTACAATACCGCCTTCACCGTTCCGGTTGATGCGAGCCACGGCACCACGACCGGCATTTCGGCTCACGATCGGGCGCAGACAATCCGCGTTTTAGCTGACAGCGCCACCAAGCCGGAGGATTTGCTGCGGCCGGGGCACATCAGCCCACTACGCGCGCTGGAAGGAGGCGTGCTGCGGCGCGCTGGTCACACCGAAGCCACCGTTGACCTCTGTCGGCTGGCGGGCCTACAGCCAGTCGGCGTTTTGTGCGAGATATTAAACGATGACGGCACGATGGCGCGACTGCCGCAGCTCGAGGAGATTGCGAAGCGGTTTCATCTGAAGCTGTTGACCATAGCGGATCTCATTAAGTATCGGCGGAGAACGGAACGGCTGGTACAACGAGTGGCCAGCACGGTGTTGCCGACGCGGCAATACGGGGAGTTGCTCGTGTATGGCTACGAATCGAGCGTGGATGCCCGCCCGGCGGTGGCCTTAATTAAAGGTGAAGTGGGCGATGGCGAACCGGTGTTGGTTCGGGTTCACTCGAGCTGCCTAACTGGTGACCTGCTTGAATCGCTCCGATGTGATTGCGGCGACCAACTGCATCTGGCTTTGGACAAGATATCAACGGAGGGGCGAGGCGTGCTCATCTACCTGGAGCAGGAAGGAGATCGGA
>JAKBZR010000086.1 GCA_021842405.1 bacterium
CCGATTGCAGGTTCGCATCGGTCAAATCGATCTGCTTTACGATATATTTGCTGCCGGTAACATCCGCCGCGCTCCGTTTGACTCCACCAGCAAACAGCACCAGTAGTGCAACTGCAATCGCCAGATAGCTTTCCTTAGCACGCATTTGTGCCATTCACTTTGCCCTCCCTTAAAGCCACTCGCGTACCGGCCTGACAGCTCCTGCCACATCGCCGGATTAGGTGACATTCCTCATCAACTGGTAACTTAATCTTTCACCGGCTGAAATCCTGCTCTATTTGAGATCAGCCGGTTCGTTATTGCATGTCGTTTTTTCAGCCGAATTCGATTCAATCGGCCAATATTTAAATTGAGCGAACTAAAGCTTATGCGGTGCGGATTTTCTAGTAGCCGCCGCGGCCCATACCACCGCCGAAGCCGCCCATGCCGCCGCCCATCATACCGCCGCCCATACCGCCGCCGAAGCCGCCCATGCCGCCGCCGAAGCCGCCCATGCCGCCGCCCATACCGCCGCCCATCATACCGCCGCCCATCATACCGCCGCCCATCATACCGCCGCCCATGCCGCCGCCGTAGCCGCCTCCGAAACCGCCGCCGCCGAAACCGCCGCCGCCCCCACTGCTGTAACGGGGCTCGATTACGCTGCCGCCAAAGGCGCTGGCAATGTCGGCCGCATCAGCGAAATTGATTGGGATTTTTATCGTATGCTGCTGCGTGGTGGTATCCGGTTGGTTCGTGTTTTGTGTCTGCCCATTATTCCGCTGATACCGCTGCTCAACCTTTGGGGTTATGATATATACCCCATTTTCTACCCGATAGGTGATCGGCATAGACGATTCAGTTGAACGCAACAAGGATTCAAGCGCAACGTGAAATGGAACGTTATTTAAACTGACCGTCACCGTGCCCTCGATTGAGGTGTCCAGACTGTAGTTGACTCCAGCCGAGGTGAAAAGCAGCTTTAACGCCGACTGCAGCGAAGCTCCATCCAAGTTAAGTGAAAAGGTCTTCCCTTGTAAGTTCGGACCATTGTTACCGTTCTGAGCGATCGCAAAATGTGCGCTCAGTAGAAATACCACCGCCGATAGGGCGACGGTATAAAACAACGAAGTTGATTTATACACGCGCATTCCTCTCCGAAGCCTAAGGCTTCATGATTGATATTACCAATATTGCTTTATTTAGTCTTTATGTATCGAGCGCTGAATGCTTAAAAATCGCTTCATTCAGCAATAAATTAAAAAATATAAATTTATCTCGGACCTGTCATTCCGGGGAAATAGCGAGGCATCATGCCCCCCGTTGTGTTCATCATACCGGGAGGAGCGCCCATGCTCCCCATTCCGGGATAGGGATAGCCGCCTCGCCGCATTGCACCCCCGCCGTATGGGAAACCGCCCCTGGTTGTAATATCGGTCAGCGGCACCACCTGGCGATAGGTTCTCAGGCCGATCGTGCGCGTCAATATCACTGAATTCGGTAATATCTGCGCGACCCGGTAGTGATCAACTTTTGATCCCGGTCGCACGACCTGCATATCTCCGTTGCCCATATCCAACAAGGCGTATACGCCATTTCCCCTTAATATTCCTGCCACTCGACCAGTCGGCACCTCGGTGACCGTTTCCGGCTTTTCCGGCGGTAAATTGGGATCGATCCTTGCCAGGCGCATCGGAGTGATGATTGAAACGACAGGCGGCGGCGGATTTGGATTCCACCACGGTTTAAATGGATCGGAACGGTGAGACGGCATACGGGTATCCTTTGGCGCGGTGTTGACAGGCGGCGCAGCCTGTTTGCTCGATTGGCCGCCCATCATGCCCGGTCCCATCCCGTAGCCACCCGAGCTCATCATCGGTCCCGCAAAAGATCCCATACCACCCGGTCCCATCCCGCCGCGAGGCATTGCACCGCCCGGCATCGGAGGCATCATTCCTCCCGGTCCGCCCGAGGCAATCGCACCCGGCCCCACCGCTCCAGTAGTGGTAGCTGCGCTACTGGTTCCAGTAGTGGTAGATGCGGAGTTTCCACTCGATCGGAAAAACAAGAAGTAGGCGAGTATCCCGATAATCAGTACCCCTGCGACCGACACTCCAATTATCATCATTTGTTGCTGATTTTTATCCACCGCAAATCACACTCCTTGCCCCTTCGTCCCTGTAGTTTGCAAAGCCCCGCCGCGCACTAAGGTATCACTCCACCGCTACCCATTCCGGGTTCTGCCATTGCGCCGGGCGGCGCTGAGCCCATTCCCATCGGTGCGCCCATCATGCCACCACTCATAAACCCAGGACCACCCATCATGCCCATCGGACCGCCCATGCCAAATCCACGGGCACCTGCGCCGGAAGCGAGGCGGGGATCAATCGGCGGCGGCGTCCCCTTTGGAAGAATGTACAGGGTTACGGTATAGTTGCAGAGGATATGGGGGCTCATTCCCGAGATTGAAGGCACGCTTTGGATCACCGGTATCCCTAATTTTCGAATATCATTCCAGCGATTGATATGCTGCATCAGCGCATTAAAGTCGGTCGCCTCCACCTGAATTGGAAAGCTGTAGCTGATCAAATTCATGTTGATCGAGTTGGGATCAGAGCCTTCCGCCGGAATAGTGATGGGGGTGAGCAATGTGATTCCGGGCTGATGCTGGATAAATTGGGTTAACGACTGCCCGAACCGATCCGGCCACTGCCAAAAAACATCACGAAGCGTCCGAATTCTGGGCGCTAAACCCGTTGTCTCAAAATTGATGGTCGGTATAAATTTTGATTGGTAAGTAGCCCACTGCGCGGTTATCTTGGCTTGCTCTAATTTCGCCTTTTTTAATTTGCTTTTCACTTCCGGGAGCGTGTCAGCCGTTGACTTCGTGCTGTTGTAATTATCTTCATCCTTCTGAATTGTTTCGTTGACTGGCTTTATCAGGAAGAAGAAAAGGCCGCCTGCTACGATGATCGCCATCACGGCTCCGATTATGTGTACCTGCAATACGGTCAGACGGGATAGCATCTTACTGTACGCCTCCTGGAGTTGGGATCGCTCCCGCGCCACCGGCTCGACGCATCGCCCCCGTTTTCATACCACCCATGGACGGCATCATCGGGCTCGACATCATTCCACCCATTCCTCCCATACCACCCATTCCACCGAAGCCGCCGGCTTGGGTGCTGGTGCTTGCGGCAGCGGGCGGCCAAGAAGGAGCGGCCGCAACCGGATTAACCAACTGCGCAGTGAAAGTAAACTCATGACCGCCACCCGGCGGCATGGCGCCGCTCACCATGTTCCGATTATTCTGGGCGCCCATATATCCGCCCATTTTGGCCATGCCCGGCATTCCCATTCCCATCACGCTGCCGGGCGCCGTCATGCCACCAAATGTCGGCAAACCGGCGCTATTAAACGACGGGCCTCCCGCACTGGACATCATGCCGCCACCCGACGTCATCGGACCGCTTGGAAACATCCCGGCGGGGGGCATACCGGGAAAGCCGCTCGACATCATTTGCGCGCCGCCGTAGCCGCCCCCCATCGCGCCAAACAGTTGATTGCGATTGGTGGTCGCCGCAGTAGCCGGATAGCCCGGAGTGTGGTCAATGGACATTCCCAAATTCGTGATATCGGGGTTTCGATACATGGCCAGCCAAAAATGAGCCACTTGCCAGAGCGAGGGCGCAAAGCCGTTTATCGTAACATTGGTCCCATCCGGTATCGAAATGCTTCGTATCAGGGTTTGCTTGGGAGTGTAGTCTCGCAAATTCTTATAGATCGCGGGATAGGTTGAATTGAATGAGAGCGCGCTATTTACAAATTGCCATTGCGACTTGGTGCTGGCAATCTGGTTCTTGATCGTGGTCGTCTCGTTTGTATCGTTATTGACTTGAGTGACGTCGCCCTGAAGCGCGGTGGTCTTGCTCTTCCAATCCTGATCCGCCATCGTAAGCTTGGTATTCCAAAACACCAGCCCCACGATCACCAAGATCAGGATAACGCCCCACAGAATTGCCGCGTTCCGAACCTTCTGCTTTTCATAGATATAGGGCGGTAACAGGTTGACCCGTAACATAGTTATTTCCCTCCGCCTTTACTCTTGCCCTTGCTCTTACTACTTCCATTTCCTGCTGCAACGAGGTCTCGTTCGGCAAGACCAACCGCCACCGGAAACAGCGCCGCCACCTCATCCAAATACTCTTGGGAAAACGCTTTCGATGAAACCGCTGCAAAGCGGAGCGGGTTTGCTACCCGAGTCGGTATTCCCAGCTCGGAAGAGAGGAACTCGTCCAGATGGGGCAGCTTGGCGGTCCCGCCGCATACTAATATCTCATCAATCGTATTATTGGCTACTCGTCCTCGATAGTACTCCAATGAACGCCTGATTTCAGTTACGAACTCGCCCAAAACCGGCGCTATCGCATTAAAGACTTGTTGTTTAACCGGATCGCGCTGCGTATCGCCCACGTGAGATGGTGTTTCCGTCAACTGGCCGGAAGTGGTCGCGGGCGGTGCGGATGGAGCGGGCGCAGGTGTCTCTTCACCGCCGGCTGATAGATCAAATGAGTGGCGGCCGGTTATGTCGGGTTGCCCTTCATGAGCGGGTTGTTGTTCTTCTGCCGAATCGGAAAGGTCGAACGGCATCCGCTGGGGTGGTTGAGGGGTAGTAGCAGGCGGTTGAGGGCCGGTCCCACTGAAATCCAAAAACCCCTCTTCCGCTGCGGTCGTCGCGCCCGGCGCCTGAATCTGATCCATAAATATTTCGGCGTTTTCTCTTTTCAGCTTTTCAGCCTCTTCCGCATCCACGCCCATCGTATCACTGATTGCTTTAGTCAATGAATCGCCCGCCAGCGGCAGTGTTCGCGGGAAGGCGAGGATGCCGCCTCGATAAACCCCAATGTCGGTGTTACTTGCGCCAATATTTAAAATAACCACATTTCGCTGGGACGCGGTTGCTTCCCCTTCCGCATCGATCAACGCTCTCGCGGCTGATAGGGGCTCCACGTCAATGGCGACCGGTTTCAATCCGGCTGCAAAAAGCATCGCCACGTGCCGATCAATCATATCCTGCTGGGCGACCGCCAGCAGCACCTCCATATTTTGGGCATCCTCCGGTTCATCCGGTCGCTCAATCGCTTGAAAATCCATAATGACTTCACTCGCCGCGAAGGGAACATGTCGCTCTACTTCCCATTTCATGGTGTCAGCGAGCTCACTCGGCGACATCTTGGGCACTTCAATCACCCTTACAACCAACGCGGATTGGCCCGAAACCGAACTCACCACTCGCTTGGTTGAGACGCCAGCCGTTCGCAGCAGCTTTTTTACCTCTTGTCCGAGCGCAGCCGGATCAACGATCACATTGTTTTCCAAAACCCCGGCCGGCGTGGGCGCCAACCCAAGCGCGGTAATTACAACCCCGCCCTTACCCGGTCGCGCCTCCGCTACCTTTATCAAGTGCGAGCCGATATCTAATCCAACTGTTGGACCACCGGAACTGGCCATGCTCACTTCCCCCCATTAGCTTAGCAGGCTTGCAAGTCAACGTGTCCTATTCTATCAGGTTTATTAAACGGTGTCAAGCGAATCGAGAAATGTTTATGAATCGGGAAACGGAAATTTCATAACCCGTCATCGGAACGCCCATCCAAAAACCAGGACGGCTCTCATTCGCCTTGTGGATAGAATTGCGGACTGATCGCCTCGTAGTAGAGATCGCTGGTTCCAGCCCGGGTACTGGCCCAGAAAACCCACACCCGGTCTTGGAACGGATCTTTAAATGCGCAGACCTGACCTTCATTCACGTTAATGGTGTTTGGCAAGGCGGTCTCCGGAATCGTCTGGTCAATCGGCAGTCCGCCGCCGGCGCTGTTCGGACCGGTCGCGCTCATCTCATCGCCCCAACCAACCCGGTAGTAGGCGGGACCACTCATGATTGGATTGCCGTTGTTGTCCACACCGTACCCAAAGTTTACCTCAACCACGTTGCCCTCATCCACTTGGGTAAAGTAGAGGCGGCCCCGCGCCACATCCACTTCCACCGGTCCACGGTTTCCGGTGATCTGTACGGCCGGAACCTGTGAGCCCGGCTCAAAAACAATGCTGCGCGGCAAGCGAATCATCAATCGCATCGTCTTATAGAAAATGGAGGCGGCGCCGTTGGCCCCTATTTTCCGATAGAAAATCCAGAGCCGATCGATTTCAGGACTGGTCGCCAGACTGGTAGGTGTCGGGATAATGTACCGCAGTCGGGGGTTTGGACTTCGATCTAGAAAAACGCAGGCCGCTCGAGTTGCCCCCGCCACCGGTACTCCGGGCAGCTTCTGAAGGCCGGGATCGTTTGCCCCGAATGCAAACCCATTGCCCGCCATCAAGAACGACGACCCGTTATGGGTTACATTCAACCGCATCGTTTGTGGGATATAGCTGGCGGTTACCACATCGGATGGACCGGGCGCCATGTTCGGGAAGGTGACCGTTCCCGCCTGCGGATCAACCACGATCTGACCTCCGAGCGTCGAATCGTAGTATAGGTTGCCGGTTGCCGCATCGAAGCGCACCGGATGGCCCGGTCCAACCTCATTGACCTGCCTCCCGTTCACCATGATGGCCACCCACGGGTTGCCGTTTGCATCCACATAGCCGGTACCCGGTATCCCGTTCTGGGTTGCATTGTACGTATACCAGGCGATGTCGGGAGCGGTCCAGGTATTGGTGGTTCCATTTCGAGTCAGCGGTTGATTCTGCACCCCGCCCGGTATGCCGTTATCAAACGGCGGTAATACCGGGTGAATATCCGTTAAAGCGGTCGGTGAAAGGGTACCGTTCGGATTGATTAAAAACCGGGTTAGGAACTGCTCGGAGGTTCCACGGTACTTCAATACTCCGGTGTAGACCACATCAATCGCATCCACCGACGTCTGGGCGCCGTTAATAATAGCGGATACGGTGCGGTGAATGGCGACCGGATCGCTGACCCATGAGAAGGCGCTGGGCAGTGTCAATTGGAAGTTCTGGCTCCAGGCGCTCGGGTTGGTTGGATTGGTTGAGTTGACGTTGTAATAGATGGCGGTTCGCCCATGGGCGCCCCCATACCAGAACAAATAGAGGAAGTGGCCTCCACCCAGCGTGGTCAGCGCGAGCGGCTTTGGATCGTACTTATACAGTGCTGGATCGTTCAGGAAGGAATATGGCACCTGTGTATTGGCCGGCGGCTGGCCGTTGGTGAGCGGCACATAAAAGGTCCGATTGTCCAACGTGACCGTACTACTGCCGACAACCGTCTTCTGCACCTGGCCTTGCCAGAACAGCCACTGCTGGCCGGTCACATCATCCTGAGTCACCGCCGGGCTTCCCATCTTCTCGGTGAGCGGATTGGGCGTTCCCGGCACAAGCGGCAACGGCGCAGATCCCACGATGTCTCCAGTTGTTGAGGGGAACAGATTTTGGATCGGCGCATTGGCAAAGAGCGCCGCCGCCGGAGTCCACCATTGCGCGTTCGCGCCGGTCGCCGCATACTGCCAGTCGAAAAGCGGCGTCCCGTTGACCGTCGTTTCACCGGCATGCAAGGTGCTGTTAAAAATTTGCCAGGGCGAATCGGGCGTCGGCGGGGTGGTGATATTGGGCAATCGGTTGCTGGCCCAATAGACATACAGGCTGCCGTTATTCGGATCCAAATCCCGGATTGCGGCCGGCTGCAGGTTGGAATCGAGGAACGGTACCGCTCCGGGCGCCGGCGGCAGGTCTATCTGAGCGAGATCGCCCTGCGTCACACCGTTGGTGAGCCGCGCCTCCCTTACGGTGACCTTAAGCCGGAACGTTGGGTTGCTGACCGCCTCCAACGGGTTGAATCCGCCGCTGGTCAGCGTGCCATTAAGCAAGCCGTCATTATCCACCGTGCCGTTCAATGGGCTCGTGCCACCGGTTTGTTGATAATAGAAGTTCAACCAATTTCGCCACTGCGCAGGATACTCATCCTCAAACACGTATAGCGGCACCGAGTAAGTTCCAACCGGCGTCCCGATCGGTACCGCCACTCCGATCCTCGGCCGATGTAGCGTGATGTGGGCTTGCGCAAACAGTCCCTGCGGATCACCGGCATACGGCTTATCCGGGATTGACATCACAGTGGGCAGCGAATCGTTGGGTCTTGGCTTGTGCAGCGTCGGCTGAGGCTGGGCATTGCCCGGCCAATATGGGTTGGGAACTCCGCTCGCCCACAAGTTATCGCCGAAGAGGAAGTTGCTGGGATCGTGATCCAGCGACGAGACCACGCCGATGCTGCCGGGACCGCCCACACCGAGCTGCCAAGGCTGAGCAAAGATCGTCTCCGAGGTTCGCTGTAGTAAAATCGGATCGGTCAGCGGATTGATGTTGTTGGCCAGATCGTACGCCAGCTCGAAATTGAATACCGAGCTGACCTCATCGCTGGACATTCGGTAGCCGCCCAGCGCCAGTGATCCAAAGTAGCCGATCGGACTCGTCATATTCGGGGTTAGATTGGGTGGAAAGCTGGCCACTCGTGCAACCCGCAGGTTAACCAGGTTGATATTGCCGTTGTTTTGCACCGTAACGGGCAGGAACAGGTTGCCGAAAGCATTCACGTTCTCCCATGGGGAAGGCGCGGTTATATAGGGTCCCACTCCGGTGGGAGCGAAGGCGAAATCGGGATTAAAGCCGGTTCCCTGCGGCACATTCCCTTCATCAATCGTCTTTTCCTGTACGCCGAGCTTCAGATCGGGTGGAACCGCCGCGCCGACCTGGAGCGCCCGGAAGGCATCCTCGGCGCCGCCCGGCACCGTATTTCCATTGCCAAGATTTCCCTGTGGCCCTAGAAATCGCCCATTATTGGCCGAGTCGACGTAGATCAGGTAGCCGCCCAAATAGCCCGCGCTGGGCGAAATCAGCCGGTCGAGATTGGTGAGTCCGGACGATAACGGATCCTGTCCGGTTGAGGTGACCATCGGAGCCAACAACCCGTTCGGCCAGTTGGTTGGATCAACGACGCCCGAAATGTCGGCATAGGCTCGATTGACGTTTGCCGGCTGATGGGCTGGAATGGACACTTGTAACTGAACCGGCGTGGGCTGCAACAGCAGGCCGGTTGCGCCGGGCGCCGGCGGAGTGAGTGATACCGGCTGAACGGCCATATTCTGGCCATTCACGTTAAAGTCAATCTCCCGCTGATCTATATTGGGATAATCCAGCGATACGTTCGGCACCATCGAGGGAGCTTGATCCCACGGCAGGGCATTCATCACTGCCCCCGCACCGCCTTGCCAGGCCAAATCTCTGGACTGAACCCGCACGTTATTCAAGACCTGCCCGATACGATAGAGATGGCTCCGATCCGCAACATAGAAGGACTGAATCGGATTGCCGCTCCCATCCACTCCGGTAAACACGGAGGAGCTCCCCTCCACGATAAAGCCCAGCGGCGCCGCAATGTCCTTGTAGCCGGTGGTGACCAATGTGCTCGGGTTGACTATTCGCTCTCCATTGCCCAATACCTCGGCCGCCGCATTAATATCCGTATCGGCTGTGGTGTATCCCATGATATTGTAAACAGTATTGCCCGGAGTGCTGTATGTGGTTCCACTTAAAGGCACACCGCGGGTTGTAATGGCGAGCGGATTGGCGAGCGCCATTTGCCGTGCTGGTGAAGAGTTGGATTGCTGCCCCGCTGAGCCTTGCGTAGAGGGATTGTAACGCTGGCCGGCCATCAGAACCGGTGTCATGTAGCGGGTCCCGGTGGTGGGATCGCGCATCCAAACCATCACGCTGACCGTGTATTCGGTGCCCGGCGTTTGTGGGTTTCGCGCCGTCCCGCGGCCGATCCGATAACTGTAGGTCGCAACCCAGGGCTGCGCTGGTTGCCCGTCAATCGTCAGCGCTGTGCCGCTGTAGTTTGGATCCGGCGCGTACACCTTTGCGTTACCCTGTTGGTTGCTGGTCATCGTGGAAGATGTGGTTGAGGCGCCGCTGATTACATTGAACTGTGCCTGAATGGTGCCCGCATTCCCGACGTAAGCCCCCCAGGCCGCCGCGTAGATCGTATCGCCCCACTCATACACCACCACATTATCCACCGTACTTGGACTTGGGGCGGCGACATTGGCGGATGAGGATGGATTCGGCGTCTGGCCGTTTGCCTGGCCGAATGTCTCCCAGGGCGTGATGGCGTAGACATCCATCCCGCGCAGGTCAATGTTGCCTTGGTTGGTGCTGATGTTCGACTCCCCGGGTGTGATCACCCCACCCGAACCGCTGTAGGCGCGCATCTGCCCGCCCGAATCCCCACAATAGAGCCAGCCGTTCGCGTCGGCAATTGAATTGGGTCGCGGAAAGCTCGAATCGGGGTACCACCACATCTCGTTCCCGTTGGTGGCGTCGAACGCGGCGACCGCTCCCGTATCGTAACCCAGCGCAATGGCCGGATCCGTATTCCCGCCGAACGTCGTTTGCGGAATTAAATTGTTCACCAGGATCACTGAGCTTCGAGTCGGCCCTAATGATCGGGATACCCAGAGCGGCGTGATGGTAGCGCTCAAGGGGCTGTTCAGGTTCAGGGCGTAGATCGTGCCATCGGTATTGGCCACATAGACCACTGTATCGGCGTTCCCGTTGATCGTAACGTTCGGCACGATGGCCGGCGAATTGGCCGTAAATTGGAAAGCCAAAGGAGATTGGTCACCGCTTGCCAGGTTGGTTACGGTTGGATCGGCCGCGTAGGGATAGTCCCATTGCAGCGTGGCGGTTGAACCATTCGAGGTATTGGGGTCATTGAGGGCGATGACACGCCCGCCCGCCGTAAAGACGACAATGGGGTTGCCATTATTAGGATAAATGGCCGGCGTAGATAAAATCGCCTCCAGGTCTTTAGTCGGATCGGGATAGACCCAATCCGGCAGCGTATAGCCGTTGGCATCCACATTCCCGTAATTGGAGATGCGGTTGTGCGCCAGATCACGAATGTCCACCGCATAGATATGCCCATCTTCCGCCCCGATCACCGCATTGACCGCATTCCCGTTTGCATCGGTTAGGATTGCGGGAGAGGAGTAAAACCCGGTCTTGGCCGGGTTATCAGCCGGTATCGTGATGTTGGCCGAAGGAGTTACGTCTTGATTGAGGTTCGGAGTCGGAAGCACACCCGATTGGCAGGCCAGGTCATGGCCGGTGCTCGGCCACGTGATCAGCCGGTAGGTGGTCCCCGGAATCCCTGGACTTCCGGTAACAGTCGCCGGTTGATAGTCAATAAAGTTGTTTTTCATCCGGCCTTCTAGGTCCAAGGCGTAGACCCGGCCGTTCGAGTTGCCAAGCACCACCATCAAAGTCGTGGTGTTCCCCTGCGTCACTTGTGTCACAACGGGAGAGGAGTTAAACGCACCCAGCGTTGGCGTTTGATAGATCACCTCTTTGGTTGCCTGACCGGTGGAGGTCGGCGGCCCCGGCACCACGTTCCCATCGAAGCCCTGGGTGTTGTTCGGATCCAGGGTTGGGTCAGTGATCACCTGCAGCGGATTGTTGGCGTTCTCGTCGCCCGCATTGGATAAAGAGGGATAGGCCCAATAAGCGGAGGTAGTGCCGATCGGATTGGCGCCCGACCATACCCCGATTGGATCCAGCGCATACACCCGTCCGCCCGTGGTGGCGAAAATAACCATCGGTACAGTGGTGCCGTTCGGATAGGTTACCGACGTGAGCGTCGGGGAGGCGACAACGCCATCCGCCAGCCCGGTCTCGGGCACGAACTCAATCGCATCGGCCACCACATATCGGCCAGCCGTCGCATCGGTTGGCGAGTAGGCCGATACCGACACCTCGCCCAACGCTGATACATTCTGCCCGTTGAGGGTGCCCGGCCCGAAATGAACGCCGGAGGCGATCAACTTAAACCCGCCGACGCTGGCGCCGGTTGAATTGAAAAGCCGCTGGTCCACCGTGACGGTAAAGGCGCCCAGATCGGAGTAGATGGTATATTGAGCCTGCTGAGCGTGCTGGATGGTGGTGCTTTCGGCCGGTATCCAAGCCCAAATCGAGTAATAGCCTCCCGGATTGGTGGTACTGTTGGTTGTGGGCGGCAGTGCGGCCTCCCAAGTGGCCGATGCGGCCGGCTGGCTGTTGACCGCCGCCGCCGCCGTGTAGGTACCGCCAAACGACTGATCACCGGTTTCGGTCGTGAATCCATTGTTGATGAAATTGGGATCCGTGTTGTCCACGATGACATTTTGCAAGCCGCCAGTCTGAGCAACATAGCGCCACACCACATTACCACCGTTATCCAGGCAATAGAAAACGGCGGCCGTGATGCTCTGGGTGGGATCAAGGACCAACGGGTTGGTGGAGCTGACCGGTTGGGTCGGGTCGGTGGGCACGCTGGCGCTGGGATCCGGCACCGATTCATTTCGACCAAAGAAGGTCAGTTGCTCTCCAGTGGGCGCGCGCGGCGTGTCGAAAATCGCGGAGACCGGTGAATCCTCAATATCCCCTCGAAGCGCCTCCGGCACGAACCGCACTGCATCGGCCGGAATGATCGGGGCGGCGTTGAATTGAGTGGAATCGCTGACGTTATCGGGCGTGCATAAGTATAGCGTGACGACCAGCGGATGGGTGCCGTCATAAGGAAAATAGCGATCATCGCTGGTGCTGGTTTGTATGCGAACCCAGTTGCCGCCGGTCTGCCCCATATTGATCATAAAAATACGGCTGGTGGTCGGGTCATTAGGATTGGCGCCCCAGCTCACCTTCACAAAGGCATCGTTCACGTTGGGGTGCGCCACGCCGTTGATCAGGGTGCCCGATCCCGGAAAATTGATATAGACCGCGTACCGACCCGTCGGAATGTTTTGTCCGCTCACGTCCACCGTGCCCTGACTGGTGCCGGCGGGGTAGGTCAGCCCCATCACCCACTGTGCATAACCATCGGTTTGGGCGGAGGCGTTCAGGTCGTTCCAGACGCGGGCGTAGATATTGGGGTCAATCGCGCTTGTGGCTAGGTTACCCACATCGGGAAGCTGTGAAAGCACACTGGTGCCGATGTTGGCCAAATCTTGGTTGTATACCGCCGGCGCATAGAGGTAATCGGCATTGGTCTGGTTATAGGGATAGGCGCCCGGCGCCCGATCTGCCGCTACCGGATCCACCCAGTTGGCGCCTGAAACGCCGAATTGCGACTGGGCCGTCGTCCATGGAAAAGTTAAGGTGGGCGCCGGCAGATTAAGATTATCAACCACCACATCGGCCGGAATTTGGGCGCTCGGTGGCCAGACCCACCGGAGATTGGCCTCTCCCGGCCCGGTCGTATCCCCATTGAGACCGGTTCGGTTTGGCTGCCCGCGATACATCAGCCAATCGGCGGGGGTGTAAGCCCCGGCTGAATGGCCGATCCCCATCGCAGCCGCCACCATAACCAATATCAAGATATGCGTAAGTCGGCGATGCTTCAACTTATTGACCTCAATATATTCAAACAGAGCTTGCTTCGGGCGCTCCCACCCCATACAAATCCATTCCTAAAACGGACGAACTGCGAAGGCCGGTTGTTCCAATGGATAGGTGTTGGTCCCCTGTGACGGATCTCCCATATACCGGCGAACCGGTCCCGGCGGGTCAACGCCCGGCACCGGGATATATTCGGCTGGAGATCGCCAGGTAATGCTGGCCAGCGGATTTGCTTCCAGCACTCCCCCGTTATTGATGAAATCGGGAAGGTATCCATCGTTCGCCGCATTTGGATTGTAGTCCGACGCCCGTAACTGGAATACTTCGCCTTGGCACTGGCCATTGACGGGAACGTTGCTGGTTACCCCAAACAGCCCGACGATGTTATCCGGCCCCACATAGGAGTTGGTAATCAACATATCGTG
>JAKBZR010000170.1 GCA_021842405.1 bacterium
GCTGTCAGCAGCAGCTTGGGCAGGATGGCTTTAGGCGGTCGCCTTTCATGAGTCTACTACCTCGCGGACGCTAAAATCATACAAGGGCGGGATGGGGGTCAAGGCACACCGCCCTGTAACACCCGCCTAAATTACCCAGAGAACTGAACTCATTCGGGAGCGATCCAGCCGGCATTCCTTTAGAGGAGGTTGTTGGAAAATACGGTAACTCCACCGGGTCGTCATTCCGCCTGCCTGCGCGCCTGCCTGTGGGTGTCCGCACGCAGACAGGGGGCCGCAAAGCGAAACCGGGAATCCAGACCCCTACTCAGCGGCATGCCAGGATGCTGGGGTACAACTGTCACTGCGAGAAGCCGCGGGAGCGGCGAAATGATGAGGTTTTCGTCAATAACCAGTTAAAAATCGGGTATCGGGCTATACCGATTTGCGCCGCCGGTGCGATCTTCACCCCGAGCCAGATAGATGCGGTGTGATCGCCCCCTGTCGGTTGCGTTTTCGTGGTGCACCACATCGGCCGGCATATAGCGCATCGTGTAACCGCATCGCCGGTTGGGAGAGACGTTTGGATTGGAGCCGTGGATGGTCCAGGCATCGTGAAAATGGCACTCCCCAACCTTTAGCTCCAGGTCCACCGCCGTTTTTTCATCAAACAGCTCCGGCTTAAGCCGGGCGTTGAAGACGTTTCGCGTTGGATCAACCGCCTCGTAAGCATCCATCTCGGCCGCGACCCGATGATGGGACCCCGGAATAACCCGCATACAGCCGTTTTCAATGGTTGATGGATCTACCGCCAGCCAGAGGGTGATAACCTTCATCGGTTTTAAGCGCTTTCCCCAGTAAGCGCCGTCGGTATGCCAGGGAACCGCCTTGCCATCCCCAGCCGGTTTGGCAATGAAATGGCTCGACCAGAGCACGATGTCAGGACCGATGAGATCTGCGATGACATCGAGAACCCTCGGATGGATCAGATATCGAAAGAGCCAAGGGTCGTTAAAGTGGGGTACATCCATCTCTTCGGGTCGTTTGCCGGCCGGCAACGCGGCGATCATCTGATCTACGTGCTCTGCTAACGCCCGAATCTCATCAGCGGTGAAGATGCGCCCAAACTTCAAATAACCGCTCTCACGATAAAGCGTTACCTGCTTCGATGTGGCATGCGATGTGACTTCCCAAGTATCCTGTATCATTTCAATCGCGATGACCTCGCTCCTTAGTTTTATCCTTTTCCTCGTGGATCCGTATTGCCGACGCGGCGTAAGCGGGATAGTACCATTGTACCAGCAATCTAATCCATTTGGGCTAATCACAACTATTTATAAAATGATCCGGTCGAACTATTGAATTTTTTATTAATAATGCTGTAAACTATGGGGCGTTAGCACTCGGTTGGCGAGAGTGCTAATATCCAAATTAAAAGCCTCCGTTTAACCGCGTATTTTTGTGGGTGGAGGCTCAAACTCAACAATTGGAGGTGCTGACTATGCTCAAACCGTTAGGCGATCGGTTGATCGTAAAGCCCACCGAAGCGGAAGAAAAAACGGCGGGGGGCATCTTGCTGCCCGATACGGCCAAGGAAAAGCCACAGCAGGGCGAGGTCATCGCGATTGGCCCCGGCAAGCTGCTCGATTCGGGCAAAACCATCCCGATGGATGTGAAGGTTGGCGAAACGATCTATTACGCGAAATACGGCGGCACCGAGGTGAAAATCGGTGCGGACGACTATGTGATTTTGCGACAGGACGATGTGCTGGCTGTCATTGAGAAATAGTATTGGGGACGCTTCCCTCGAAAAGCCAGGCATTCCAATTTACGACAAATATTGTTATGGAGGTGAAATGAATGGCGGCAAAAGAGCTCAAATTCAATGAAGATGCACGCCGCGCTCTTGAGCGCGGCGTGAACGCAATGGCCGACGTGGTAAAGGTGACGCTGGGACCGCGGGGCCGATATGTGGTACTGGAGAAAAAGTTCGGTTCTCCTTCAATGGTGGACGATGGCGTAACCATCGCCAAAGAAATCGAGCTGGAAGATATCTACGAAAACATGGGCGCCCAACTTCTGCGCGAGGTTGCCAGTAAAACCAATGACGTCGCCGGTGATGGCACAACAACCGCAACCGTGCTGGCTCAAGCGATCGTCCGCGAGGGGCTGAAGACGGTGGCGGCCGGCGCCAATCCCATGGACGTTAAGAAAGGGATTGATGAGGCCGTGCAGGCGGTGGTGGATGAGATCAAGCGCTCCGCCACACCGGTTGAAACGAAAGAGACGATCCGTGAGGTGGCAACCAACTCGGCCAAGAACGAGACCATCGGTGACCTGATTGCAGAGGCGATGGACAAGGTCGGCAAAGACGGTGTGATTACGGTTGAGGAGAGCAAGGGAACTCAGACAACCCTGGAGCTGGTCGAAGGAATGCAATTCGATAAAGGGTATATCTCCCCCTACTTCGTAACCGACGCCGAGCGAATGGAATCGGTACTGGAAGATCCGTTGATTTTGCTCTACGAAAAGAAAATATCTGCTATCGCCGACCTGGTGCCGATACTGGAAAAAGTTGCTCGGATGGGCAAGCCGATTCTAATCATCGCCGAAGATGTGGATGGCGAGGCGCTGGCGACCCTGGTGGTCAACAAGATACGCGGTAATATCGTCAGTGTGGCGGTGAAGGCGCCTGGCTTCGGCGATCGGCGCAAAGCGATGATGGAAGATATCGCTATTCTGACCGATGGAAAATTCATCACCGAAGACTTGGGACTCAAGTTGGATAAGGTGGACGTTGATATACTCGGCTCGGCAAAACGGGTCGTGATTACCAAAGATAATACCACCATCGTGGAGGGTCGCGGCAGCTCGAAGTCGATTCAAGGCCGCATCGCCCAGATCCGCAAGCAGATCGAGACCACCGATTCGGACTACGATCGCGAGAAACTCCAGGAGCGACTGGCCAAGCTCTCCGG
>JAKBZR010000009.1 GCA_021842405.1 bacterium
AAAAAGCGGGTCGGCGAGGCTACTCCCAAGGCTGCTTTCTTATTCAGGAAAGAGCTGGCTAAACATCCGCAGGATCTGGCCGCTTATATCGGTCTTTTGCAGGCGGATCCCTCCATTCTGGCGACCGAATCCAGGCGCCTGAAGATGGAAGTTGATCGGAACAAAGGTGGCTTGGCGGCCAAGTTTAAGTTATCAGTGGCACTTTTCTATTGTTACTCCGCCCTCCCTACCATGCTGCAACGGGAAGAAAAGTACCAAAAATTGATGGCACCGGCCTTTGCCTTTATGGAAAAGGTATGGGAGGTGGAAAAGAAGCCGTTGGTCGGTTTTATGCTAACCGAAATGTATTTCGGCTCCCCAAAGTTAACCCCGAATGCGGCCCTTCTAAAGGATCGTGAGATTATGGACCGGTTGTTACTGGCCCTAGGTGGTCAGGCAATCTATTCTCGTTACCTGCAAGCCAAGGCGAACCTTTGGAATGCGACACCCCCTCCGGTTCAATGGGTGCCGATTGCAAATCGGGCCGATTTATGGCTGGTGATTCACTATCTCTGGGGGATTGCAAGTGTTCACGTGGGTCGTGGTACTCTTCTTGATGGAACATCCTTAATTGTAGTCGTTGAACTAGGTCAGGAAAAGCTGGAGGAAAAGAAATATGCGGACCAGACTGCCATCAAGTGGAATCCAATGCCACCTATTCAACTGAGGCAGTCGCGTTATTTAGTAGACTGGGAAGAGGCGCTTAAGAAAGCGGGTGTCAAACCGCCATATATAATACATCCATTTGATTGATATCGGGGATGGCACTGACGCGACCAATAACTATTACATGAGGTTTCATGCGCCGGTGCCGCAACTTACATCCGATGGTGCTCTTGTGATACTTTTTTCAAATATAACGGAAACAGGTAGATTGCGCCAATGCGAACACTTCTAATGCTCATAACGCTTGTGCTTCTAACGGATATAACCACAGGAAAAAGCTTGGTTCCACCCAAGCTTACCGATGGGGTTTACTTCCCGGCATATGTTGAGTATCCAGATCCGCTTTCGGATTTCGTACCGCCTTATCTTCACCAAACATGTGATATGCTGAAGGCCGGTAATTTACCGGTAGCTGAAAAAGCATTCGCAGAAGAGATGCGAAAACATCCCGACGACCTAGCCGCGATCATCGGCTTTCTTCAAGCAGCACACGGCCATCGGGATGGACTGCTTCCTCAATATCGGAAGGAATTCGCAACCAATCCCACGCCGGCGAATCAGTTCAAACTGGGTTTGCTTGAGTTCTATATGTATGGGGAGTATGAGCTACACTCTCCCTTTAGTGCTTACACAATGAAATTGCGAAAGTTGGCCTGGGCTAACCTATATGCCGCTTATAAACATACTGGTGATCCAGCGGTCGGTTTGATCGTATCATGGGCCGGCATATATATAGGACAGGGTGGTGCTAATATAAACGAGGAGATCATGCACCGATTAGGCGGCGATACCGTTTATCAGGCATATATATGGGCAAAGGAGCACCATTGGATCGCCCCACAACCGCCGATACCTCACCTCCCATTGTTAAAGCTGAGGTTATTCGCTTTTGTGGTGAGTGAAATTCGAGCAGATGACGCTACACGCAGCAGTCCCACCGTGAGGAAAATGGTTAATGGGGTTGCACATTCCTATGCGGCGCCTTTACCCCCATTTACCCAGGAGCAGAAGCGGGCGATGGCTTTTCTTGGAGAGTGGCACCGGCGTATCTATAGTGTCGTTCAGAAAGAGATGAAAAAGCAACCATAGACGACGGCGCAAACATTTCCCGGAAACCTCTTTTAAAATGATCTCCGCACTCCATCCCTTCCTGTAAACAGGAAGGGATGGAGCCGGCGGATTTTACACCTTTACCCAGCGATGCGCCGGATCCTGGGTCCAGGCGCCCAGCTTACGGTTATTAGCAGCCGATTCACCCTTCGGTACGAGCGCCCAAACGTAGAGCAACCGATATCCAGCCGCCGCCACCACCGGATGGTACCCTCGAGGAATGGCCACCGCATCACCCTCTTGAACCGGAAAGGCCACGTCAAAAGGCTCTTTCGCCCCCTTATCGGTGTAGACCCGCTGAATCCCGAACCCGCCCGGTGGGTCAAAGAAATAGACGTAAATCTCCTCCATCGGCACTTCAGGTTCCGATAACTGGTCGTGCTTGTGCGGCGGAAAGCTCGACCAGTTGCCGGCCAGATTGATCGTCTCGCCCAGCAGCAGACGCTCGGCCCCGTTCGTCGGACCCAGCGCGGTATAGACTTCGCGGGTCAGATTGCCCTCGCCCACCGTTCGCTCGGCAACCTCCTCCGGGTCTATGTAGCTCGGTGGAAACCCGTGGTCGCACGGCGCCTCAAACCAGAGCGCTTGAAAATTTGCGGTATCGGCGCTCATAGTGATATGCGACCTCGGTGGAATATAGACCACGGCCAGTCGGCCGGCAAAGATTTGAGCGCGTCGGCCCGCCTCCGGAAAGGTCGCATTCCCCAAAGGCGACGTGATGGTGAAGGTGGCCTGACCGGTTAAAATGTCGCAGGCCACCTCACAATCTCCGGTTTCGAGCTTCAGCTCACCGTCTTCTGATGGCAGTGAGATCCACTTCATGCCGATCGCTTCCAATGGTGAGCTTGCACCGCCGTGACTGATCACCTCGGTAATGTCGGTGGAGATATCCTTCCGCTTAATATGAACCGGATTTTTAGGTGAATCGCTCATCTTAAGCCTCCTTCACGTATTTGCTATCCGCCCGAAAAATGGCCTCAGCCAGTCTCATATCTTCCAGCGCGTCGGCGGCCGGTGATCGAACGGCGGTGGTAAAACTCCCAGGTTGGTAATCGGCGACCGCCGCCGCAAAATGCTCCGCTTGGCGCCGGAACGCCCAGGACCAGGGCGCTTTCGGCTCCAGAACCAGGGGTTGAGGCCCCATCTGGTGGATCACCACCCGAGCCGGCACATTGATCAGCAGCGGCGGCGGCGTAAAGAGATCGAGCCATCCCTTCTCGAAAACCACGCGCGTCTCCTCCTGCCAGCCGTGCGATGGAACGAAGGCCCCTTCCAAAACGGCGGCGGTATCCTCGCCGAAATGGAGCATCGCGGCCATAGTTTTGGCGCCGATGCGCGCGCTCACCGCCTCAAATCGCTTCGGCATCAGGTAACGGATTAGATTTAGGTTATGGATGAAGATATTGGTAAAGCGCTGAAACTCCTGCCGGCCGCTGGGAGAAAGAAAGGCGGGGCCGTCTTCATTCTGCCATGATTTAGGGTCAGGCGAAACCGGCGGGGGTGGAGGCGCTTCGCCGGTCGAGATAAGAGGCCGATCCACATTGCAGATCCAGTCACCGCCGTAGCAGAGCGCCTTCACAAAAAGGGGCTGCCCCATTTCACTGGTGCGAAGCCAATCAGCGATGCGCTGCTGAGCCAGCTCCACACCGGCGTCATACCGCTTCATAACACCGACCATCATAATACGATCGTTTTCAGCCGCCAACCTTGCCAGTTCCTCCGCCTGGTGCGCCGAGCCAGCGATCGGCTTTTCAACCAGCACGTGCTTTTTTGCTTTCAGCAGGTCAGCGGCCACCGTTGCGTTGCTGAGATGGGGCAGAATGGCGGCCACCGCCTCCACCTCCCTATCCTCCGCTAATTCCTGGTGGCTGGCGTAGATGCGGGGAATGTGGTACTGCTCGGCAACCCGCTTGGCCAGCTCCTTCCGCGGCTCGGCCAGCGCCACCACTTCAACGTTGGGGAGGGCGGCGAAATTGGAAAGGTGCGCCCGCTGACCCATAAATCCAGCGCCCACCATCCCAAACTTGATTTTTCTCATATCACATCTCCGTTCGTTGGAATATCTCTCGAATATGGGTCAGTCTATTCGCTAATGGATCGGCGTCTTCCTGCTGAATGGTGCCGATAGAGCGTAAAAAGTCGTCACGATCGCGGGCAAAGCATCGTATATACATGTTGTTACCTTGTGGAAAATAGACCGGATGTATCGGCCATAAAGGTCTTGCACGAACAAGACCTTATGGAGGAAACCAATGAATAACAGAGTTCGCCGGTTTCACCTTCCCGTTTTTCTCATGCTGACGCTGATGGGTGGATTGCTCATCGCTACAGACGGCCCCGCTCAAGCCGGCGGTGCGGGAGGTCTGTTTAACCGTTCCGCTGAAAGCCATCCAGCTCCGTTGCGACCAGCCGCCTCACCGTCGAGACCATCCTTCTCACCCTCCAGATCTTCACCGGCACTGCCATCGTCCACGCCCGATTTTCACGGCCATCGAGGATCTGGAGGAGGTTTCGGTGGCGGGTTTTCGTTTCCGTCCGTGCGCCCAGCGACCTCAGGCGGCGCTTATAATCTCTTCAACCGCTCCCGAGAGGGGCAAATTTACAACCGCCAGGCCGGGCTAGCACCGACCAGTCCAAACTGGATTCCAGGCAGTTACCTATACTATTACACTCCATTGGGCTCTTACTTTCCTAATATCGAAGTTCCAGCCACCTCTTGGCCTGAAACGGCGGCCACCGCGGCAATGTGGCAGTCTCCTTCTGTATACGTGAACGGTTATGGTCTTTTCAGGAGCGGATTCATGATTGGTGCAACGCTAAATTACTCGCTGAGCGCTCCATCGCTCGGCAATCCCCATTCCAGTTCGTATGAAAGCATCTCATCGGCAGCCAAAGGCCGGGCCGCTCGATCTGCCCAAAACGCGATCAATATTCCACAATTGATGCAAAGTGATGCCTGGCTTAAAGTGGCGGGCCATCCGCTGCTGGTTCAAGCCTTAAACGATATCAGCGATGGTTGGAAGAGCGGCTCCATTGCCACAATCAAAAAAAACGTTGATCCAGCGCTGAAAATTAACATCTTTGACGGCGGCCGTTTCATCCAAGCAATGACGGCTCAGTCCTACTTGACGGCAACAAAAATGGCGATGGCCTCCGTCACAACGACCGCTTTTCGGTTCTTTTCCATTCACGAGCAAAGCACCGGCTTGTACTGGGCGGACGCCGTTCACGTTTATCGCACCAAAAGAGGCCAAAACCAGTACCTCTTTTTCCGATTCTCATTGCGGCGCGTTGCGAATCGGTGGTTAATCACGGAAGTGAATATGACTTCCCAAGTGAGTGATCTTGGCTTCAACTCACTACCCGGCAGCGGTTAAACCGGGCAGGAATACGGTAGTGTGGCGCCGAATACAAAAGGTGGTCAGCGGTTGTATCCGGCGCCATCAATTTTCAACGCCCACCCTTTCCAATTCAGGAGGCATCGCCCGCTTTGTCGCGCCCGATCGTATTGAGTAACGGCAACCTTTTTATCGGTATTGCCCCTGATCTGGACATCAGAGACCTTACCTATCCGCGTGTCGGATTCTTAAATCATCTTAGCGGCGCTCGAATACGTCTTGGCATCTGGGTTAACGGCCATTTCAACTGGATGTCGGGTTCGGGATGGACGCGACGACTGGCTTACCGACCCAATACGCTGGTGTCCGACACGACGATCACCCACAGCTCACTGGGCATTCAAATTCGAATTTCTGAGGCGGTCACTCATCACGAGAATATCTTTATTCGGCGCCTCACCCTTCACAACCAAACCGATACCGAGCAAGAGGTTCGCCTTTTCCTGGCCAGCGATTTTCATATCGCCGAAACCGACATCGGGGATACCGCGTTTTACAACCCCTTCCTGGATGCTGTCATCCACTACAAACGAGATGCCTACTTTCTGCTGACCGGCAATACCGAGAGCGATGGTATCTACCAGTACGCCACCGGCATCAAAGGATTTCAAGGGGCGGAAGGGGTCTGGCGGGATGCGGAGAACGGCGTCCTCTCGATGAACCCGATTGCGCAGGGCTCGGTCGATTCGGTCTTCTCATTGCGGATGAAAATCGGCGCGCGCCGCTCATCCGTTGCCAACATCTGGCTCTGTGCCGGCCATAACTTAACCGAGGTATCCCGCCTGCATGACCTGGTTGTGAAAACCGGTGTAGAGGAGCTGCTCCGCGATACCGAACGATATTGGGCGACCTGGTCCGCCGTTGAATCGGAGACAATTCAGCAGCTTCCAGAACCGATCCCCGAGCTTTTCCGCCGTAGTCTGCTGATTATTCGAGCGCTCATTGATAACCACGGCGCCGTCATCGCCGCCATCGATTCGGATATTATGGAGACGGCGCGCGCCCACTACGCCTATATGTGGCCTCGTGACGGCGCGCTGGTAACCTCCGTTTTAGACCGACTGGGATATCAGGACATCACCCGGCGGTTTTTTCGATTTTGTCGAGACATATTGCCAACCGACCGCGCCGCCTTTTTCCACAAATATTCGGCCGATGGTTCCCTGGGAGCTAGCTGGCATCCCTGGACGGTGGATGGATGGGCCGAGATCCCGTTCCAGCAAGACAGCACTGCGCTCGTCTTGTGGGCGCTCTGGAAACATTATAACCGCTATCGCGATCTGGAGTTCGTGGAGTCGTTGTACGATAGCTTCATCCGGCCCTGCGGCGAATTCATCCTGAGCTATCGCTATCCCGATACCGGCCTGCCGCAGCCCTCCTACGATGTCTGGGAGGAGCGCAGGGGCATCCTCGCCTTCACATGCGGCTCACTGTACGGCGCCTTGATCGCCTGCGCCCGCTTCGCCGACATATTCGGAGAAACGAGCGCAAGATCCTATCTTGAGGCCGCTGATCAGCTTCGAAACGGATGCGCCGCTCATTTATGGGATGAACCGAGCGCCCGGTTCGCCCGCCGAATCGAATGCAGGCCCGATAACACGATGATAAAAGACACCACGATTGATAGCAGCCTCTACGCTCTGTTCGCTTACGGCGCCTTTTCACCCGATGACCCGCGCATTGTGAGCACAATGCGGCAGGTTGTCAGCCGCTTATGGGTCCAAACCGAGGTCGGCGGGCTGGCCCGATACGAAAACGACTACTATTTCCGGCGCAGCGATGATATCGCCAAAATACCGGGAAACCCCTGGTTCATCTGTACTCTGTGGGCAGCGCAGTACCACTTGCGCAGAGCTTGCAACCGGAAAGACCTGCTCACCCCGATGGAGCTTATTTTATGGGCGGCGAAACATGCCACCGAGAGCGGTATATTTCCAGAGCAGCTCGACCCCTACACCGGTAACCCGCTCTCGGTTTCGCCACTGACCTGGAGCCACGCCGAGTTTGTGAACGCAGTGCTGGATTACTTGGACTGCCTCACCCGTATCGAAGCGGTTGACTAAAGCCCTATATACGCATCGGTCGCCCCAGTCCTATAGGTCTCTCCATCCTTGCCGCATCCGCTGGAATGACGCTTGGCATCCGGTCACACTACCTATCGGCTCCAGCCGACCGCCGACCGTTAGAAGCGATAAGTCTGGCCGCTGCGCGTCGCCTGATAGCAGCCGTCCAGCAGCTCGGTCAGGTTGCGGCCGTCTTCGATCGTGATGGTCATCGGGCTGCCGGTTCGAATTGCGCTGACCCACTGCGCCATCGGCATCGGCGGCGGCTTCGGGTAGCCGGAGTCGGTGGGGGTAATCCAGACCTTGCCGTCCTCCACCTTATTGCTGATGTAGGTGACCCGCTGCCCTGGCGCCATTCCAATCCCCAAAAAGCCCTCCGTGCCGTAAATCTCGAGTGGGTTGGGGCCAGTCCGATGCACCCATGAGACGTCCAGAATGCCGAGCGCCTTGTTCTTGAACTGCACCACCGCCGCCATATTGTCGTCAATCGGGTAAGCGTCCGAAAAGTTGTTCATCTGGGCGGCAACCGATTCCGGCTCGCCCAGGAACCAGCGCATTACATCCACCCGGTGGCATCCCAGATCGAAGAAAGCTCCGCCACCGGCCAGCTTTTCGTCGCCGAACCAAAGGCTGCCGCCGCTGAACCACTTGTCCAGCGAGGCCGAATGGGCAATCCGCGCCCTCATCTCGGTCACCTGGCCCAACAAGCCGTCATCCAGCACCTTCTTGGCCAGCAAGATATCGGGGTTCACCCGCGACGGCAGCGAGATAATGAATTTGACGCCCGATTTCTTCACCTCGGCGACCACCTCATCCGCCTCTTTGGTGGTGACGGTCAGCGCCTTTTCGGTGAAGATGTGCTTGCCGGCGCGGGCGGAGGCAATGAGGACTTCCGGATGCATCGAAGTGGGCGCATCCACCACCACTCCTTCCACCTCAGGCCGCTTCAGCAGCTCATCCAAGTTGCGGTAAAACGGCGCCCCTCGCTTCTCGGACTCCTCCTTACCGCGATTTTCATCCTCATCCCAGATGGCAACCAGCTCCGCATCCGGATTGTCTTCCACCTGTTTCGCGTAGCCTCGCGCATGCACATGCGCAAACGACAGCATCGCAATACCTGTCTTGCTCAACGATTTAATCCCTTTCTTTGAAGTATATTTTGAATCCCTGATTCACGTCGTACTTTTCTGCCTCAGCCGCGACCATCATCGGGCAGGGACGGCGACTTTTGAAAATCTCTCGGCTCGAGGGTTATTTTTATCGGCTGCTTTCACCGGTTCCGGTTGAATTTCGATCTAGCGGCCGCAATCTCCTGCCGGAATCCCACGCCATTCGGCCGCTCCGGCAAATCGAATATCTCTCGAATTGTCGCCGCGATATCGGAATAGCTCTCTCGCACTCCCAGATTGACGCCGTTCTCCTCCAGTCCCGGCGAATAGACCAGTAGGAATGGATGCTCTCTCGAATGATCGGTTGAGGGTGTGGTCGGATCGTTGCCGTGATCGGCGGTCAGTATAAACAGATCGGATGGTTTCAGAGCGTTCAGGAAATCGGGCAGCGAATCGTCGTACTGCCTCAAGGCGGCCGCCATCCCGGCGGAGTCGTTTCGGTGCCCATAGAGCATATCGAAATCTTCCAAGTTGGCAAAGATGAGGTCGCTCGCAACATTCTGGGCGGCGCGCAATAAGGCGGAAATATGGTCGTGATTGTTGGTGGTGTGGTCCCAGGTTGTAATCCCGCGCCCGTTAAAAATCTCGTAAATCTTCCCGATGGCGTGCACCGTCCTGCCGATTGAAGTCAGCTCATCCAGCACGGTGTTCGGCGGCGTGAGAGGGTAATCCTTACGCCGCTCGGTTCGCTGAAATGAGCCCGGCTCACCCTCGAACGGGCGCGCAATCACCCGCCCCACCGCATGATCGCCGACCAGCAGCTCGCGGGCGATGACGCAGATTTCATAGAGGCGCTCGATCGGTATGATGCGCTCGTGGGCGGCGATTTGAAAGACGCTGTCGGCCGAGGTGTAGACGATCGGGTAACCGGTTCGGAGATGCTCCTCTCCCAGCTCCTGGATGATGACGGTACCGGAGGCGGGCCGGTTGCCCAATATGGATGTTCCAATCGAGCGCTCAAAAGGCTCGATAATTTCGGGCGGGAATCCATGGGGATAGGTGGGGAAGGGGCGCTCCAGCACCACGCCGGCCATCTCCCAATGGCCAGTAATGGTATCTTTGCCGGGCGAGCGCTCCCGCATGCGGCCGAAGCAGGCCATCGGCCTCTCAACCGGCGGCACTCCCTTGATCGGGATGATGTTGCCCAGCCCCAGCCGCTCCAGATTGGGCAGGCGCAGGCCGCCGACCGCCTCCGCGGTATGAGCCAGCGTGTTGCTGCCCTCGTCCCCGTAGCGGCCGGCATCCGGCAGCTCACCGGCGCCGACCCCGTCCAACACCACCAGAAAAACCTGGTTTATGTGAATATCTTTGATAGGCATAAGTAAATCACTCCTCATCGGAAATTGGTTATCGGTGGAGGTTTTTCCTGCCGCAAAAGATCAGCTCTCTGGAATTTTCATGGGAGTCCATCTGGATGAGTTCAGTTCTCTGGGAATGATTTTCGTTCGCCCCCCACCCCAGCCCTCCCCCGTCAACGGGGGAGGGGATCCGGACTGGGTCTTGGCGATTACTACGTCGCACCCCATCCTTGCCTTCCACCTTAAACTTGTCCTACTCTCTTCCCCCTCGCAACCGTTCCGTGCTCCTTCCCCCTCCCAGGGGGGAAGGTCGGGATGGGGGTCGAACTAAACTCTTTCGCCCATCTTCCCCTTGTTGCAGAGGCAGGATCGCATGCTATAGTAGATTATGCCCGAGCGCGGGGCTACCCCGCTCCAAGCCGCCTAACCCCGAAACAGGTAGAGGATTATCCGGTTCTTTAAAAATTCGGCAAAAACCCACCGGGTCGTCATTCTGGGCCGCGTAGCTGAACCCGGAATCCAGGAAATCATCATCGGACTGGATTCCCGCCATCCACTCCACTGGAGTGGAGCCATGCGGGAATGACGGAGCGGCGGGATCCAGCGACTTTTTCAACAACCGCTTAGAGCTGGTGCGCCCGCCCCACAATCTCTGGCTGGTATCCAACCATCCATTGCCTGCCAATCGTCAGGGAGGGAGATCGAAGGATGCAGGTTTTTAGAATCCACTTCCTCGTTTTACTAATCCTTTAACTCGATTGCTGCGCCCTTGGATGCGTTCGGCAGTACATCTCCTTCAAACGATCCAGCGCAACGTGGGTATAGACTTGCGTGGTGGCGATGCTGCTGTGACCCAGCATCTCCTGGATGGCGCGCAGGTCGGCCCCTCGGTTCAGCAGGTGGGTGGCGAAGGTGTGGCGGAAGGTGTGAGGAGTGACGCGCCGAGTTATTCCGGCCCGCCGGGCGTAAATCCGGGTCAGCCGCCAAATCTGCTGGCGAGTGATCGGGCCGCCTCGCCGTCCCGGAAAAAGGTATTCCGGCAGCCGGCGGTAATTTCTGCCGCCGGCTGCCGGACGGCGAGCGCCGATTTCGAGGTAGCGCCGGATGGCCGCGATGGCCGCCCTTCCGATCGGGACGACCCGCTCCTTGTCGCCCTTGCCGATGCAGCGCAGAAAGCCGGATTCCAAATCGAGGTCGCGCCAGCGTAAATTCACCAGCTCGCTCACTCGCAGCCCCGATGAGTAGAGCAGCTCGAATATCGCCCGATCGCGCAGATCACGGGCGCACTGGGGGTTGAATGTGGTCAAAAACCGGTTCGTTTGCGCTTCGCTGAGCGGCTGCGGCAGCGATTGAGTTCGGCGGGACGCCTCCAATCCATCGGTGAATTGGACGGCGATGTAGCCCTCCTGCAGGCAAAAGCGGGCGAACCGCCTCAAAGCGCTCAGCTTCCGAATTCGGCTGGCGGACGCGATATCGCTGATCGCCAGCAAGTAGGATCGCGCATCCTCCACGCCGATGGTTTCAACCGTGTCATGCCCTTTTGAATGTATGATCTCGGCAAATTGCCGTAAATCCACCTCGTAGGCGGCGAGGGTGGCTTTGGATAGGCCGCACTCGAGCTGCAGGTAGGCGAAAAAACGGTTCAACGCATCCGCAATGGATATACGCTGGCTCACTGAATCAGTGGAACCCCGGAAGGTTGGACGGTCCTCCGCCGGATAGTTACGCGTTCTCATCGCCTTACATATATCGTGATCTTCGGCAAAATGTAGAGCAGATCATTGGGCAGATAGGCCGGCACTCTCAACTGTAAGCCAACCGCCTCCGGCACATTGGCAAAGACAACCGGCCGGTAATCCCGATTCAACTGATGATAAAAGGCCATCGCATCCGGTAATCTCAGTCGTATTGGGTCCTCCGATTCCAAATTGGAAATGATGACGTACTGGGGCTTTTGATCGAGCACCGCCAGATTCCATTCGGTTGGATACCCATTCCGGTCGAGCGGGGGCAAGACGGCCTGAAATCGGCTCATCTCCTGCGCGGCCTCTCGGCGAACCGTCCACGGCGGCGCCCCGAACCAGGGGCTTAACGGCGGCGTGTAGTACCAGGGCGTGGTGGCAAACCCCACCGTTGCGCCGGGCGGTGCGTTTTTCTCTAGCCAGCGGGCCGCCACTCCACGGGCGTCCGGCGCCCCGAATTGATGGTCTAGCGCCAGGCACAGAAAGCCGGCCTGCAGGGCAACCAACACGCCGATCGCTTGTAAAATCCGGTTCATACGCGGCATTTTCGGAAAGGGCTCCGTAAGGAGCCGCGCACCCATTACTATAAGCACCGGCAGTATTGGAATTACGTACCGCATAAAGCGAACCTGCGCCCAGCCGATCACCCCGTAATAGGGAATGAGAAATCCGAGCAGCAGCAGATCGGCTCGGCTTCGGCGCGCCAGCGCCATTCCCACCCCCGCCGTGCAGACCAGCAGCAGTGGAATTCCCATTCCATATCGCAAGGAGACGGCGAAATGGTACCACCAGCCGTTGCCGGTCTTGACGAACAAAAGGCCCATCCCCTGTTGGGATTTGGTCAGCTCATAGGTGAAATCGCGATAAAATCCGTGCCAGTTGATGAGCGGCCCCGGACATCCGATCAGAAATCCGGCCAGCGCCGCAAAAAGTAGGACCAGCAGATGGATGAGATTCCGCTTTATGGGTTTGTTACCAGGGATTGGTTGAGCATCATCGGTGTTTGTCGGTTGACCGGCGTTGGGCGCCCCTGCTCCGGTCAACCACACCAAAGCCGGGCCGAGCACCACCAACGCGGCGTTATATTTGGTGGCGCCGGCCAATCCAGTCAGCAGCCCGCATTTCAGATATCCCTTGATGGTGGGCTTATGAAGCAACCCGGCGCCGCTGTAGAGCGCAGCCACAACAAAAAAGGCGGCCGGCACATCCACGGTGGCGAAATGAGAATGAACCACCGCCAGCGGTGTGATGGCCGCACCCGCCGCCGCAAGCAGGCCGGCCATCTCGCCGTAGAGCCGCCGTCCCAGCCCGTAGACCAGCGCGATGGTGGCCGTTCCCATCAATACTGTGACCCAGCGCGCAACCAGATAGTAAGAGGCCGGTATCACCATGCCGGCCGGCAGGTGGTGCAGGAATCCCCAACCGCGCGCCAGCGACAGGGCAAAGCTGACGAGATAAAAATAGAGGGTGCCGTAGTGGTAAAAGTGGGTATCGAGCTGGCCGTGGAGGATGTCGGCCCGGATTGCGGCGGCCAGGTTTAGCCCCTCATCGGGATGGTAAGAGAAGTAGCGATGGGCGTTCGGCAAGCCCCAGCGAAGGCCGTAAACCCTCAGCAGAAAGCCGATGAGGGTAATGATCAGCACCCCCCATATCCAGCGGCTGGGGGCGCCGATTGAAAGGCCGAAAGGCGGTCGCTTAGGTGGGGAAGATGGCGCCACAGCGTTGCTCCAGCGCCTCCCGAATTCGCGTTACGGCGGCCTGAACCTCATCATCGGTAAGAGTACGGGCTGGGTGCCGAAAAGTGAGGGACAGCGTAACGCTTTTTATGCCCGGCTTCAGCGGATCGCCGGTGAATACCTCGCGGGGCTCGCATCCTTCCAAGAAGGTTACGCCCGCCTGCCTTACTGCGGCCTCGAGATCTGAATATGGCCTATCAATCGGAACCCTCGGCGCCAGATCGCGGGTGACCGCCGGATAGGGTGAAGGCGGAATGAAAGTTTTGGCTGCAACTTGGGATTCGGTGGCGGATTGTATCATTTCAAGCTCCAGCTCAAATAAGCCGATCCGGTGGCGGATGCCGCCTATTTCTTCTATTAGGTCAAGGGGAGTCTCACCAACCCATCCCAACCGATCGTTTGTTGATCGAATCTCGGAAGATCGGCCTGGGTGCAGGCAATATCGTAACGCTTCACCTTTATTGAAAGAAGCCCACTCTATGTCTTTTAATCCCAATCGCTCAAGCAGCAGCTCCACAATTCCCTTTATCTCATAAAACCCGGCATCCGAATTCGCCCTTTGCCACCAATCCCGATTAATCGGCCCTGCAACCAAGCCGCCGATATGCACCTTTTCAGCGATACTTTCGCCCTCCATGCGAAAGACGCGGCCGATCTCGAAGAAGGCCAGCGGCGATTCACCGCGCCTCGCGTTGCGCTGGGCGGCCGCAGTCAGGCCCGGCGCCAGTGAAATCCTTAATTGGGAAAGCTCGGATGAGAGCGCATTTCTGACCGGTAGCCGCCCTCCACCCCAAAACTCGATATCCATGATGGAAGGAGCCTGCAAGGTATGGCAAACGACCTCCTGTAAGCCGCAGCCGGTCAGGATGTTACGAATCTCGGCTGTGATCCGTTGAAGGTCGCTGCGCCGGCCGGGCGTTGCGGCGCCGCCTGGCAGCCGGTCCGGTATGCGCTGATAGCCCAACACTCGCCCGATCTCCTCGACAATATCCACATCCCGCGTCACATCGCTGCGCCAATGTGGGACAGTGCAATTCAATACTTCCTCACCTGCCTCAATAATAAAGCCCAGACTCCGGAGCGCTGTTTCAGCGGCGCCTTTGTTGACTTCATAGCCCAACAGGGCGCCGGTACGGCTCATCCGCACCGAAATGCTGCGTTTTGAAGCCGGATTCGGATAAACGTCGGCCGTTCGAGTGACCTTTTGCGCCGCCCCTGTTTTCAACAGCAACTCGCAGGCTCGGTCGGCGGCGGCTCCAACTCCCTCCCGCGAGACCACCCGCTCAAACCGATAAGATGCCTCGGTCCGCAAGGCCAGCCGGTTCGCGGTGCGGCGAACCGACACCGGATCGAAATGGGCCGATTCCAGCAAAATGCGAACGGTGCTCTCGGTTACCTCAGTGTATGCGCCGCCCATCACCCCGGCGATCGCAACCGGTTTTTCAGCGTCGGCGATGACCAGCATCGTCTCGCTGAGCGCGCACTCGGTGCCGTCCAGTGCGGTCATTTTTTCGCCCGGTTGCGCCAGTCGAACGATGATCCTCTCTTCGCTCAACCGATTCAGGTTGAAGGCGTGGAGCGGTTGGCCGCTCTCCAGCATCACATAGTTGGTTACATCCACCACGTTGTTGATCGGCCGCATACCGGATGCCAACAACCGTTTCTGCATCCACTCCGGCGACGGTTGAATTCTCACCCCCTCCAGCACCCGACCCACATATCGCGGGCAAAGCTCAGCCGCTTCGATCTGAACCAGATTTGATTCATTAGCCCCCTCTCCCGTGAGGGGGGAGGGTTGGGGTGGGGGTGACGACAGCCTCAGCTCCAGGCATTCGGCGGCCGCCAGCTCACGGGCGACCCCGATCACCGAAAGGCAGTCGCCGCGATTCGGCGTGACCTTAATGTTCAGCACCGACCCCAGCTCGGACTGCTCGGTCTCCTCCACCTCCAGCCCGGCCATCGTCAGCGTCTCCGCGATGGAGGCCGCATCCGCTTCCGTATTGACGAACTCTTTTAACCATTCAACCGGTATTCGCAAGTCTCCGTTCCATTCTTTTTAAAATTGACGTAAAAAGCGCAGATCGTTATCCAGGAAGTAGCGCAGGTCATTGATTCCATATTGAATCATCGGGATGCGCTCGATCCCCAGCCCAAACGCGAAGCCGGTGTACTTTTCACTGTCAATGTCGAACGATTCCAGGATGTTGGGATGGATGAGACCGGCTCCGCCCAGCTCCAGCCAGCGATCATGCCAGCGGATCGCGTAGTCCACACCGGGTTCTACAAATGGGAAAAAATCGGGCCGGAACCGCACCGTTACTTCATCGCCGAACATTGCGCGGGCAAAGGTGGCCAGCGTTCCCTTCAGGTCGGCCATCGAGACCCCCTCATCCACCATAAACACATCCACCTGGTGGAAGGTGTGGTGATGGGTGGCATCCACCGCCTCGTAGCGGAAGCAGCGCCCGATAGTGGCGATCCTAAACGGCGGCTTTCGTTTTGCCATGACCCGTCCCTGCAGCGCGGTCGTCTGGGTGCGCAGCAGATGGGTGTCATCAATGTAAAACGACATCTGCTCGTCCATCGCCGGGTGGTCGTCCGGATAGTTGAGCGCCTTAAAGTTGTGCTCGTAGTCCTCCAGCTCAGGCCCATCCACGAACTCGAAGCCCAATCCGCTCAGCACCTCGATAATGCGCTCGGCGGTTTGGGTCAGCGGGTGCAGCCGCCCCCGCGAAACGGGTTTACCAGGCAGGGTAACATCAAGCCGCTCCGTTTCGAGTCGGGACAGATGCTCGGCCGCTTTGAGCACATTGCGCCGCCGCTCGATCTCTGCCGCCAGCCGCTCTTTTGCCTCGTTAATTAGAGAGCCGTACCGGGGCCGCTCCTCCATCGGCAGCTTGCCGATCGAGCGGAGCAGTTGACTGATTTCACCCTTGCGCCCTAAATAGCCGATTTCCAACTGATCGAGGTCACTGACGGTTGAGGCATTTCCGACCTCGACCAGCGCTGCATCCAGCATGGGCTTAATTTCATCCACTTCCGGACTTTCTCCATAATAAGATTGAAATTTTAACAAATCGCCGCCGTTTCAATTATATACAGCCGCCTGCAAAATAGTTTTAAACCATTAAGAGGTGGTTGAAAAAGTCGCTGGAGACCGCCGCTTCGTCATTCCCGCCTGCCTACCGAAAGCAATAAAAACGCGCCGCGGCTCTTCACCCTTAAAAAGGGCAATGCCGGGCGCGCTTCATCCATTCAGGGGTCGGTTTAAGCGATCGCCGGTCGCTCCACTTTCAGCGCCTCGGCTGCGCGCGACATAATATCCTTGAAGGCGACCGGATTATTGATTGCGATGTCGGAAAGCACCTTCCGATCAATTTGAATGCCGCCCTTGGTCATCCCTTCGATAAACCGCGCATAGGTGCCTCCGTTCGATCGGCAGGCGGCGCTGATGCGCGTGATCCACAGCCGGCGGAAGTTTCGCTTGTTGGCGCGCCGGTCGCGATAGGCATACTGGCCGGAATGCATGACCTGTTCATTGGCGGTCTTATATAAGCTTTTCTTGCCGCCGAAGTAGCCCTTGGCGGCTTGTATGATCTTTTTATGGTGTTTTCGGGTTATCGTACCCCGCTTTACCCGCGGCATTACTTTCGACTCCTTACTGAATATATTTCTGTGGGATGAATATCACCCAAATCGTTTGTTACTGCTCGATGCTTCGCTTCATCGCAAACGAGAAGTCATCCATCCGTCAAATTCCAAAGGAAATGTTGGGAATGCTTCAGGACGGACTAATGGCCGTTACCCAACATCCGGCGAATGCGCGCGCGATCTCCATGATCCAGCTCGTCCCCACTCAGCAACCGGCGCTGGCGGCTGGGTGATTTGCGGCGCATCAGGTGGTTTAAACCGGTGCAGCCTCGCCGAATCTTACCTCCTGCGGTTACGTTGAAACGTTTCGCTGCGGTTTTGCTGGTTTTCAGCTTTGTCTTTTTTTCAGCCATTATAATTCCTGTGTCGCTTCCTTATTTTCTTCGTCGCACGCTGCAGAAACGAGCCTGTTCTCATCGCCGATCCAACCGTTCGGGCTATTTGGGAGAAAGGACCAGCGTCATCATCCTTCCTTCGATGGAGGCTGGCTTTTCGACCACCGCCGCATGATTGGTTAATTCAACGAGGCGATCCAGTATTTTTTTTGCGATTTCGGGGTGGGTAATTTCACGGCTCCGGAAGGTCACGGTCACCTTCACCTTGTCACCATCGCCCAAAAACTTGAGAATGCTCTTCGCCTTAACCTGAAAATCGTGATCGGCGGTTACCGGCCGCAGCTTTACGCCCTTGATTTCGGCTTGGCGATGCTTTTTGTGAGCATCGCGTTCACGCTTGCCCTGCTCGTACTTGTACTTTCCGTAATCCATAATGCGGCAGACCGGCGGTACCGCTTGAGGGGCAACTTCAATCAGGTCAAGCCCGCGTTCCTGCGCTATCTGTAATGCCTCTCGGATGTTTACGATTCCGAGCTGTTCGCCGTTCTCATCTACAACCCGCACTTCTCGAACGCCACGTATGCGTTCATTAATTCGAAATTCTTTGTTGATGAGTCATCCCTCCGCCGTGTTGGATATACTGAAGCATCACAGTATACCCACCGAGTATTTGCAATGTCAATGTTGGGCGTTGACTTCCCGGCTTGATTTGGGGTCGAATTGGAAAAGCCAGCCATTGATATGATTGCCATCTTGCCGCCAAATCTTTACCTCGTGGCGGGAAGGAATGATTTTCACCCGACTTGAAGCCGACCATTCGCATCCCTACCGGACCCCCACTCTCTTTAACGCATCCAGGTAATCCTGTTTCGAGTGGGCGCCGGATAGATATGCCCGCACGATCCCATTTTGGTCAATGACCACGGCGGTCGGCATATCGGCCCGCACCCCTATCCACAAAATGAATGAGATCAGATTTCTGGGAATAAATAATTTTAACGTTGCCCACCTCACCCCCCATCCCCCTCTCCGTTTCGGAGAGGGGGAGCGCCTACTGCACCGATATACGCGTCGGTTCCCCCTTCCCGCCTCGGGAAGGGGGAGAGGGGGTTAGGTGTTAAAACAGTGAGAGTATTTTTACATTCAACTCCTCACCCCAAAATACCCACCGAACTGAACTCTTACAACTGAACGGTTACCGCAAAATCCGCCGCCCGCGACCGGATGAAGAGCCAGGTATAATGGGAATTATTAGGCTATTTCAATTAAATCTTGCATCAATTTTCGAGGTATACCAACCATGCTGGATCGCTATTCTACCCCGCAAATGCGCGAAATCTGGTCCTTGCAAAATCGCACTCAGCGCTGGCTCGACGTGGAGCTGGCCGTCTGTGAGGCGCTTGAACGGGCCGGTCGAATCCCGGCCGGAACTGCCGCCGCCTGCCGCAAGGACGCCCGCTTTGACCTTCAGCGGATGGCCGAGCTGGAAAAAGAGACCCAGCACGACGTGATGGCCTTCGTGAAGAACGTGCAGGAGAACCTGGGCGACGAGGGACGATTCATCCACTACGGCATCACCTCCTATGATGTGGTGGATACCGCCCTCTCGTTGATGATGAAGGAATCGCTGGAGCTGATCCTATCCCGCTGCGGCGACCTGCAAGAGGTGATCCGACTACGCGCCCGCGAGCACAAATGGACATGGATGATCGGCCGCACTCACGGCATCCACGCCGAGCCGATCACCTTCGGTTTTAAGCTAGCCGGCTGGCTGGACGAGATGAACCGCAACGTGGAGCGGTTGAATGCGGCGAAAGAGGCGATCGCCTACGGCAAGATATCCGGCGCGGTGGGCACTCATTCCAACTTCGATCCGGCGGTGGAGGCGATGGTATGCCAAAACTTGGGCTTGAAGGTGGCGCCGACCTCCACTCAGATCATCTCGCGCGACCGCCACGCCCAGGCCGTTACCGCGCTGGCGATCCTGGCCGCCTCGCTGGAGCGGTTCGCCACCGAGATCCGGAACCTGCAACGCACCGAGGTTCTGGAGGTTCAGGAGTACTTCGCCAGCGGGCAGAAGGGCTCCTCCGCCATGCCCCATAAGCGCAATCCTTGGAACTGCGAGACCGTCAGCGGCCTGGCGCGGGTGGCGCGCGGCAACGCGCTCGCCATGCTGGAGAGCGTGGTGACCTGGCACGAGCGGGACCTATCCAACTCTTCGGTGGAGCGGATTGTTTTGCCGGATACCTGCGCGCTGGTAGAGTGGATGCTGGTCAAATTCACCAGCATCCTGCAAAATCTGGTGGTTTTCCCCCAAAATATGCGCCGCAACCTGGAAAAGATGGGCGGCCTGGTCTGCTCCGAGCAGGTGATGCTGGCCCTCATCGCGGCCGGCCTATCCCGTGAGGAGGCCTACACGGCGGTTCAGCGCAACGCAGCCAAAGCCTGGGACGGCGCCGACTTCCGCACCGAGCTGGAGGCGGACCCGACGGTGGCCGCCACCCTCTCCAAGCAGGAGCTCAGCCGCTGTTTCGACATCGCCCACCACCTCCGCAACCTGGAGCATACGTTCAAGGTGATGGGATTGGAGTGAAGGGAATCTGAATTGGGTGGCCATGCCTGCAGCAAGCGGCGGTTGGCCGCCTTCTATGTAGGACATGACCAACAAGTTTGATCGGCCCCGGCTGTAGTTACCGGCGCAGCCGACCTACCGATGGCGTCACCCAGAATCCACAAATCGGCCAAACCGGCGATCTCGCTTGCCGGGAGTGATAAGGTCTGATCCCAACCGTTTATTGACGGACGGTGCCCCGCCGTGCTATACTCACCCATTCTTTGCGGGGTGGTGCAGTGGAAGCACGTCTGGTTCTGGCCCAGAAGATCGAGGGTTCGAATCCTTCCCCCGCAGCCATCTCACCATTGAGCGCCTGCCAATGATCAACCCAACGCCCCCGCTGCCATTTGAAGCCAGCCCCTCTCCTCTGCATCAGGGGGACGACACCATCGCCTTACTTTACGGCCGTGACGGAACCGAGCGCATCGTGGCTTGCGAAGCGGCCGGCGGAGCCACTCGATTCTGGCATCGGCAAGCTGATGACCGGGTGGTGGAATCGGAGGCGGAGTTTCGCCCCTGGATGATCCTCACCGAGCGGGCGGAGCTGCCCGGCGCGCAGTGGACCGATCTCGATCGCACCGGCTATGAAGAGCACCCTTCATCCTACTGCGAGTTGGCCGAATTCTCATCCTGGAGCGAATTTTTAACCGCCCGCGACCAGGTGCGCGATGAGCGCCGGAACGCCTTGATGTATGTCAACCCGGTGCGGCAATCGCTGATGCGCAGCGGCAAGACGCTCTTTAAGGGGATGAGCTTTCACGAGGTGCATCGGCTGCAACTGGATATCGAGACCGAGGGTTTGTCACCCAATGACAGCGCCATCATCATGATCGCGCTTTCGGACAACCGGGGTTACGCGGAGGCAGTGGTCGGCACCGAGCCGGAGATGCTCGAGCGGCTGATTGAAATCATTCAGCAGCGCGACCCCGACATCATTGAGGGCCACAATATCCTAGCCTTTGATCTGCCGTTTATCCAGCGCCGGGCCGAAATCCACAATATCCCGCTTCGTTTGGGTCGCCTGTCCCGGAACCGGGATGGGGAGATCGGAAATAGGACAAATGAGACAGATAGGAGCTATTCCGGTTCCCTCCAGGAGGGCGTGGTTCGGATTGGAGACCGCCGCAATGTGGCGATCGGCGGCACCTCCCGGCCCTATAGACCGGTCTATATACCGGGCCGCCACATCATTGATACCTACATTCTGGTTCAGAAGTTCGATTGGGCGAAGGGGGAGCTGGCCGGATATGGCTTAAAAGAAGTGGCCCGCACCTACGGCATCGCGGCGCCCGACCGGATTGAGCTTCGTCGCGACCTGATCGCCCAGATCTGGCGGCAGGATCAGGAGCGGGTGTTGAAGTATGCGCGGCAGGACGTGGAGGAGACGCGGCGGCTGGCCGAAATGGTGTCGGTGACCGAGTTTTACCAGAGCCGGATGATCCCGGATAACTACGGGATGGTGGCCCTCAGCGGCAACGGCGAAAAGATAAACCTGCTGATGTTGAGAGCCTACCTGACTCGCGGCCACGCCATCCCGCGCCCCCACTCCACGCGCGCCGATGTGAGCGGCGGCTACACCGAAGTGCGCCGTACCGGGGTGCTTTCGCCGGTCGTTAAAGCGGACGTGGAAAGCCTCTATCCCAGCTTGATGCTGAGCCGGTCCATTCGCCCGAATACCGATACCCTGAACGCCTTTTTGCCGCTGCTGGCCGAGTTGACTCACCTTCGGCTGGAGGCAAAAGCTAGGTTGAGGGAGGTCTCCAGCGAATCCGACCGCCACTACTGGGATGGGCTGCAAGGGTCGTTTAAGGTGCTGATCAATTCGTTTTACGGCTATCTGGGCACCAGCCTCGAGTTCAACGACAGTCGCGCGGCGGATGAGGTGACCCGGATCGGTCGAGAGCTGGTTAAGCGGATCGCGACTGAGATCGAACAGCATGGCGGCCTGGTCATCGAGGTGGATACCGACGGGGTCTATTTCATTCCGCCCGGCGATGTCGCTGGAGAAGAGGCGGAGCAGCGTTTCGTGGAGAAAATCGGCTCGATATTGCCGGCCGGAATCCGGCTCGCCTTCGACGGCCGATATAAGGCGATGTTATCGTTAAAAACCAAGAATTACGTGCTGGAGACGTATGAGGGGCGGCGCATCTTTAAGGGCGCTTCGCTGCGCTCGCGGGCGGATGAGCCTTACGGGCGCGAGTTCCTGGCAGAGGCGGTCGGACGGCTGTTGGCGGGACGGGCGGAGGAGGTGGGTGAGCTATACCGGCAGACGATGGAGCGGCTGCAAAACCGCGGGATATCCATCGAAAAGCTTGCGCGCCGCGAACGGATAACTGAGAAGACGTTCAGCAGCAGCCAGAAAAAGCGGTCGGCTGCGGTTGCCCGAAGCCGGTCGGTTGGCGATTTTGTGGAGGTTTATGAGCGGGAAAACGGCGAGCTGGGGCTGTTGAGCGACTATGCCAGCGATGAGCGCATCCCCTACTATATGGAAAAGCTGTATAAGTTCGCCTGCCGGTTAATGGAAGCATTCGAGAGCGAGGAGCAATTCAAGCATCTGATTCCCAAACCGGTGCGGGGAACGAAAGGGTCTCAGGGCAGCCTGTTCGATTGATAGGGGAAATATCCGCCAATTTTAATCCTCTTCCAGCTCCCCATCGCGCAGGCGGTAAATCACATCGCTGCCAGCCAGCATTTCGGGGTCGTGGGTCACCACGATCACCAGCCCGCGATCACGATAGCCGATGAGAATATCCATGACGTGGTGGCCGGTGGCATGGTCAAGCGCTGCGGTCGGCTCATCGGCAAAGATGACCGATGGGTTGTTCAACATGGCGCGGGCGATGCAGACCCGCTGGCGTTCGCCGCCGCTTAAATGGTGGGGATAGCGCTCCCTGTATTGAGTGATCCCCAGCCGATTAAATAGCTCGACCGCATGACGGCGCGCGCGGTGGTCATCGTCGGGAGCGCCGATCAGCGCATTTTCGAAGGCGGTGAGGTAGCTGAACAGGAAGGGCTGCTGGAAGACAAATCCGAAACGCTCCCGCCGCAGGCGAACCCGCTGTCGCTCCGCCATTCGATGATAGGGTACACCATCCAAGTAGACCCCACCCTCAGTCGGAACCTTAAGGCCGCTCAACAGATAGAGCAACGAGCTTTTACCGGAACCGGAAGGCCCCATAATACCGACGAAGCCGAATTTCGGCAGCGAAAGGCTGACGTGGTTCACCGCGTAGGTGACCGCATCCCCTTCATAATAAGCTAACGAGAGGCTATCGGCGGTCAGGCCTTCCGTTTTAATGTCTATCATTGGCGCCGCTCGATAATACCGACCGGGTCCAACGAGCGGAGGCGGAAGGCGATGGTCGCCACCGCAAAGCCGGCGATGGCGATTGGCAGCGGCAGCGTCAGGCGGTAGGCTCCGATGTCGTAGGGATTCAGCAGCAGCCCCTTGGGATGAAAGATGGCTCCCTGCATATAGACGAGCAGGGCAGTGGTCAACACGGCGCCGATCGCCCAGCCGATCAGCGAGAGCAGGCCGGTTTCAGCCAGCGTCCTCCAGATCAGTAGCCGGCGCTGATAACCCATCGCCAGCAGCACCGCAAACTCAGGCAATCGCTGGGCGTAGTAGATGTTAAACAGCAGTCCGCAGAGAAAGGCGATGTCAAAGATGATGATGCCCACCACGATGTCGAGGATTAGGTAGAGATAGGCTAAAGCGCTGCTGGTATCATGCACCAAGCCGGCGTAGGTCCAAATATGAACGTGTGCCGGATTGAGCGCTTTTTTCAGCTCTTTATCGAGCATAATCTGGTCCTTGACACTGCGGGCGGAAACCAGATACCCGTTGGGCGCAATCGGCGAGTTGTCCAGCACGAATGAGCGGGGGGTCAGCGCGAACCAGTCCGGCCCGTCCAATATACCAACCAGGCGGATCGGCTTCGGCGAGAAACTGCCTCTCGAGGTTGGGCTCATCACCACCCCACCCAGCTTTATATGTTTATTGGCGGCGATATCGTAGCTCAGTGCTATCTCGGCCTGATGCGGCGATGGGAGCCGGCCCGCCATCAGATGGATATGGCAGCGTTTCAGGATGGCGGCGGCATCCTGGTGACGCAAAGCAAAAACGGCAAAGGGTGTTTTGCCGAAAATCGTCTTGATTCTCATAAAGAGGGCGCTTGCCGGATACATCACCTGAAGGTGAGGCACTTTTTTTATTGCGGCGGTGCTGGATGGTCCGATGGATAGGGTGTTTCGGGGGGTCAAAACGGTAAAATACCGCTGGTAACCGTACATCGTCAACACCGTCTGGTTGATCGAATCGATGATGGTGGTGACGCTGGCGACCAGCATAACGGCGATCACAATCACGAAGGTCACCGGTATGGTTTTACCCGGATTGCGGCGAAAATAGAGCCAAGCGGATAGGGGACCGCGAATTGTTTGTACTCCTCCGAGCCACGCGCTCGGTTGAAATGGGTTCGTGCGTTTTCGTTTACGCTATATTATACCGTCCGCGTAAAAGTTCGGGTCCGACTCGGGAATGAGGTGGAGACATATAGAACAGGGGGAATTACGGCATGATCATTGGGGTACCGAAAGAGGTCAAAGATAATGAATACCGGGTGGCGCTCACCTCAGCCGGCGCCGAAATTCTCACTGAGGCGGGCCACACTGTCATCGTGGAGAATGGGGCCGGCGTGGGATCCGGCATTTCAGATGAAGACTATCAGAGGGCCGGCGCTAGAATAGCGGCCGGAGCGGGTGAGATTTACGAGAAGGCGGGCATGATCGTCAAGGTTAAGGAGCCGTTACCGACCGAGCAGCGCCGCATCCGCCGCGGTCAGGTGGTTTTCACCTACTTTCACTTTGCGGCCAGTGAGGGCTTGACCCGTGAGATGATGGCCTCGGGCGCGGTCTGCATCACCAGTGAGACGATTCAAACAGACGATGGCGTTTTACCCTTATTGACCCCGATGAGCGAGGTAGCCGGGCGGATGGCGGTGCACGAGGGCGCGAAATACCTGGAGCGGCCGATGGAGGGGCGGGGCATCCTGCTTTCAGGCGTGCCGGGCGTGCTGCCGGCCAACGTGCTGATCCTTGGCGGTGGGGTGGTTGGTTCCAATGCAGCCAAGATCGCGGCCGGCATCGGAGCGAATGTGACCATCATGGATATCAATTTGGAACGGATGCGCTATCTGGATGACGTGCTGCCGCCGAACGCGCGCACCCTCTACAGCAACCGCGCCAATATCCGGCAGGCGCTCAGGGATGCCGACCTGGTGATCGGGGCGGTGTTGCGACGGGGCGCCAGAGCGCCGGAGTTGGTCACTCGCGAGATGATTGGGCTGATGAAGCGGGGTGCGGTGGTGGTGGACGTCTGCGTGGATCAGGGCGGCTGCTTCGAGACGACCCACCCCACTACCCACAGCGCCCCCACCTACATCGTGGACGGGGTGGTTCACTACTGCGTGACCAATATGCCGGGCGCGGTCGCCGGGACCTCCACCTTCGCGCTGACCAATGAAACGCTGCCCTACGTGAAGATACTGGCCGATTTCGGCTGGCGGGAGGCGCTGAAGCACAATAAGCCGCTGCTGCGCGGATTGAACATCGCGGATGGAAAAGTGGTTTTTGCCGACATTGCCGAGCAGTACGGCTTGCCGCTGGCCAAGGCGGAGGAGATGGTGGGGCTATAAACGACTTGGGTCAAACACCCGACCGGACCCCGCATCTGAAATGAAAATCGAATGGCCCGCCTCATTGAGGGCCATCCGATAAACTTTCCCCTGGATCGAATACGATCTACGATCCATCGTCCGTCGCGATCATGTTTTTCTAGTTGCAGTTCGGATGGGGGGCATCCTGGTCGGTTGCCCAGAGGCAGATATTGCCGATCACCTGATCATAGGGAATCGCCTTGGCATGGCCGTCGGTGAAGAGGCAGTCAATCATCCCCATGTGGCGCTGAGGCCCTAGATACTCCGCGTCGGCGACCGGGGTATCGCTCCAGTTTCCGGCCGATACGTTCCAACTCCAGCGGGAGTTTCCGATGTTCTTCCAATAATCGGTGTAAAACGGTGATTGGAAGTTGGCGTAGGCAAGATCGGCGCCGTTGGCCGCTTCGTTGTACTCTTTGCCGGTCATATCGGCCACATCCGGTGCGGCTCCATAGTAGGTTGCATCCACGATCTCGATGATGGTGCGCGGCACCGCCGCCAGTGGAACGACCGACACCGCGCTGGAGTTATCGGCGTAGCGGTTTGCCGGGCTGAGCCAGAGGTCGTTATGACCGTAGCTGTTTTGGCCGCCGTATCCGACCCCGCCGCAGCCTACCGAGGTGTTGTTTTGGCTGCCGCCGCACATCGTGCCGTCGGTGTTAGTGCCGACCCAGGCGTTTGGGTTTTCCGGGCATTTAAACACGCCGTAGTTTCGGACGTAGGGCTGCAGCAAGCTGACCCAGAAGGTCTTCATTCGGGCCGCGCCGTTGATGGGGCTGTTGGCTCCGCCCGTGAGTCCGATCAGCGGATTGCTGTCCGGTCCCGAGTTCCAGCGGTGCGGGTAGAAGGTCTCATCGTAATCCTGCAGGTACATCAGCGTGGCGGTTCCAAGCTGCTTCAGATTGGAAATGCAGACCGCCTGCTCCGCCTTGGCTCTGGCTTGAGCGAATACGGGAAACAGGATCGCGGCCAGTATCGCGATGATCGCTATAACAACGAGCAGCTCGATGAGGGTGAAGCCGCGATCTTTCATTGGAATGGGTCGCATATTGGTTCTCTCCTTTCCCTGTCTGCGACGATTTTAAGACGCCGGTTGAAAAGCGCCAGCTTTCCAACTTTTATGTCTCGATTGAAGGATGGCAGTGGAATGTTAAGGGGATGTAAACGGGCGGTTAAGCTTTGGTTAAGGTTTATCGGCGCAAATTCAACGGTTTGGAGAATGATTTCAGCCTTCTGTGAACTTTGAGTTGGAATACCCAAAACTCATCGTTCTGAAAGAGTTCAATGAATGAGTTCAGTTCTCCGGGCAATTTAAGCAAGGAGGCCCTCACTACAACTCTTTTTCCCCATGTTGGGAGGAGGCTGGTGAAGGAGATTGCTTCGCTTCGCTCGCAATGACTCCCTCCCCCGTTGACGGGGGAGGGCCGGGGTGGGGGGCGAACGAAAATCATTCCCATAAAGCTTGAACTCTTACTTCAATTTGACTTCCAGATGTGCAGTTGGTATAATCTTGAATACGCCCTCGTAGCTCAGAGGATAGAGCGCCGGCCTCCGGAGCCGGGTGCGCAGGTTCGATTCCTGTCGAGGGCGCCAAACATAATGAGCGATTCGTATCCATAGCTTCTACTTTTTTATTGGATAGGTTCTTGGCCAGCATCTCGGGAAGCAGGCGGGATTGCAACCAACTTCTCAAGCTGCAGGCGATCTCGGTGAGTTTCCATCCATACAAAGTATTGGCGGCCGGCATGGTGTGATGGAGTGTATTCTCATCAATCAAACGACTGATGAGCTGGCATCGCCTAAGCACAAACCCGCGAGCCGCCGATAATCAACTATTGAGCATTTCACCCATAGAGGAGTTCTTTACCGATGAATATCTGCGTCATCGGCACGGGTTACGTGGGATTGGTTACCGGATCCGTCTTTGCCGACCTGGGCAACGAAGTGATCTGTGTAGATAATAATGTCGAAAAAATCGCAATGCTGAATCGCGGTGATATGCCGATCTACGAGCCGGGTCTCGAAGAGATGATCGCCCGCAACGTAGAAGATCAACGCCTCTCTTTCACTACCGACACCGAGGAGGCGGTCAGCCATTCGGATATCGTTTTCATCTGCGTGGGGACGCCGCCCAAAGAAAACGGCGAATCCGACCTTACCTACGTGGAGCAGGCGGCGAAAACCATTGCCCGCGCCCTGAATCGCTATAAGGTTGTCGTCAACAAAAGCACGGTGCCGGTGGGAACCGGTGAACTGGTTCGTGATATCATTCTGACCAACCGCCGTCGCGATGTGGATTTCGATGTGGTCTCAAACCCGGAGTTTTTACGTGAAGGCTCGGCCATCAACGATACGCTCTATCCCGACCGGATCGTGATCGGCGCGCCCAATCAGGCGGTCGCGATGAAGATACTGGAGCTGTATGCGCCGCTGGAGCACCCCATGCTCATCACCGACGTTGCCTCCGCCGAGATGATCAAATACGCATCCAATGCATTCCTCGCCACCAAAATCTCGTTCATTAACTCCATTGCGAATATCTGCGAGCAGGCAGGCGCCGATGTCATCCAGGTGATGAAGGGTATGGGCTACGATCATCGAATCGGCGCCGCTTTCCTGCAGGCCGGATTGGGCTACGGCGGCTCCTGCTTCCCAAAAGACTCGCTTGCCTTAATCCACACCGCTGAACGCTTCGGTTATGATTTTCAGCTCCTGAAACAGGTGGTCGCAGTGAATGAACAGCAGACCATGCTTTTCATGAACCGATTAAAGGAAAAGCTGAATGGATTTCAGGACAAGGTCATCGGCGTCTTGGGGCTGGCATTCAAACCCAATACCGACGACATGCGCGAGGCGAAATCACTGGACGTGATCCGGATCGTGATTCAAGGCGGTGGGACGGTGAAAGCTTACGACCCCATCGCTATTGAAAACACCCGTCATCAGTTCCCCGATATTTTTTACGGACGAAACGCCTATGAGGCCGCCGAAGGGACTGATGCGCTGATCATCGTCACCGAATGGAATGAGTTTAAACAGCTCAATCTGGAGCGGTTGAAAAAAGTCATGCGCGGAAACGTGATTTTCGATGGGCGCAATATCTATGATCCGATTCGGCTGCAAAGGCTGGGTTTTGACTACACCGGAATTGGTCGCAGTCCGCATGCATTTAACAGCAAATAGGACCCAATAGTAAGGAGACGGTAATGGCGCTTCTTGGGAAGATGCTGGCGTTCGGCCGTAACCCCCATTATGACCGAGGGATACGGCTCTTTGATCAGGGGCTTTATGAAGAGGCGATCCAGGAGTTCGAGCAGGTCGGCTCCGACGGTTCGCCCGACCGGTTGACGGACCGACTCGCTCAGTTTTACTGCGCCGAATCGCACGCCGCGCTTGCACAACAGGCATTAAAGAGCAAACGATTTTCGTTCGCCGTTCCACACATCAATGCGGCGCTGGAAATTCATCCACAATACGCCGATCTGCACTTTCATCTGGCTACCGCTCACTATGGATTGGGTCAGTTCCGAGAAGCGGTGCAGGCCCTCGACAAAGCGCTGACAATCAACCCGAAGTACGCCAAGGCACACTTTCATCGGGGCATCTGCCTCTTTGCGATAGGCGAAGAGGAGGATGGGATGTCTGCCTTGCGGCAGGCGGTCAGCCTTGAGCCGAGCTTCGGCGGCAGCGAGTACGAAGCTGCGCTGAATTATCATCGCGAGGGGAATAACAAGGAGGCGATCAAGGCGCTGCAGCAGGCCGCGTCGGTGGAAGTGGACGATATCGTTTATCACTATCGGTTGGGCGACGACCTCTATCGGAGGGGGATGTATCGGGATGCGATCACCCAGTATCGGGAGGCGCTCTCCCTCAATCCCAACTACGCCGATGTGCACAATCACCTGGGGATGGCCTACAGCGCGGTGGGAGAGACTGCCTCCGCCATTCGTGAGTTTACGGCTGCCTTAAACATCAATTCCAAATTTATTGAGGCGCGGCTTAACCTGGCCATTACGCTGAGAGATTCCGATCGGACGGCGGAAGCGATCGAGGAGTTCCGTAAAGTGTTGCAGATTGAACCGGACAACATCATCGCACGCAACAATCTGGCTGAGCTTTGACTGGAACGAGCCGAAACGGGGGAATCAGCACCCATTTCACTATTGAGAATCGCTGCCCCAAGACCAACGCGAGAGCAGGGCGGCTTCATCTTCCCCATGCAACCGTGGATACGCCGGTTTTTATGCCGGTGGGCACTCAGGGAACGGTTAAAGGGGTCAGCGCCGGTACCCTCCGGAGCCTCGGCTATCGCATCCATCTCGCCAACGCCTATCACTTATCGCTGCGGCCCGGCGTTGAAGTGGTGGAGGGGGCGGGTGGGTTGCAGCGGTTTGAGGGCTGGGATGGGGCCATCTTAACTGATAGCGGCGGATTTCAGATTTTCAGTTTGCAGGGCTTGCGCCGGATCAGCGACGATGGGGTGGAGTTTCAATCTCATCTGGACGGCTCGCGACAGTTTTACACGCCGGAGGCAGTGATTGAAATCGAACACCGATTGGGCGCCGATATCATTATGGCGTTTGATGAGTGCGTGCCATTCCCCAGCCCTCGCGCGACCGTTCAAGAAGCGCTTGAAAGAACGCACCGGTGGGCACTTCGGTGTCTTGAAGCCCATCAGCGCTGGGGTATGAAGGCAGCCGGCGGCTGGTATCAGGCTCTATACGGCATCACCCAAGGCGGAACAGAGGGGGATTTGAGGAGTTCCAGCGCCCGATACCTCCGCGAATTGCCGTTCGATGGATATGCGATCGGCGGCCTTGCGGTCGGTGAGAGCGATGAACAGCGCAATGAAATGGTGGAGGTGAGCGCCGCCACATTGCCGAATGATAAACCGAAGTACCTGATGGGCGTCGGAACACCACTGGACATTCTGGAGGCGGTGAGGCGTGGGGTGGATCTATTCGATTGCGTCCTTCCCACTCGCAACGGACGAAACGGCCAGGTGTTTACCCGCACCGGTACCATTAACTTGCGGAATGCGCGCTACGCATCGGATTATCGGCCGATTGAAGAGGACTGCGATTGCCAAACGTGCCGTAGTCAAAGTCGGAGCTATTTGCGGCATCTATTTCAATCCAACGAGATGCTGGGACCGGTAATGGCGACCATCCACAACCTGCGGTTTTACCAGCGGCTGATGGCCGGTATTCGAAGCGCCATCGGAGAAGGGCGGTTTCCACCCTTTTATGAAGATTTTATCGCTCAATATGGCACATCCTTAGAAGGAGAGCAATGATGAGCGCCCGCGGCGAAACCGGAAATCCTATCACGCTGCGCGAAGTGCGGAATAATCCCAAAATTCGGGCATTTATCGAAAAAGCGAATGAGCAAATGATGGTGATCGGCTACACCGAGCACGGCCTTCGCCACGCCGGGTTGGTGGCTGGAATCGCTCGTAACGTCTGTCAATCGGTGGGGCATAACGACCGGGTTGCCGAGCTGGCCGCGATCGCCGGCTTTCTGCACGATATGGGCAACGTGGTGAGCCGGTTTTCCCATCCGCAGATCGGCGCCACGATGTCATTCGTGCTGCTGAATGAGATGCAGATGGATCCGGTTGAGATCGGCATTGTGTTGGGGGCGATCGGTAACCATGAGGAGCCGGAAGGCGTACCCATAAATGTGGTGACTGCGGCGGTAATTCTGGCCGATAAATCGGATGTCCATTTTACCCGAGTGCAAAACGCGGTTCCATCCTCTTTCGACATCCACGACCGGGTTAATCACGCGGTGCAGAAGTCGCATCTGGCGGTAGACGTGGAGCGCCGGTTGATTACGCTGGAGCTGCAGATCGATACCACGGCCGCCAGCGTGATGGAGTATTTCGAGATATTTGTGGATCGAATGGTAATGTGCCGCAAGGCGGCGGCGGTGCTCGACTGTCGCTTCCGGTTGATGGTCAACGGATTGGAGATGTAAAGCGGTATCTTAAAAAGGAAGTCATCCCGAAACGAAAAGGGGTTCTAATTTGCCTCGGTGTTGATTGTTGAAATGTTCCAGGCGGCAGATTTTGTGTAAGAGTTCAGGTTTGCTGAGAATGGCGGTGAAGGCCGGTTAATTTTACTGGAGACATTGACCGGCCTCAGAAAGGCGGGTACGATGTTGACGCCATAAATCAGGAAGAAACGGCATCCCCTCCCCCTTTAAGGGAGAGGTCAGGGTGGGGGCGCAACCAATATTGTCGTAAATTATTCCCGTAGAACTGAACTCTCTTTCGATTTTGTTGACACCCGCAAAAGGCGTCGGTATAATACGCATTGAACAAATGGGGTAGGCTGGAGTTCAATTAAATTCCCGATTCATGTCATTTGTGTCCATACAACGGTTCATGTCAGAAGCAACGCGCGGCGCCAAGAGGTAAGAGATAATGTTTTGTAAATGGTGTGGGCTGGAAAGCGAAACCAGCGACATCTGCAGTTGGTGCCGCCATCCCTTCACCACAAGCGCTAAACCGGCCAATGAGGAATCGAAGCAGGATGCGGGCGCCCAAACTCAACCGGGTGAGCAGTCCGCTGCAATGCCGGCCGCCGGCTCTCCATCAAACCAGCGAGGCGCCCCAGTTGAGCTGGGTGAGGCGTTTGATGACGATCTGAGCCCGTTTCCGTTTTTAGGCGGGATGTCGTCCTCGCCGATTGCTCCCTCGCCGCCAGCAGAAACAGCTCCGCCCAAGCCGGTCGCACCCCCGCCGATTACTCCACCTGCTCAACCAATTCCGAGGCAAGAACCGCCGACCGCTTCGAATTGGCCCAGTGCGCCTGCCGCTGCCGAGCCACAAACGGTAGAGAGGCCGATTGATGAGGCAATCCAGCCGCAGGCGCCAACGCCACCGGTTAAGGAGAGCCAGACACCAGCGAATCCACCTCCGATCGGGCTGATCCCATTAAAGGATTTCAGGAAGCCGGCCGCGCCACCGGCGAAGCCGCCCGCTGAAACGACATCTAAACCAGCGCCGGTGGTCCCGCCAATCCCCATCGCGATCCGAAAGCCAGGAACAACTCCGCCGGTGGTTCCGCTGACTGAGATCCCGCCGATAAGCCGGCCGGAGACACCGCCTCCGCCGATTCAAGAGCCGGTTGAAGCACCGCCGCCCGTTTTAAAGCCGCCGCCCAGCCCGCCGGTCAGCGCGATCCCAATGCCCAAAACCGACCTGCCTACCGCCAATGTTGGGCAGGCAGGTTCCGCGCCGAAAACGCCGACGAGCCCGCCGCCGGTTCCGCCAAGAACGGTTGGGCCGGCCACCACGGTCGTGCCGCGAGCGAGGACCGGCGGCAGGACGACGCTTTGCCGCTACTGCGGGCTGGAAAGTGAGACCGCCACCGTTTGTAGTTGGTGCCACAAGCCTTTATCGCTAACAGGCACAGTGGCGGAAGCACCCCGCTCGGTGGTGATGACCTCTCATCGAACCGGCAATTTAACCCGCCACCCGGTGCGGAAGGCGCCGGAGGTGCCGCAGCCCAAAACCGCCGAGGCGCCCAGCCACAATAACGTCAAATCAGCGGCACCGGTCCAAGATCAACACGTTCCGCAAATGGGAGCCTTTCAAGCGGTTAAATCGAAATACTACTCCGGCATGGTGTACGATCCGGTGTCTGGAACTCACTACGACGCCGATTCGGGGAAGACCACCGATACCTCCACCATCGCGCTCGATTTTGACGAACCTGATATCCGGGCGCAAATCGTTAAATACATACCAGCTTTGATCGGGATCATTTTAGTGGCCATTATCGCTACGAAAGCGGCGCCAGGCTTCTATCTGGGGACTCTATTCCTGGCGAATTTCGGGGCGGCAATCCTATTACCGCTCATGAAGGTGGCCCCATTCGCCGACGACGATAGTGATGACCTGGCGCTGGCCATCGGCCTGTTTTTAATCGCCGGCCCGTTCGTAGGCGCCATTCTGTACGGGATCGTGGTCGTTATGCGCCAAGATGGGAACCCGGCCATCGGCGCCCTCTTTGTGCTCTATCTGCTAATTCGGATACCGATGGACATCGCGATGGGCAGCTTCACGTTTACCGCAATGATGCCGTTTGCTAAATTTACCGTATCCGCCTTCGCCGCCAACTGGATGACCCTTGCCGGCCTGGCCGGTTGGTACTGCGCCAGCTTTTTCCATAAGCTCGACGAATAACGGCCCAATCAGATCATCAGGTCAATTTTTTGGCAAAGGGATTTGACATCGAGATGAGGGTCAGTTCAAGCGGTTTCTGCTGAAATTGCGGCGCTCACCGCTAAAACAGCGACCGATTTCAAAAAATCATGGCGGGTTATTTTCGTGTCCCGCTCCTCAATTTTCAATGGGGAACCATCCTCAATCTTTCAACGCGCTGGGATAGATCGGCGGCTCACCTACTGGCCGCCGCGGGCCCGCTGGTTCGGGGCTTCGGTCACCGTCGGTTGAATGACGGCGGTTGAGCCCAACTCGCGCAGTCGCCGCCGGATTGCATCGGCTTTGCGTTCGGGGACGTTGCGCACCACCGTTAAGGGCAGTTCTTGCAGCAGGCGTCTTGCTTCAGCCAAGGTCAAGATCATGATGGATTCCAGCGCAAGCGCCACATCGTTGGGGCTGCGGCCGGCCGAGGTCAAGATCACATCGTAGTTACGAAGGATTTCGCTATCGCCCCCCACCGTGATTTCGGTGGTCGGAACATCGCCGGATACGTTCAGTGGCCTTTGGCAGTTATCGCAGATATAGCGATGCGCGTCCACCGAAACCTTATGCTCGGTACGGCAGACCGGGCAGGTGATCGTTTTGATGGCCACGACCTGCCCATCTTTAATCGCAACCGGACGGTTGCAGTCTTCACAGTCAAAGCCGTTTTCCGGCACGTTGGGGAAGCGCATTTCATGGCTGCAATAGGGGCACTGGAATGAGACCGTTTTGACGCTGAGCGCCCGATAGACCTTCCAGCCACCCCAGACTCCAAAGCCGATCGCCGCCGCCACTCCCAGCAGGCCGATGTCGAGCAGAGGTCTCACGATGACCAGGCGGCCAAAAAACCAGACCAAAAGCAGTGAAACGATCAGCATAATGCCGCTTCGAACAAGGATGAGGATAGCTTTAGTATATTCTCGCTCCAGGATGTCGGAGCGTGAAGTTGCACCTTTAGCCACTGGTCTCTACCCTCCTTTGGCGGTTCCGCGAGATCAGCCGATTGACTTATCGCGAGTAGTATTCAGTATATCGCGGGTATCGCCGAGTGTCAAGGAAAGAGTTCAGTTTTCGGGGAATGATTTACGACCATATTGGATGCACCCCCACCCTAACCCTCCCCCGTAAACGGGGGAGGGGATTAAGAGGGACTGGGGGGCAAGATAAAAGCACCGCCGCTAAACTCCCTCCCCCACTAGGGGGGAGGGAGTTGATTATGGCTATAGGGGTAAAGCCTGCTGCCTAAATTACCCAGAGAACTGAACTCTTTCCGTGTGCAGGTTTAAAAACCGACCTTTAAAGTAAGAGAGCCAGCTTTTGTTTAATGTTTCGCTTGCCCTCTCCGCCTCATCCGGCGCTCTTTGCGCAGCGAGTTGACGGCGCCCTGGAACGTGCGAAAGGGACCGTCATAGTGATTTGCGGTCGGCCTTTTTAACCGCCCGGACCAGTGATCGTTTAATTGCCGTCACTCTCCCAAACCATATCATCCATTTCGGGCACGAAACCACATGTGGCCAGCAAGTCCGCGCCGGCGGAGAGCCGAGCCGGTACACCGTTCCACTGGCCGATGCGCAGCCGGGATCGCGTGAAACCGATGCCTTCCCGCAGCGATTGGACGGCCGCTACCAGCTCGGGGCTGCTCATCTCAATCCCATCGGTGCTGTTGATGGCGCCGGGCGTCGAGGTCGGCACATCCCAGATCATCAGCGGCCGCTCGTCCCGGAGAACGGCGATCCGGAAGAGAGATGGGGTAAGGGGCAAATCCAGCCCGCCGCTTTCCAACGCGGCGGGCGCCAGGATGGGGAATACGGGATCCAGCGTGTGGATGGAGCGATAGGTGCCGGCGGCAGGCTCACTCCGCATCGTTCGAAGCTGCTCCAGAAATTCGGGGGCCGCATATTGGGGACCGCGCAATCCCTCAACAAAGATACCGCGCCGAAGCTCGCCGCGCAGCTCCAGTTGCTCCATCTGCTTCTCGAGATCGGACCATCTCCAATTTCGACCCTCCTTTACCAGCCAGAGACGATTGACCAGTCCGTAACGATCCAATAATACCTTGATCTGCCGGTTGGCCGTTTCGTCCGGTGGCAGCTCCGGCCCCAGCACGGTGGGCCGATAGAGGGTGGACCAACGGCCTCGAATTTCGGGCACCGCGGACCTAGAAGCGGTGGGAACAGGGTGGGATTGCAGGCGATCGGCCACGCGCCGTTTTGCTTCACGCAACCGGTCGGGCGGCGGGCGGCGTCCCAATGAGGCGTGCGGCTTTCGGGGCAGCTCCGCCCTTAAGCGCGCCAGCTCGTAATCGGCCTTACCGAACGGCCCGGCTGGCGGCAGAGATCGCCCTAAACCGGTTTCGCTGCCGGATAGGGCGGCAAGCGCGCCAAGCTGGTCGTTCGTTACGGCGCCGTAATGCAAAAGCTCCGACAAAGCACAGTTGAGGCGGTCCGGATTCAAACCGGTTGCCGTCCTCAGCTCCGATTGGAAGAGCGCCCCTTCCGCTTGCAGCACTTTCAGTATTTGGCGCGCCTCCTCACTCAACTTCTCCGCCGGCGGCGAATCCGGCAAAAAAAGCCGCCCCTCCCCTCCGCTGAAAAACCGGATCCATTGCTGGTGAGGATCATGGGTAGAATCCAACGCCCATATCGTTTCGCCGCCCGCAATGAGGGCATCCAGATCGCCGGGGCGGTAGCTTTCACAGCGAGACGGTAGAATGAAACTGTTCCATACCGAGTGAGGCGCCGAGACGCCGCGCAATAATTGGATTATAGAAAGCAAGTTTGTATCGCGGGGGATGGAAGAAGGCTGCACTCTCTGCCGCTGGAGAAGGGCGCGCGCCAGCACCGCGGCCGGAACCGGCTCGATCTCGCGTCGCAGGATGGCGAGGTTTTGGTGGACGATCTGCTCCAGGTTTCGGCGGTCGCACCACTCCACTTCATGGGAGCCGGGCGATAAGGAGCCACAGACCACCTCTCGCTTCCTCAGCAGATCATCGAGCGCATTTTGAAGCCATTCCAGCGGGAAGGCGTACCGGGCGGATATCCGATCCAGCGTCATCGGACCGCCGGCGGCCAGCAGCCGTTTCAAGAGGTTAAGCCTGGCATTGTCGCGATCTTGAGGCGGCGTATTATCGTTAAATGCGAGGTGGATGAGCGGTGCATCTTCCGTCAAGGCCCACCGCTCCACCGTGCCGCCGGCGACCGGAGTTTTCACGGCCACAATGAAGCCGCCGGCAGCCAGCTCCCGCAGGAGGGGGGAGGTGTCGGCCTCGCAGCGGGCGGCGATCTCTTCGGTGGTTAAGTCGCCCAGCTCAAAAAGAAGCTGGAGCAGGTCGTGCCGATTTTGAACCTTCCAGCCCGCCCCGGTATGTTGAAGCCGATCCATCACCGCGGCGGCCGCCTCCGGGCGCACCGATTCGGCCAGCGAGATGCCGTGGCCGAGCAGATCGCTCAGCAGCTCCCAGTTGACGCTCATCGCTTGAAGCTGGCGCTCAGCTCGCGGCGCGTCCCACTCATACATCAGCCGCGCGACGAAGCCGAACATCAGGTTGGCCGCAACCGGGGAAGGAGTGTAGCTCTCAATGGCGGTTACCGTGATTTCGCCCTTTTCGATGTCGGCGATCAGCGATTCGATCCGCTCCAGGTCAAATACATCGCGGAGGCAGTCGCGGTAGGTTTCGGCGATGAGCGGGAAGGAGGGGAGCGCGCCGACCGATTGCAGCAGGTCCTTCGCCCGGATGCGCTGAAGCCAGAAAGGGGTTCGCTTGCCGGGGCCGAGCCCGGGTAGCAGCAGCGCTCGCGCCGCATTTTGGCGGAACTGAGCGCCGAAGATGGCGGAACTGGGCAGCGCTTCGAGCAATCGGCGGCGCGCTTCATTGACGGTCAGATGATTGAGGATATCCAATGGCGGCGGCTGGTCGGAGGGCGGCAGGCGGTAGAGAATGCCGTCGTCGCTGACCTGCATCTCGATATCGGTTCCGTACCGCTCGCGAAGGATGGCCTGTAAAATTACGCCGACTCCCCAATTTATCCGTCCTCCCAGGGGACAGTGAATGATGAGCCGCCAGTCGCCCAACGGATCGGGAAAGGTTTCCACCACGATTTCGCGGTCGGTGGCGACGGCGCCGTGAGCCTCCAACTGGTCGGCGATGAAGTTCACCATACTTTGAGCGGAGCGGTCATCGAGGGGGTAGTGATCGGCCAGCCATTTTGCGGCCGTCGAAATCCCCTCCGTCACGATGCGCTCCGCGATGAGGCGGCGCAGCCTGCCCACTCGGTCACCCAACTCCGGCTCGCGCCAAGGGGCATCGCCGCGCCAGAACGGCATCCGCGGTGGAGCGCCGGGCGCTTCGGTCACCACCACTCGGTCTTCGGTGATCTCACGGACTCGCCAGGTGCTGCTTCCCAGCGTGAAAACGTCACCCACTTGTGTCTCAAAGACAAACTCCTCGTCCAGCTCGCCCAGCCGGGCGTTGCCCTTTTGCAACACGGCGAGGTAGGCGCCGCGATCGGTGATGGTTCCGCCGGAGCGCACGGCTAGCATTTTGGCGGCCGGTGTCGGGGTGAGGAGGTCGGTCGCTCGATCCCAGTAGAGTCGCGGCTTCAGCGATCGGATGGTGGCCCCGGCGTAGCGGCCGATCAGCATCTCAAGCACCGAATCGAAGGCGGAGCGGGTCAGCTCTTGAAATCCGTAGGCCTGCCTCACCGTATCGAAAAGCTCGGCGGCGGTCCATGCGCCGCCGGCCACGCAGGCGACGATCTGCTGCGCCAGCACGTCCAGGCAGTTTTGAGGGGTGTGGGTGGATTCCACATCGCCCTCCAGCATTCCCTTGGCCACCGCCGCCGCCTCCAACAGGTCCTCCCGGCCGGTGGTGAAAATTCTTCCCACGCTAGTATCCCCGACTCGATGGCCCGAGCGCCCCACCCGCTGAAGGCCGCGGGCGATGCCGCGCGGCGACTGGATTTGCACCACCAGATCAATGGCGCCGATATCAATTCCCAGCTCCAGTGAGCCGGTGCCAACCAACGCCTTCAGTCGGCCCGACTTCAGCTTCGATTCCATCTCCAGCCTGGCTTCCCGGGACATGCTGCCGTGGTGAGCGCGGATCGGCTCAACGCCAGCCTCCTTTAGCCGCTCCGCATCGCCGATGCCGAAGATGCCGCGGTCGCCGAAAACCAGCGGGTTGAGCCGGCCGGTCACCTGCTCAGCCAGCAGCGCATTCAGGCGGTCGGCGGTGCGCTCCGCCGTTCGGCGGCTGTTCGTGAAAAGCAGGGTGGATCGGTGGCTGTTTATAATGTCCAGCACGCGCGGCAGCAAGACCGGCCAAATCCCCTCCTCGCCCACTTCGCGAAAATCGGCCACCGGCGCTATCACCTGAAGATCCATCGGCTTAGCGGTTTTGGTCTCAACGATCTGAACCGGTCGCGGTGTAAGCCGTCGCTCCCCATCCAGCTCCCGCCACTCCGCGCCGCCCAGGAAGCGGGCGACCTCCTCCAGCGGCCTTTGGGTCGCCGACAGCCCGATCCGCTGCACCGGGCCGCTCGTCAATCGTTCCAGTCGCTCCAAGCTGAGGGTGAGGTGGACGCCCCGTTTATTGCCGCTGACGGTGTGGATTTCATCGAGAATAACGGTGCGTATCGGCTTAAAGAGGTTGGAGGCGGCGGCAGTGGTCAGCATAAGATAGAGCGATTCCGGCGTGGTGATCAGAATATCGGGCGGATGCCGCTGCATAGCGGCGCGGTCGCGGCTTGGCGTATCTCCGGTGCGAACCGCCACACGGGGCGCCGGTGATATGCCGGAGCGGCTTCGCAACCGGGACCAGATGCCATGCAGCGGCTCGCGCAGGTTCCGCTCGATGTCGTTGTTGAGCGCCTTCAGCGGGGAGATGTAGAGAACACGAATGCCGGGAACGGCGCTATGCTGCGGCTCAATCGCAAGCCGATTCAATGACCAGAGGAAGGCGGCCAGGGTTTTGCCGGAGCCGGTCGGAGCCAGCATCAGGGTATGCTCGCCCCGAGCAATCACCGGCCACGCCTGGGCTTGGATGGGGGTGGGCTTACCGTACCGCTCGGTAAACCAGACCGCAACGGTTGGAGAAAAGAGTGAGAGCGGATCGTCGTCCATTGATCCCCTGATTACATTCCTACTTATGCAAGCCGGAACAGATCAATCCTGCCTCAAGCGCCAGGTATTGATGGCTTCTTCCAGACTATTTGACAGTTCGGAGATCTCTCCCATTTGTTGTTCAGTTTCTTTACGGCTGATAAGGCGGACAACCTCGGTGTTTGGGCGACCCAGCTCTTCAGAACAGAGAGAATACAATTTATTTTTTGCGATCTCCTGCGATCTATCAGCAGCATTGGAATAGGTGTCATCAATCTCTACGATACGTCGCTGCAATGTATCGGCGGGAATCCCCAAAACCTCGCCATATTCGTTTGCCTTAGTTTTAAGCAAATTCCAAGCCCACGCTTCTGGGTTTGGATATCCTGGTAGGTATAATACGGTAACGGCCTGTCCTCGATTCTGCCCCTCAACCAATAAGGAGTTCCCAATATCTTTCCCATCACCATCTAATACAAAAACCGTGTTTTGAAGCCGCTTATATTTCGCAAATGCTCTAGCATGAGACAAGAACTCGGTTTTTCCGGTATCACGACCGATCTGTACATCATTTTGCACCAAATTGAGCTTAGGTGAAAGGTAATCCAATATTCCCCGCAGCACCGATTCAGCTATTTCGTCCTCACATAGTAGCGTAAGCGCATCCTGCGAGCGACCATATAAGGATCGCTGAATGACATCCCGGTAGGGAGATTGGAGCACTACATTCCCTTGCGTTCGCTCAAGAAATAGTCTGGCTTCGGGCGGAACCGTATCCAGAATGACCGGACTGTGGGTGGTGACAACCACTTGGAGCTTATTACGTAAAGCCAATCTCTGGAACTCAAGCATCAACTGCTGTTGGATATAAGGATGCAGTCCGGTCTCCACCTCGTCAATAAGAATGAGCGCGTTTTCAAGCTTAGAGATTTCCACCGACAAGCGCAATACCGCACGCTCGCCGGCAGACATGTGGAACTCAGAATAACTGACCCCAGTCCTTTCCGCTTCCTCGTCATGCGCGCGCTCGGCAAAAAGAATGTTTTTGATCCCCTCCGAAAGAATGCTGAGTTTGTTATAACGGTAATGAAGGATGCGCTGGGCGAAAGCGATATTAGAGGTGTCAATGAGCTCCAGCTTTACGTTCCCTCGCGCCAATTGGAGAACGCTGCGAACCTCTGAGGGATTACTCAGATTTGTAAGCGTGCGTAAATAGACCTGGCGTTTCGGCTGTGCTGCCTGCTTTCTACCAAAAAAACTGCGATTCCACTTCTTATTAGCGTGGGACCACCGCATTTGAAGGTGGTCCTTATTGTATAGATAGTCATAGACCAATGTCGTGGCTGAGTGATCATCTGTCGGCAATCCTGATTTGGTAGGACGGAATCCAGGAAATAATTTGGAGGGCGTATAGCTTTGGGCCTCTGGCAGTGTATTTTTGTAGGCGCAAGCCAGAGCAAACAAAACAGTTGACTTACCACATCCATTGGGACCGGCCAGAACCGAGACAGGGTAGCCGAAACGAATGAAAAGGCTTTTGATGCCTCGAAGTTCTTCTATCCGAATCCCTTCCATGAACTCATTAAGCTGAGGCCATTGTCCGTGAAGTTGATCCCATATCTGCTTTAAATTTCGTTCCATTATCAACCTTTGCGAGAATTACTACCGCCGCGCTTCCCTTCAATCATTATTAAAAATAAACCACAAATGGCAGCAAGTGGTCAATACTACCGATTTTACCCTATCCTTACCCAAGCATGAGAGAGGGTGTTTTAGGGAAAGAGTTCAGGTCTGTGGGTAAAGTCCCTCACTCCCTGTCTGCCGCCAGGCATGCAACTCTTTTCCCAATCCTGTGAGAGTGCTGGGGGAAGAGATTGCTTCGCTTCGCTCGCAATGACACCCTCCCCCCTCCGTGGGGGAGGGTTGGGGTGGGGGGGGCGATTAATGCTACGACAAATCACTCCCGTAAAACTGAACTCTTACTCCTATTGACAAAATCGAAATAATTGTCATAATTAGTATTGTGATTAGCCGTTTATCGTGGCAACGGTCTCTTTCCAAAGAAGGAAAGGCAATGGGCGCCGAAAGCCGGTTAAAAACCTTGTACGTGGCCCCGCTCATACTCTTGGTGAAAAAGAGTGGCAATCCGCTCACTCCACCCCAATCCGCACTTTCTCAATCTGAAAACATCAGCCAGCAGCCATTTTCGTCATATTCATTGAAAGCGGCATCTTTAGCGAGATGCGTTTTGATATATTCGCAATAAGCCGGCTTAGGCTTACCCGGATCGGCGAGGCGGCCAATCCGGCCGCGAAGACATCCGATATCAAAAGGCAGCGCTTCGTGAGGAGACGTTTTATGAGACGAACCAACGATAAGGCATTCACTCTGATTGAGCTCCTGGTGGTGATCGGGATTATCGCGCTGATCGCTGCGATCGCATTTCCCGTCTTTTTCTGGGCGCGGGCGAAGGCGCAGCAGTCTGTCTGCGCCTCCAACCTGCACCAATTGGGACTGGCATCGCTGATATACGCCCAGGATTACGACGGCTACTTTCCGCTTTATATAAATGTACACTCGGGGCAACTATGCTACGAGTCTGGGAGGCCACAAATAGGATTGGCTTGGGTATGCAACCCAGCCCTCCTTCATGATGTCCTCACACCATATATAAAGAATAACGAGGTTTGGTTCTGCCCATCGGATCAGTTCGCCGGGCGGGATGTAAACGTGTGGGAGATAAACCACCTCTATTCGAGCTACGGGTTCAATTTCGGGAAAGGCTCATTGATGAATGATGCTACCGGTCTATGGGGTGGCACAGCCTTCGGTTTTATTCCACCAAGCAAATCCCCGATCTGCGAGGATGGAAACCTTAATAACGTGCAGTCGGACGAGTTAGAGGGATGGCCGGTGGACGGAGACGACCATTTCGGCGGAGACAATACGTTCTACATGGACGGGCACGTGAAATGGCACCCTATGATCTGGGCGCATGCGCCATAGTTAGGCGCACGGTTTGAGGGGAATGAGTGTAACGATGACATCGCAGTCATATAGTAAGGCATTCACGCTGATCGAGTTGCTCGTTGTGATCGTCATTATCGCAATCATCGCCGGGATTATCTTCCCGGTTGTTCAACGGGCGAGGGCGAAAGCGTGGCAGATTGAGTGCTTATCGAATCTTCATCAGCTCGGGATAGCTGAACTGATGTACGCTCAGGATTATGATGGCTACTTTCCGCCGTTCAGGAACGCAAGCCCGCAACTATTCCACCCTGGCGCAAACTTATGCACAACCGAACATCCGGCGCCCTGCTATCCCCTGGCCTTGCATGATGCGCTAGGGCCATATGTCCATGCCAGCCAAAAGAGCGCTGTCTGGTTCTGTCCTGACGATCAATTTGCAGGTCAGAATCTCGATGTTTGGGGAGAGAACCATCTTTACAGTAGCTATATGTATTACGCCGTCAGTTTCATAAACCCCCATTTGAATTTTTCGGTCGAAGGCGAGATCAGGTGGCCAGGTTTACCGCCCCCTGCGCCGCCGGTAATTATCACTCCGGCGAGTGCAACGCCGCTGATTGGGGACAGCGGCAACGTGGTCGCCAATAACGACGGCCCCGCAGGCGAGAACCATTTCGGTGGATATAACGCTGTATTTGTGGACGGGCATGCGAGATGGGAACGTCCAGGGGGAACTTGATCCCCAGGAAGGTACTTTGTTCGACATCCGATATCAAAAGGCAGTGCTTCGTGAGGAGACGTTTTATGAGACGAACCAACGATAAGGCGTTCACACTGATCGAGCTTCTGGTGGTGATCGGGATTATCGCGCTGATCGCTGCGATCGCATTTCCCGTGTTTTTCTGGGCGTAGGCGAGGGCTAAATTTCAACAGAATCCATTATTCGTAGCGAAGCGCCTCGATCGGATTTTGGCGAGCGGCTTTGGCCGCCGGATAGATGCCGAATATCATGCCCACGCCACCCGATACCGCAACCGCTACGATCAGTATAGTGGGTTGAAAGACCGCCTGCCATCCCATTTTCGAAGCCAAGAAGATGGATCCGCTCATCCCAAAACCAACTCCGATCAATCCACCGGCCAATGCCATCACCAGCGACTCGATTAAAAACTGAATTAAGATATCCCCATTGGTGGCGCCCATCGCTTTTCGGAGGCCGATCTCACGGGTACGCTCGGTGACGGATACCAGCATGATGTTCATAATCCCGATGCCACCCACGATCAGCGAAACGACGGCCACGCCGGCCAGCAGAGCGGTGAGAGTGCCGGTAACCCCTTGCGACATCTGCAGCAGCGATGACTGGTTGAATATCCTAAAGTCGTCATCCTCCGGAAACGGCGGCAGCAGGTGGTGCCGCTGCTCCAGCAAATGGCTGATCTGTTGGGTGGCCAAGTCCATCACCTGTGGCGACCAACACTCAACTCCGATAAAGTTTACGAACCGGCGGTTGAGAACCGTCAATAAGGCGGTGGAGACCGGAATAATCACCACATCATCCAAATCGCCGCCGAAGGGACCAATTCCTTTCGGTGCCTGGACACCGATAATGCGGTACGGCACTCGGTTAATCTGAATCGTGCGACCGATCGGGTTGGCATTCGGGTTGCCCAGCAGATTGGATATCACGGTCGTCCCCACCACCGCAACCTTCATCCGTCCAAGCACATCGGCGGCGTTAAAGAACCGGCCGTATTGGACCGGTGCATTATTCACTTGGACATAGCTGGGAGCGGTGCCGATTATGGTGGTATTCGCTTCCTGGTTACCCATCTTAACCATTACTGGACCGCGCGCTTGAGGGGCAACCGCCCGAATTGTGCTGGGAAAACTGCTTTGAATGGCATTTGCATCACTCACAGTCAGCTTTGATACAACTCCTTGACCAATCCTTAAGTTGGGATTACCGGATACCACCGTGAGCAGATTAGTGCCGAGCGATTTAATGCGCTGGGCCACCATTAAGGAGGCGCCTTGCCCCATCGAAACCATGATGATAACGGCCGCCACACCGATGATGATGCCCAGCATCGTCAATCCGGTGCGCATTTTGTTGTTGGTCAACCCGCGCCATGCCACCCGGATGCTTTCCCAAACCGGCATGCCGCCGCCCATCTCCTCGATTTCATCGAGCCACCCTGCGGGTTCTTTGCGATCCGTGATGCTCATAGGTGTGCTCCTTGCTGCGCGTGAAGCATGCGAATCAGCTCGGAGGCAAAGAGGCGCTGGCTCACCATTTCATCGCTCACCACTTTGCCGTCCCGTATGCGCACGATGCGGCGCGCATGTTGAGCAATGTCGGTCTCATGAGTAACGATCACCACCGTTTTGCCTTCTTCGTTGAGCTCTTGAAAGATCTGCATGATCTCTTCGCCCTGAATAGTGGCCAGGTTACCGGTGGGTTCATCGGCCATAATAATGGGTGCGTTATTGACCAGCGCGCGGGCAATCGCCACCCGCTGTTGCTGACCGCCTGATAGTTCACTGGGGCGAAAGGTGACCCGATCGGCCAGCCCAACCCGGCCTAACGCTTCCAGCGCGCGCTCACGGCGATTCGGAAATCGGTTATAGAGCATAGGCAATTCCACGTTTTCTATGGCGGTGGTGCGGCCGAGTAGGTGGTAGCTCTGAAAAACGAACCCGATTTTTCGGTTGCGGATGCGCGCCAGCTCAATATCATCCAGTGCGGCCACCTCCACTCCGTCGAGCTGGTACGAGCCGGATGTCGGCACGTCCAGGCACCCGGTGATGTGCATCAGGGTGGATTTCCCGGAGCCGGAGGGACCCATTATGGCTACAAACTCGCCCTGCTCAATCTCCAGGTCAATGCCGTCGAGGGCATTGACCTTTTCACCGCCGGTCGCATAGACCTTGGTGACATCGTTGAGTTGTATGATCGTTTTTCCGTTATTATTTATCATGTTCACCTACTTGTGTGGGGCGGCCCGCTTTTTCGGCGGCGGTCCCGGGCGAGGGCCGAACGGCGTCATCTGCATGCCGCGTCCGCCAAATCCACCCGGCGGCGGCCAACCGGCCAGCACCACCGTGTCGCCGTCATGCAGTCCGGATAGGATTTGCGTATTGATGCCGTCGGTGGCTCCGATTTGAATGGGTTGGCGCACTGGGGTTTTTTGCGGCGGTTTTATCAGCCAAACATAGGCGCCGTGGGTGCCCTGGTTGATCGCTTCGCTGGGAGCGGTCAACACATGGGTGTAGCGGCCGGCCTCAATGTTTACAGAAGCGGTCATGCTAGGTTTCAAAAGGCCGGGCGGATAGTGAATCATGATGGTGACGTCATAGGTCACGACGCCCTGTTGCATGGTGGGGCCCGAATCGATCTTGACTACAGGCCCGACGAAGGTGCGATTGGGGAAGGCATCAATCGTCACCTTCGCCTGCTGTCCCAATTTCACCTTGCCGATATCGGTCTCGTCTACGTAGGCATCAATCTGCAGCCGGTTCAGGTCGGTTACCACGATCAGCGTTGGGGTCGCGAAGTTGGCCGCGATCGTCTCTCCCTGCTGAACCGGCAACTGCGTCACCGTCCCTGAAATCGGGGCGCGGATATCGCCCTTCGATACCTGCACCTTCCAGTATTTTACCTGCTCTTCCGCCTGCTTCACCGCCGCTTGAGCCTGCTTGACCTGCTGTTGCTTTATCGCGTTCTGGGTCAACCCCGCGATAGCCGATTGCAACTGTGCCCGCGCCTGCTTCACCGCCGCCGCCATGTTACTCACCGCTTGTTGCTTCTGGTCATTCATGTAGATTTCCGCTTTGGCGGCTGCGAGCGCCGCTCTCGCTTGCGACACCTTCTCCTTAGCCGTTTTCATGCTTGCACTGACCTGTGCTTCGACCAGACCCAAGTTTTGCTTTGCGGAGGCGAGCTGAGCCTGGTAGACTCCGTTCTGGGCGACCGCCGCATCCACACCGCTGGCAGCGACGTATCCCTCTTTAAAAAGCTGCTCTTCACGCTTCAGGTTGGCTTGGGAGTTCAGGGCGTTCGCTTCCGCCTGCTGGATGGAGGCCCTAGCGGTTGCGATCTGCAAGTCGCGGCTGGCATACACTTGCTCCTCATCGGCAATGGCCGTATTCAAGGCGGTTGTTGCCTGCTTTATATCACTGCTGGTTGTCTGGGGTTGCTGTTTTGCGGCGGCCAGGGCGGAGTTATAGTTTGCTTCGGCGCTGCGCAATGCTTGCTGGGCGCTCTGCACGGCGGAGGCGGTCTGTATCTGCTGCATGCTCACACCGGTGGTTTGTTGCTGAAGGGCCATCTCCGAGGCGAGCAAGCTCGCCTCTGCCTGCTTCAGTTGAGTTGGGACATCCGGTTGAGCGACGGTGGCGATCAACTGGCCCTTCTTCACCAGGCTGCCCACGTCAGCGTAGATGTGGCTCACGATGCCGCTCACCTGTGACCCGATGCTGACCTGAGCGCCGGTTTGCGCGTCCACCTGACCCTGCGCCGATACCGTCTCCACGATGGTGGACCGTGAGACCGTCGCCGTTTGTAGACCTTTGAGCGGTGAATCACCGCTGTTCGCCCGGAGCTTGAACCAGTAAAAGCCTCCACCGATCAACACAATCAGTATCGTTATCCAAATCAACCGGCGCTGTAACTGCTTTCGTGCTCGGCGTGCATGCGGCGACGGTTGATTTTTAACCGTTGTCTCCATTCAACCCTCCACCGCCACACGCAATATAATTGTAACACCGATCCCCATCAATATTCCGCCTTCCCTTTTCCGTTTAAGTGGTTGTTGAAAAAGCCGCTGAAGCTCACCGCATCGTCATTCCCGCATGGCTCCACTCCAGTGGAGTGGATGGCGGGAATCCAGTCCCTTGCCTAGCGGCAGGCAGGTGCGCTGATGTTCTGGATTCCGGGTTCCGCTTCGCGGCCCCGGAATGACGACACGGTGGGTGTTGCCGTGTTTTTCAACATCCGTTTAAGCCTCTTTACCAGCAACCTTGCGCCAATTCGACGGCTTAATAATTAACCAAAGCGAATTTTGTTGAATGCGCCATGAGTTAAGCGACCTATTTCGCGCCCATCGCTTCTCCAATGGCATGGTGGAGTGCAGCCAGCGCAATGGATAGACCGTAACGGGCGTTGACCTGGTTTGCTTCCGCCGTAGCGAGCGCGGCCTGGGCATCCTCAACCTGGAGGAATATTCCGACGCCGGCCCGGTACTGCCCTTCGGCCAGCCGCAGCGACTCCTGCGCGTTGGCGACTTCAGCGGTCGAAGTGATGATGCGCTGTTGATTATTGGTTACGTTCAAATACGCCTGAGTGACCTCATTTATCGTCTGTTGTTGACTGAGTGCCAGTTGCGATCGCGCTGAGGCCAAGTTCGCCTCAGCCTGTTTAATCTGGCCTTTGGTGTACCCCGAATCGAAAAAATCCCAGCTCAGCCTGACGCCGCCCACACGATCAATGGTGGTGCCCGGAAATTCCGATCCCACCGCGCTGTATGATCCGGTCGCGTATAACGAAGGCAAATTTCCGGTGCGACTGCTTCTCAACGAAGCCTCACTCGATTTAACCAGCGCCTCCGCTTGTAGAACCTGCGGCCTCGTATCAAGCGATTGACTGATCAATTGATTCAGCGAAGGCAGATTCACCGGTTGCAACGGGACGTTGGCCACTTTGATCGGAGTTCGGGGGTCAATCCCCATCGCAAGATTAAGGCTCGTCCGGCTGAGCGCTTCGCTGTTCTCGTCGGTGGAGAGGGTCAGCAGCGCTTGAGCCAGATTGGCCTGCGCTTGAACCACATCGGATTGGGGAACCGTACCGGCGTTAAATTGAGCGCGCGCCTCATCCAGGTGCGCCTGCTGCGATGCCACCGTCTGATGATCCACCTGAACGAGCTGATGGTCTTCCAGCAGCGTCAGGTAAGCGCTTGTGATATTGTAGATGGTATCTTGCATCGCCTGATCCAATGCGGCGCGATCGGACGTTTCTTGAAAACGAGCGGCGTGCAGATTGTTGCCGGTTCGGTTGAAATCGTAAAGGAGCTGTTGCACCGAAATTCCCTCATCAAAGCTGTCGGGCGGCAAGCTGGTGCCTGAAGCGCCGCCGCCAAATCCGGGCCGCGTGATATCGCTACGGGAGTAGCTGCTGCTGATCGAAAAGGTGGGGTAAAGCCGAGAAGCAGCTTGAATGGTGCGTCCGGCGGCGGCATTTAAGGTTTGCCTGGCAATCATCAACTGCGGCTGATGCTGCAAACCGATCTGTATCGCTTGAGTGAGCGTAATCGGCTTTGAGGTGGGAGCGATCGGTACCATGCCTTTCGGCAGGCTTGGCGCAATTAAGGGTAATAGTTTCGCCGGCGGAGGAACCCGCAGCGGCGGTGCTTTTTCTCCAGTAATGGTCATCGGCCCGCTTGTCTTTTCCTGGCTCGCCGCCATCGCACTGGACATCACTTCCACCAGCAGCACGGTCAATAGGATGGGTATCGCTCTAAATCTTCTCTTCGGTAAAATGTCTACCCCGATCGCTCAATCCCTCCCTTAAATCATGATGAATTGATATTTAGGTATTGACGGCAAGCACCGGCAATTGTTCAGATGTTACCTTAGGCCAAGCCTCTTCGAGAAGCTCTCGAAACCATTTCGTTCATAAGACTAAATCACTCTCGAGTAGGTTTCGCTCGGCTGGATTTCATTGATAGCCTCCATTTAATCTCCCATTTCCTCTCAATTTCCTCAGTGGGATGTATACAGATTTCTATCGTTTCATGGTATGTATCAGTAGTGGATATTTATCTACTATTCTAAGCAATCAGGAGGCAGACAAGATGGCCAGCCGTTACTTCTTTATGGATATGAACGCCTTCTTTGCCAGCGTCGAGCAGCAGGAGCGGCCGGAGCTGCGCGGCCGACCCATCGTTGTGGCGCCGGTGCTGGTGGATACCACATGCGCCATCGCCGCCAGCTACGAGGCCAAAAAATGGGGCATCAAAACCGGCACCTCGGTGAAGCAGGCCCGCCTCATCTGCCCCGAGCTGCAGATCGTGGAGTCCAGGCCGGAGCTCTATATGAGCTACCACCGTCGCATCCTAGAGGTGTTGAACGACCACTTCACCGACATCAAGGTCTTCTCGGTGGATGAGGTGGGCTGCCCGGTGGCCTTTCTCTACGATACCGCCGAGAAAGAGCGGCGGATGGCGCAGCGGGTTAAGGAACAGCTTTATCATGAGCTCGGGTCCTATATGCGCTGCTCGGTCGGCATTGCGCCCAACATCTTCTTAGCGAAGGTGGCCGCCGAGATGCAAAAGCCGGATGGGCTGACGCTGTTGGATCACTTCAACCTCAAGGAGGCGCTCTGCCGCCTCGACCTGAGCGCACTGCCGGGGATCGGGTCGGCGATGGAGCGGCGGCTTAATCGGTTCGGCATCCACACGGTGGAAGCGCTTTGGAACGCCTCCCCCTGGCAGCTTCGGCGGGCGTGGGGCAGCGTGGTGGGTGCGAGGTGGTACTTCATGCTGCGCGGCAGCCACCAGTGCGACTACACGGTTCCAATCGAGCGGGTGCGCCAATCGGTCGGCCATTCGCACGTGCTGCCGCCCGATCTGCGTAACCCGGACGGCGCCCGAGGCATCCTGTTGCAACTGTGCGCCCGCGCCTTAAAGCGCCTCCGGGATTACCGGCAGAAGGCCGCCTCGGTGGAGGTGGAGGTTCGCTACCGCCTGCTGCACTCCCACGGCAGTCGGATATGGCGCTGCGGGAGTCGCCGCCACCCTCACTCCAGCGACGATGTGACTTGGCTAAAGGTGGTGCGTCCCATCCTGGCCGCCATGCCGAACTTAACCGGCGTTGCGGCGCCGGAGTGGGTGGCGATCTCGTTCAGCGATCTGCTGGCCGATCACGATGTACCACTGAGCCTTTTCGAGGAGTATCGGAGCCGGGCGCGTTGCGCTTCAACGGTGGATATCATTAATGACCGCTTCGGCCATGTGGTGGATTTGTTGTCAATCCAAGAGCACTACGGTCGGGTTCCTCGCCGAATCCCGTTCGGCCCGCCGACATCGGCCCTGTTTCCACCGGTTCCAGGCTCAGGTTAGGTAGACTTTAGATCTAATTCCTGCCCAAAACGGCCCTGTTTTTCCGTTACAACGACAAATTAGTTAGCGAGCTGTTCTTAATAGAAAGAGTTCAACTGATTTAAATGCCGGCCGGCGCGGCAGAGATTCCCCGCCGAGCAGGGAATCTCCACTCCTTAATTGCCCTAATACCACCGAATCGGTATTCGGCGTGCATGATGCCCTATTTGGGCGGGCAGCACGGGCAGCTTGGATCATCGGGGCAGTCTGGGCAATTGGGGCACTTGCCTCCATCCGCGCGATTTTTCCACATACGGATCACCTCCCTTCTATCTCGATTTGACCACTCTTGGCCATGCGTCCTTCACCGCTCGGCTCACGTTTCCCAAGCAGCATGCGCCCTGCGGGTTCCGGATTTCGCATTCACAGCGTCCGTCCTTTACCGCAGCCGATATTTGAGCCACCACGGTGGAGCGTCCGGTGCGCTCAATCTCATCCCGAATCGAGCCGCGCGTGTGGTGAAAGCAGTAGCAGACGGGCGTGGAATCGGCCTCGCTCTTTTGCGTCACTGGGACCAGAATCTCATCCACGCAAAAGGTCTCGCCGCCCGATTTGGAGTAGTAGACCACCGGGCAGTCAGCGATTTCGCAAAAAAGGTAACGATCGGGCTGCATCTGCTCTTTGGCATCGGCTTTAAGCAGGTTCGCGAGCGTGATGTTACCCACCCACTTGCCGCGCTTCCCGCACTGCGGGCAAAGCGGCGCCCGCTCCGTTTTGGCTGAAGCGGAGCAGCAAGGCTCCGAACAATCACCCGCTTGGTAGGAACAGCACTCTTCTTGCATCATCGTCTCCTCTGGAATATGAATTTGATGGCGGCAATCCACGAAATCTAAAACGGTTGTGGCGGAGATGTTTGCGGCTGTGTAAGGGCGAAAACCAAGCCGGCGAGCATCTTTGCCTGGGACTCGACGCTGAAATAGTAGCAGACGAATTTGCCATCTTTTCGAGCCTTTAAAATGCCGGCCATCATCATGACTTTTAAATGATGGGAGACCGCGGACATGGTCATATCCAGCATGGTTGCTAGCTCGCAGACGTAGAGCGGCTCGCAGCTTAATGCAAAAAGAATTTTAGCCCGCACCGGATCGGCGATCGCCTTAAGGAGCCAGCTCGCCCGCTCGAAATTCTCATCCGACGGTAATAACTTGGCCACCCGGCGCACCCGGGTCGGATCGTCCTGGCAGGCGTCGCAGGTCAGTGCATCCAAATCTCGGTCAATCACCCGCATATTTTCCCCTTCAATTTGAGCGACATTAGTTCAATGATTAAACATTCATTTAAATATTACGTTGTTGTATTCCAAATCATTTCATCTTTAATCCCAAAGGATCAGATTTAATTCGGTGCCTGGAGATACACTCTTTCCGAAGCGATGAAATTTTAGACTATTTGAAGGAGATCGCTTCAGTATAACAAATTAAAGGGGTACCTATTTCCACCGTTCCGTTCAATGGAATCAATATTGGATATTTATCTACTACTCTAAACGATAGGTCATTACCCGACTGCGGTGTCCAGGTTGCTAATTATTGAATGAGTTCAGTTCTCTGGGCAATTTAAGCAGGAAACCCTCACTACCTGTCTGCCGCCAGGCAGGCAGACAGGCAACTCTTTTCCCAATCCTGAGAGAGGACTGGTGAAGGAGATTGCTTCGCTTCGCTCGCAATGACACCCTCCCGCTTGCGGGGAGGGATGGGGTGGGGTCGAACGAAAATTACCCCCGTAGAACTGAACTCTTTCTATTAATAACCTTCAAGCAATCGTCGGGCCCCTACTTCATCGAAAGATGAGCAGGAAATAGGGCGGGAAAGTCTAAATGACACTCGGAAATGGGGCTGGATGGAGCTTTGGGCAAACCGAGCAAATGATGCTAACCAAATTAAGATGAGGTGAGATATGTTATTGGAAGGTAAGGTGGTGCTGGTAACCGGCGGCGGGCGTGGAATCGGCGCCTGCATCAGCCGTGTGGTGGCTCAACATGGCGCGACGGTGGCAATCAACTATTCGGCCAGCGTGGAAAAGTCGGAAAAGCTGGCCGCTGAGATCGAAAAGGGTGGCGGCCGCGCCGCAACCTTCCGGGCCGACGTGCGCAAACCGGAAGAGGTGCATGCAATGGTCAATCAAGTGGTTGAAAGATTTGAGCGATTGGATGGCGTGGTGAACAACGCCATTGCGGGTCGGCAGGATGGCAAACTGGCCGATTCATCGCTTCAAGCTTACCAAAATATGTTTGATTTCAACTGCATTGCGGTGCTGAACACCATCAACGCAGCCCGACCGATTATGAAGAGGCAGGGCGGCGGCCGCATCATCAACATCGTCTCCGAGCTGTGGAACATGGCCCCGGCCGGCTGGTCCCCTTATATGGCGGGTAAGGGGGCGATGGTTGGTGTATCCCGATCACTGGCTGTTGAGCTGGGCCCGGAGAACATCACGGTGAACATGGTCGCACCCGGCTGGATGGCGGATGAGAAGGTGGATACCTCATCACAATCGTCCATCAATTACGGGAAATCGCTGCCGCTGCAACGTCACGGCTCCGGCGACGAGATCGGCAACGCATGCGTTTACTTGCTGAGCGAGCTGGCGAGCTATGTGACCGGCGCCTATATTCCGGTTACCGGCGGCCGAATCACGCAGACTGGAATGTGAGCGGTTGAGGATGATCATCGCGCGCCACGATCCGGCGCCGCTTATTTTGATAAAAAGGTGAGCGCTTAATTATTTTGTTAAAGGAGCGGAATTGAATGGGCGGAAAGATTGGAATCGGCGTGGTCGGGGCCGGTAGCATCGGTATCCGGGGCGCCCTCGATCACCTCTGCTTGAACGATGTGCAGGATCGTATATGCCTGGCAGCCGTATGCGACCCGGTGCCGGGTCGAGCGAAAGCGGCGGCTGAAAAATACGGCGTCGCCCGCGCCTATGAGAACTACGAGGATCTTCTTAACGATGACGGGGTGCAGGCGGTCACCATCGGTTCACCGATTGGAATCCACTTTGAGCAGGGGATGCAAGCGCTGAGGGCGGGCCGGCATATCCACTTCAATAAAACGATGACGGTAACCTGCACGGAAGCGGATCAGTTAATTGCCGAAGCTGACCGGCGCGGATTGAAGATCGTCGCCTCGCCGGGACAGATGTTGAGACCGCTCAATCAACAGTTAAGAAAGATGGTAAAAAACGGCGACTTCGGCACCATTGCCTGGGCAGCCACCGGCGCCGCATTCGGCAGCTACCATGAGAGGGAGGACTGCCGGCAGGGGCAGGATGTGCTGAGCAACATCAACCCGGTCTGGTACTGGCGCAAGCCGGGCGGCGGCCCGCTCTACGATATGACGGTTTACGGCCTTCACTCCCTCACCGGTATATTGGGACCGGCAAAGCGAATCGTCGCTTTTTCCGGCGTGGCAATCAAGGAGCGGGTCTATAATGGAAGAACTTACCCATGCGATGCCGATGATAACACGGTGATGTTGCTGGATTTCGGCGACAATCTCTTCGCCTTCGTTTATGGAACCATGACCGGCATGCTAACCACATTTGGGTTGGCAACCCTGTTCGGCACCAAAGGATGGTTCAACGGTGGGCAGTTTAACGGCCAGCCGCTCCAGTATCCTGGCCGGGAGATCGCTGATGCGGCCGGCCAGGGCGATAACGTGCTGCTGCCTCACGTCCAGGGGCCGCATCGCGAAAAGGGGGAGGCGCACGTCTTCGAGGATATTATGCAACTGGTGGATTGGGTGAGCGAAGGAGTGCCCAGCATCGTCACGGCCGAACACGCTCGCCACGTCATTGAGATAATTGAGGCGGGTTACCGCTCAGCCGAAACCGGCAAGGCGCAGGAGCTTCACACTCGATTTGAAATCCCGGCGTTGGATTGAGCGGTTCAATTGAGCGCCGGTTGCCGGCCGCTGGATTTAGGGCGAAACGCCGCATAAACGGCGATGGCAGGGAATCGGAAGATTTATCTTGATCGCGAAGGTTTAGCATTCAGCAACCTCTTAAGTCTAGAAGGGAAGTGAACGATCGGTGCGGATTATGATATGGTGCGATATGGAGGGGGTGGCCGGCATCGAGGCATGGGAACAGGTGGATGGCGGGGCGCCGCTCTATG
>JAKBZR010000087.1 GCA_021842405.1 bacterium
CGGAGGAGGTGGCCGAGCTCAAGAAATTCTGCCGCCTTACCGAATCGTTTCACTTCATCATTGATGAGGAGTACCGCAACAACGAGGCGCACATCGCTCCGGTCTATGCGGAGCAGCGATTTGCAATCACGCGGCATCACCGGGAGCCGATACCGGGCAGCTCCACCGGTTAAAATCAGCCCTGCCCGATCTTCAACACGCTGAGAAACGCCTCCTGCGGAATCTCGACGCTGCCGACCTGCTTCATCCGGCGCTTCCCCTCTTTCTGCTTCTCCAGCAGCTTGCGCTTGCGGGTGATATCGCCGCCGTAGCACTTGGCGATCACGTTTTTGCGAAAAGGCTTCACCGTCTCCGCCGCAATGATCTTACCTCCGATCGCAGCCTGGATTCTCACTTCATACTGCTGACGGGGTACCACCTCTTTTAAGCGATCCACAAACATTCTGGCTCGTGAGTAGGCCTTGTCTCGATGGGTGATGAAGGAGAGGGCGTCCACCACATCCCCATTGATTAAGATATCCAGCTTAACCAGCTTCGATTCGCGGTAACCTTCCATCTCGTAATCGAAGGAGGCGTAACCCCGGCTTCGGCTCTTCAACTGATCAAAGAAATCCAGCAGTATCTCGGCCAGCGGCAATCGGTAAGAGAGCATAACCCGGTCGAGGGCAGGATGCTCCATCTTAATGAATTCACCGCGCCGCTCCTGCGCCAGCTCCATCGAGGCCCCGATATAGGCGCCCGGCAGCAGGATCGTGGCGGTAACGTAGGGCTCCTCGATGGAGGCAATCTCAACCGCGGGCGGCATCAGGGCCGGATTGTCCACCTCCAGCCGCTTGCCGGCGGTCGTTAATACCCGATAGACCACCGACGGAGAGGTGGCGATCAGCGAAAGGTTGAACTCACGCTCCAACCGCTCCTGAACGATCTCCATGTGCAGCAGCCCGAGAAACCCGCACCGGAAGCCAAAACCCAAGGCGGCGGAGGTTTCCGGCTCATAGGTGAGGGCGGCATCGTTGAGCTGCAAGCGGGCGAGCGCTTCCCTCAAATCGGGGTAGTCAGCCCCATCCATCGGATAGAAGCCGCAAAAAACCATCGGCTTTGCCCGGCGGTAACCGAGCAACGGCGTCAATGCCGGCCGGAGCGCTCCGGTGATGGTATCCCCCACGTTGGCATCACCGATTGTCTTGATTCCGGCCGTCATGTACCCCACCTCGCCGGCTTGCAACTGCGCTCCTGTCTCCATTTTGGGGCGGAATACCCCTACCGACTGCACCTCGTGCTCCTTGCCGGTCGCCATCAACCGGATCGGCATGCCGGGCCTGATCTCACCGTCCACCACCCGCACGTAACAGACTACGCCCTGATAGGTATCGAAGTGGCTGTCGAAGATCAACGCTCGAAGCGGCGCCTCAATGTCACCGGTGGGCGGCGGTATATGATGCACCACCGCCTCGAGCACCTCTCGAGTGCCGAGTCCCTGCTTTGCACTGGCCGGTATCGCTTCACCGGCATCAATGGCCAGCACGTTCTCGATTTCCTCACGCACCCGATCCGGATCGGCGGCCGGCAGGTCAATTTTGTTGATGACCGGCACGATGGCCAAGTTGTGATTGAGGGCCAAATTAACGTTGGCCACCGTCTGCGCCTCCACGCCCTGAGCCGCGTCAACCACCAGCACCGCCCCTTCACAGGCAGCCAGCGAGCGGGAAACCTCATAGCTGAAGTCCACGTGACCGGGCGTATCAATCAAGTTCAGCTCGTATTCGCTGCCGTCGAGGGCGGTGTAGGTCAGCCGGACCGCCGTCATCTTGATGGTGATTCCCCGCTCCCGCTCGATATCCATCGTGTCCAGTAATTGGTCCTGCATGTCCCGGTCGCTGATAGCGCCGGTCATCTCGAGGATGCGATCGGCCAGCGTGGACTTGCCGTGGTCAATGTGGGCGATGATGCAAAAGTTTCTGATTTTCGATAGATCTGTTTTCATTCCGATGTCATTATAGCAGAGAGGCTGTCACGCACACGGCAGTATGCTCTACCGAGAAGGCAGGGACGAGCTGGAAATTCGGCGCGTCACCCATTAAATTGTTGGGAACATAAGCGGCCGGACGGCGTCTGAATAACTGTCAGGCTCCTTGTTTGGCGCGACCACCAAACGAAAAATCAAGCATTGGCAGCCGATTGGAGCCTTTTACCCTAGACAAATTGCCTGGTTTGCAGATAATATAATGTGTGCTTGGTTGAGTGTTTTATCATTGGGATCAAGTAAGGGTCAACGACGATCTGACACCTTCCAGCAAATGGGAAGCGCACCTTGCCGTCGAATGAGGCGCGCAATGCTTATTATAGTTTAGCGGAAAGGGAGTCTGCGTGATCTCGAATCGTATCCTTGCCTCGCCATACCACTGCACTCTTGGCTACGCAGTTCGTGGGTTGACCCAAGTGAAGTTCCGTCTCGGCCAAACGCTGCAGTTGGAGACCTTTGCCAAACACTCTAAATCCTACCAAGCCAGCGATAGAACCTTGTGTCAGTAGTACAACATAATGAGAAGTAGTAATCGAAAAATCGGCCGGTGGCTTTCTTCGCTATGCCATCCGCTGTTGGGTTGGTTGGCGCACTTCGGTTCCGCTCATAAATATAGAGGTAGCCCCAAACACACAACCCGGTATTGCCGCACTGAGGTCACACCGCGAATCGGTATTGCACTGAGGTTCAATTTTCTGTTTCACATTGATTGTCAGCAATTGTTATTTTTACTGCATCCATCCATCTGCTCCCGCAGACCCCCCATAACTTCCCGGCTATCTCCCCGCTCGCTACCTGCAGTAAGGGCTTGCGGATTCAACCGGCGGTTTTTGGTGGTGAATGCCGGATGAGAGCTCAATGAGGTGGAAACCGGATGAATCGGAGGTAAATGATATGGAAAATTGGCAGAAGAACGAACGCGCAATTCAACCGATCACGTCGGCTAGAACCCGGGAGCAAGGCCATACGTCCGACCCCCCCCGATCCATTATATTGACGGGCAATGGACATACCTCCGCTGCAGTGAGCGAACGCACCCGATCCACCGGCATGCGCAAAATCCTGCTGGTCGCTAATACCGGCTGGTACCTATATAATTTCCGACTTCCCCTGGCGCGTTTGCTCCGTTCACGGGGTGTGGAGGTCGTGATGGTCTGCCCGGATGATCCCTACGTGGAGCGCCTGCGGGCGGAAGGGTTTCGCTGGGTGCACTACAATCTCGATCGCCGGAGCCTCAACCCATTCAAAGAGCTTTTGGGGATTTTCCGGCTCATGCTGATCTACAACCGGGAACGGCCGTCGGCGGTTCACCATTTCACCATAAAATGCGTGCTTTATGGCTCCTTGGCCGCAAAAATAACCGGCATCCGCGCGGTGGTGAACGCGGTAACCGGCTTGGGCTATGTTTTTGTTGACGGCAGCTTGAGCACCCGCCTTATCCGCGTATTGGTTAAGCGGATATACCGTCGGGTATTGACGGCAAAGCGGGTGAGGGTCGTGTTTCAAAACCCGGATGATCTGCAAGCCTTCGCGGATGAAAATATGATCATTCCTGACCAAACGGTGTTAATCAGAAGCTCGGGGGTGAATTTGCAGCGATTTAGCCCTCGTCCGGGTGCACCCGAGGTGCCGCCTGCGCCGATTGTCCTGTTTGCCTCCCGCTTGATAAATGAGAAGGGTGTGGCGGTGCTGGTGGAGGCCGCTCGCATTTTGAAGCGGCGTGGGGTGAACGTGACGGTTCAGATTGCCGGCGAGCCGGATAAGGGTAATCCGTCCTGTATCAGCGAAGCGACTTTGGAGGAATGGCGCCGCGAGGGCGCGGTGGATTTGCTGGGTCATGTGGATGCCATCGAGGAGCTTATTGCGGTAGCCACAATGGTTGTGCTGCCATCCTACTACCCAGAAGGTGTACCCCGCATCTTGCTCGAAGCGGCGGCAATGGGTATACCGATCGTGGCAACCGATGTGCCGGGGTGCCGCGAGGTGGTGGATCACAATGTGAACGGTCTGCTGGTTCCCCCCAAGGATCCGCTTGCCCTGGCGGATGCAATCGAGCAATTGCTAGCGAACCCCGAGCTCTGTCAGAAAATGGGCGCGGCTGGCCGCCTTAAGATGCAACAGGAGTTCGATGATCAAATCGTCGCTCAGCGCACCATCGAGGTTTACAACACGACGTTGGCCTACGTGCCCTGAGGGACGGCATCAGCGGCTCAAATACCAAGGAATGGCTTCGTTCATTCCCTCCACTACCGAGTGAGTGGGCTGATACTGCAGCAGCCGCTTTGCCTTGCCGATGTCGGCTTGGGAATGGCGCACATCACCGGCCCGAAAATCCAGATAGTCCGGCTCCAGGGAGGCAATTGCAGGTCTCTCCCCAGCGATGCGATCCCGAATCATACGATAGAGCTGATTAAGGGTGGTGCGGCCTCCATACCCCACATTGTAAACCTGGTTGATCGCCTCTTTGTTTTCGGTGAGAGCAGCCAAGAGGTTGGCTTGCACCACGTTGACGACGTAGCAAAAATCGCGGCTGGTCTCCCCATCCCCATTGATCGTGCATCTTTCACCGTTCAACAGGGAACCGATCCAGCGCGGAATGACGGCGGCATAGGCGCCGTTGGGGTCCTGACGCGGCCCGAAGACGTTGAAATAGCGAAGCCCGATCGTCGGCGTGCCGTAAACCCGCCCGAATACTTTGGCATAAAGCTCATTCACGTATTTCGTGACGGCGTAGGGAGAAAGCGGCTCGCCGATCTGATCCTCAACCTTCGGGAGGGCGGGATGATCGCCGTAGGTGGAGCTGGATGCGGCGTAGACGAAGCGCTTCGCCCCGGCATCCCGCGCTGCAATCAGCATATTGAGAAAACCGACGATATTGGAGCGGTTGGTGTTGATCGGGTCTTCGATCGAGCGCGGAACCGAGCCCAGCGCCGCCTGGTGCAGCACGTAATCCACCTCTTCACACGCGCTCCGGCAGACGTCTAAATCGGTGATATCCCCTTCAATAAAATGAAAATTGCCCCATTGAGCTTCGCTGACCGACTTGCGAACGTCCTCCAGGTTGTAGCGGTGACCGGTGGCGAAGTTATCGAGGCCGACCACATTTTGATTGAATCGAAGTAAAAATTCCAGCAAATTGGAGCCGATAAATCCGGCCGCACCGGTTACCAGCCAGCGCTTCGGCTCTTTGATTAAATCGGATTGAACCTGTTCATAATAGCTGCCCATTACAAGCTCCAGTAACTGATATGATCGGGCACCAATGCCGGATTTAAAGCCGATTTTACGTCCATCAACACACCGCCCACCCGCAGTTTTTCAATTAATTCAGACAGGTCCATATCGAGATATTGTCGGTGACTGACGGCCAGCACCAAGCCATCCAGCCCGTTTAGATCGCTCCACTGAGCCAATTTCAGCCCATATTTCTGCTCGGCCAGGCAGGGATCGGCGACCGGATCGTGCACCATCGGCTCGATACCGAACTGGCGGAGCTCGTTCACGATGGAGTCGACTCGACTGTTGCGAAGATCGTTCACATTTTCTTTAAAGGTGATGCCTAGAACCGCCACGCGGGCGCCCTTTACCGGCAGATTGGCGTGTATCAGCAGCTTAACCATCCGATCGGCCAGAAACGTGCCCATTTCATCGTTAATGCGGCGGCCGGCCAGGATCACCTGCGGATAGTAGCCGATCTCTTCCGCCTTCATCGTCAGGTAGTAGGGATCCACTCCGATGCAATGCCCGCCGACCAAACCCGGCACAAATGGCAAAAAGTTCCATTTGGTGCGGGCGGCATCCAGCACATCCTTGGTGCGAATACCAAGCCGGTCGAAGATGATGGCCAGCTCGTTCATCAAGGCGATATTGAGGTCTCGCTGGGTGTTTTCGATCACTTTGGCCGCCTCCGCCACTTTGATGGAGGGCGCGCAATGAAGCCCCGCCTTGATGATTCGGGAGTAGACTCTCACCACCCGGTTTAAGGTCTCCTCATCTTCGCCGGAAACCACCTTCACGATCTGCTCCAGCGTGTGCTCTTTATCGCCGGGGTTGATGCGCTCCGGTGAGTAGCCCAACTTAAAGTCGTTACCCTGACGAAGGCCGGAGACCTTTTCCAACACCGGCCCGCAGATCTCTTCGGTTACGCCGGGATATACAGTGGATTCATAAACCACCACCGCGCCCGGCTGCAATACCTTCCCCACGATCTCGGAAGCGGTGATGAGGGGGCTTAAATCGGGCCGCTTTTGATTGTCTATTGGGGTCGGCACCGCAACCACAAAAAAGGTGGCGCCCGCCATATCGGCCGGGTCGGATGTGAAACGTATCGGCGCGTCCATTAACTGTTGTGAACAGGTTTCACCCGTAACATCAATTCCCGACTTTAAGGTTTGAATGCGGGATTCGTTGACGTCAAATCCAATTGTATTGGCGAAGTTATGCGCAAGAGCCAATGCAACCGGCAAACCGACATAACCCAACCCGATCACTGCGATGCGCTCAGTCATAGTCTTACTTTTTTTCTCCTAACCCAAAAATACCCATCAAGATCATTTGTGCGTCTCAGCCAGCCAGGCTTGAAACATAAGGATATCCCATAAGTAGTATTGCCAGTTCCTCAATCCGCTGAGATGCTCCTCCCATTTTCGGCGGATCGGTTTCGGATTGAAATATCCCTCCGTGCTCAACCGGGTCTCGTTCAGCAGGTTTTCGGCCCATTCCCTCAACGGCCCTCTCAGCCAGGAATCGATCGGCACTCCGAAGCCCATTTTGGGCCGCTCAATTAATGAAGGCGGCACATATTGATAAAGCACCTGACGCAGGATCCATTTGCTCTTTCCATTCCGCACCTTCATCGTAATCGGCAGCTTCCAAACCATCTCAAATACCCGGTGATCGAGAAACGGCACGCGGGCTTCCAGGCTCACTCCCATGCTGGCGCGATCCACCTTCACCAAGATATCGTCCGGCAGATAGGTCACTGCGTCCAAATACATCATCCGATGGGTGAAGTTGCATAAATCGGGCCAATGGTCAGGATCCGTCAAAGCACTATGCGGCTCGTGAGAGCCGATAACAATGGATTCGGGTTCTTTCCAATGGGATACCAAGCCACGGTACATCTCCTCCGGACTTTTTACCGTCAGCAATTCAGCCAGCTTACGGATCTTGTCAGATGGGTTTCGGCGACCGAAACGCTTCGGCAGGATCGGCGAGATGCCAACCATTGCGGATGCGGTCATTTTCCGCAGCGGTATCGGCATCATACGGAGCCGGTCCCAGATGACCTGTCCGAGCGCATAGCGATTATACCCGCCGAACAGCTCGTCGCCCCCGTCACCGGAAAGGCTGACCGTCACCCGCCGGCGGGCTAATTCGGAAACTAAAAAGGTGGGTATTTGAGACGAATCGGAAAAGGGCTCATCGTAGAGCATCGGTAGCCGTGGGATGACCGCCATCGCATCCTCCGGCGTGAGGTACAGCTCGGTGTGCTCGGTACCGAGGTGCCGCGCAACCTCCTTCGCATCTTTGGCCTCGTTGTAGCCCGATTCATGAAAGCCGATGGTAAAGGTTTTTACCGGCTGGGCGCTTTGAGCCTGCATCAATGCAACCACCGCCGAAGAATCGATCCCGCCGGATAGAAATGCGCCCAAGGGCACATCGGACTGCATTCGAATTTTAACCGCGTCCCGCAGCAAGGCATCGAGCTGAGAGACGGCTTCATCATCGCCGAGATTTACGACATTTTGCTGTCCGCCCTCAACCACCTCTCTCAATTGCCAGTACGGCGTTGGATTCGGTAGATTGATGCCGTCGGCCGGCGATAGTTTCAAGAATGCAGCCGGCGGCAGCTTGTAGATTCCGTCATAGATCGAGTAGGGCGCCGGTATATAGTTGTGGCGGAGGTAGATCGCCAGCGCGTCGCGATTGATATTGCAATCGAAGTGGGGATGGGCTCGCAGCGCTTTCAGCTCGGAGCCGAATAAAAAGATGGGGCCGACCCAGCCGTAATAGAGCGGCTTCTCGCCCATACGATCGCGGGCCAGGTAGAGCGTACGGTCCTGCCGGTCCCACAGCGCGAAGGCGAACATGCCGTTAAACCGCTTTAGCGCATCCTCGATCCCCCAAGACTCAAAGGCGGCCAGCATCACCTCCGTATCGGAGTGACCGCGAAATCGGCAGCCGCACCCCTCCAATTCCGGCTTCAACTCGTCAAAATTATAGATCTCGCCGTTGAAAGCGATCACGTAACGACCGGATTCAGACTGCATCGGCTGATGGCCGGCCGGAGTAAGGTCTATTATGGCAAGACGCCGAAAACCGACCGCATAGCCGCTCTTTTCTTCGCACCAAACCCCGAAATCATCGGGCCCCCGGTGGACGATGGTATCGGCCATCCGCGTCGCGATCGTGTTCAGCTTTTCCGCATTCAGCTCAAGACGGCTGTCAATCAATCCGGCCAGGCCGCACATCCCCCGCCACCTCCCGATATAATGCCTCGTATCGTTTGATCATACTATTAAGATCATAATACCTGGCAATCCGTTCGCGTGCTCTTTCACCCAGCGCTTTTCGCTCATTCTCCGGCAGGTCGAGCAGCTCGCTCCATGCCGCCGCCAGCGCGTCGGGGTTGCGGGGCGGCACGACCTTGCCGGTTTCCCCCACGATCAATGCCGCATCGCCCACATCGGTAACCACACATGGCACGCCGCAGGCCATCGCTTCACCCACCACATTGGGAAATGCCTCTGTGACCGAAGACAGCGTCGCGATATCAAAGCCGGCAGTTACTCCGTTTGCATTAGAAAGATTTCCCAGCAGGTGAAAACGCTCCTTATAACCGGTATCCTCGATCCAACCGGCCAATTCACGATTATCCCAGTTGACATCGGTCCCACATAAAGCGAAATGGACGTCATCCCGCGCCGCGGCCAATTCAGCGGCGGCCGAAACAAAGTTGCGATGATCCTTATCCGGGTGAAAGCGCGCCACCAGCCCGATGACTTGGCTTTCAGGCTGTATATCGAGATCTTTTCTCAATCGGGATCCCGCCCCTGCATCCGGCTTGAAATGATCGAGATCATATCCATTCGTTATCACCGAAAATCGGTCATCGGCATAACCGATTCTCGCATGGGCGGCATGCGCCGCCTCCGAGCAGTACACGATACGAGCCGGCAGCCGGTGAGATAGTCGAGCGCACAGGCGGGCGACCCTGATCGTCCGAGAATTCATAGTGTTTGACAGGGGTTTTGCGTGGCGAATTCCCCAAACGACCCGGTATCCGCCCGCCATCTTTGCCGCCAATCCGGCCAGCAGATCGGCATGGTACATCCAGGACTGAATGACATCCGGACGCGATCTGCGCAACCAGCTAGCCAGTTCCAACAGCTTCAATGGATTCGGCGATCTTCGTGAGAGTCCCAGCGCCCGCACCGGAGCACCCAGCGCCCTGATCTGGTCGCCGATCGGGCCGATGCTGGTTAACGAGATCACCGAATTGGCGAACTCGGAACGATCCATTCCCTCGATCAACCGATAAAGCACCATCTCCGCCCCGCCGGTATTGAGGCCGGTGATGACGTGCAAGACCCGGATTTTGCTATCGGGCGTAGATCTCATGAGCTTAGGTGGTTGTTGAAAAATACTGTAATACCCATCGGGTCGTCATTCCGGGGCCGCGAAGCGGAACCCGGAATCCAAAACATAAGCATCGGACTGGATTCCCGCCATCCACTCCACTGGAGTGGAGCCATGCGGGAATGACGGAGCGGCAGACTCCGGCGAGTTTTTCAACAATCTCTTAGGTGGCAATCGTTTCTCCCGGACTAGTTCCTCTTAAACGGTACCTGCGAGCGCTGAGCGCCCATTTTTGCTTGACTTGACCGAGCGCCCACCAGAGAAAATGAAACTGCAGCCAGGCGATCGTTGTTGTAAACTGGAATCGCTCACGGAAGCCCATGACCGCCGGCACCGAGCCGTAAAACATGATTCCGATAACTAAATAGATGATGAATATCCGCCCGCGTGAAGTCCTATTCCACATTAGCCAGCCGGCAAACACAACGGGGAAAAACATCACGGTCTGCATAAACGCGGGAATTAACATGTATGAATTTGCCGGGAATCGATTCACGCTCCAAAATGGAGGGGTGAATAACATATAATAGGCACCGACCGGCATGTGGCGTATTTTGATATGATGTAGCTCACCTATGAATGGTATCAAAATCAGAGCAAACGCTAGCCCTAAACCGGTAATGATCGCAAATTTATATCGCCCTTTGATATTTTGAATTGCCCAAAGTCCCCAGGCCAGAAAAATGAGTAATGGAGAGTAGTATCGGATCATCGTCAGTAAGTGAACAAATACAATCAACCCCAATAATGCCCGTATGCTGAACTGCCGACTCAATCGGATAACGAAGTAGAGGCAGCCGGCTTCCAGCGTCATCACCAGCACATCCTTAAGGTTCGGAAACGTAGACCACACCACAACATCCCACTGGAGAAGGAAGAACATCAAGAAATATTGCCGGTAGCGCTGCTCAAAGCCTAAATCCTCTAAGATCCGAACAAAGAAATACCCGCTAATGAAAGTTAAAAGGCAATTGAGGATCACTGGACTGTAATAATGTACGCCGAACAGCGACTGGGCCAGCATATTCCACCAGTAATAGAGGATGTCATAAGATCCTGCTGCAATAATTAACTGTTTCTGACCCTGTAATCCTAAGATCGTAATTGGGTTCCAGCCTTGACGGAGCATTTCGGTGGCTATACGCTTGTAGGTCATATCGTCCAAATAGGTCCATGTCCCATCAAAAGCCCAAGCGAAATAGTAAACGACCAGTCCAACCTTGGTCAGCGTGATGAGCAAAGCGGACCCCGGCGAAAGATCGCGTCGGGCGATGAAGTAGCCGGCGATTGCCACACATACGGCGCCGAAAACCAGGTCGTTGGTCAATCCGTAGGCCACAGCGCCCGCTCCGTGCTCGAGATCAGGTTTTCAAGGCTGAAATGTTGGAGAATCCGTTCCCGCGCCCGTCGGCCCAGCTCGGCCCGGTCACTCTCAAGGCATCGCGCCAGCGCCTCGGCAAGCGCCTCCGGATCTTTCGGCGGAACCACGAAACCGGTATCGCCAACCACCAGCCCCGAATCGCCCACGTCGGTCACCACGCACGGCAGCCCGCTGGCCATCGCCTCACCGACCACGTTAGGGAAGCCCTCGCCGTAAGAAGAGGAGACCGCCACGTCCAGCGCATTGTAAACCGCCTCCATATCATGGCGCGCTCCGGCCCACCGCAGCAGCGGGGCCAGACACAATTCCCGCGCCGTACCTTCGAGTTGTTCCCGATAGACGGCCGGGCCGCCGCCGACACAAACGAAGCGGACGTTGCTGCGCTGTTGGGAAAGCAGAGCGGCCGCCTTTAGAAAGTTGGTATGATCTTTCATCGGGTCGAGTCGGCCCGGCAAGCCGACGAGCAGCTCATCGGAACCGACGCCCCATTCCGAGCGAACTTTTTCCCGGGCAGCCGGGTCGGGACGGAACCGTTCGGTGTCAATTCCATTCGGAATCACAACCATTTTATGTTGTGGATAACCATATCTAGCCGCGAACTCCTCCCCAGCCTTTGAGTTCACAATAATGGTGTCGGCGAAGCGCGAGAGCCGCCGGGCTGCACCATAAGTTATGCGCGCCATCCAATCATATTGCGAAAGATCCATATTCGAAGAGCGCACTCCCCAAACCGTTCGCAGGCGCGGAAATACCGGCTTGATGGTCACCGCCAATACATTGGGGACTTCCAGATAACTGTAAAGTAGGCCAGGTCGCTTATCTCGTATCAATTGAATTAACCGGATGATAAACCCGAAGACGTCCCATCGGCCGCTCTTATTTAATGGGTAGACCGGAACCCCTTCTCTCCGTAATTCCGGCTCGAGCGGCCCGCCGCCATAAAACACGGCGACCGCAACCTTCCGCCCGCGCCGATGCAGGCCTATTGCCAGCTCAACCAATTGCCGCTCGGCGCCGCCATAGTTGAGAGCTCGGATCAGAAAAAGCAATTCCATCGAATAATCCGATACGCCTTTATTAGTAATGTTGAGCCGAGTGCTTCGCTCTTTGGAGCTTGATCATAATCCATTAAAAAATAGTTACGTGCTACTACCGTCAGAGTAGCTGGTCAATTTCAAATCTTTCTTATACACGATATAAGCTGCCGGCAGGGCCAAGAGCCATAATAATCGCGAAACAAACGGCCCGAGCTGTTTAACCTGTTCACGAAGTCCAATGCCGCAATGAAAAGAAAAACGGCCATAATGCACCGCTGACCGCAAGAACTGATCAGGTGCATATCGGAAATAACGCATTTCGTAGTTCAAGATGTTTTTATGTTCCATTATGCCACCGACAGCATGACTTTTCGGGTTTTGACGTGACATCAACTGGTCGCTTGGTCCACTTACCGGCGCTACCCGATAAATTCGTAAAGGTTCATTGACATAACGTGTCTTGTAACGCTTTGCGATTGCAGTCCATACGATACCTTCCGGTATATAGCTTCCACCTTGCACCTCGGGAAACGGAAAATCTTTGAGCACGTCGGTGCGCTGAAATCCCCATTTCTCACCACCAATTCGATATCGAAATCGAATTTCGCTTGAATCCGAATCAGTCGGGTCATAGGGGAATCGGTCCCCGATAATCGCGCCGTTTGATGTTTTGCACAAAGCAGTCACCGCCGAAAACTGCGCTCGTTTCGATTCTGGGATGGAATCCCAATGATACTTAAATCGCTCCAACGCTTCCGAGACGCAGGCGTCATCGCTATCGAGGTTTAACAATAGCTCACCTTTCGCCTCCCTTACCGCTCGGTTGAAAGCGATATGCTTGCCGGCATGCTCCTGTCGAATGTAGCGGATGGGAAAATCCGACATCATCTGCCACTGCCGAATCAATAATTCGGTATTATCGGTGGATCCGTCATCCACAATCAACCATTCAAAATCACGAAATGTCTGTGAATTTAAGCTTTCGAACACCTGTCCCAGAGTATGCGCGCGGTTATAGGTAGGTGTAAATACAGTAAAGGTATACCTATAAGTCACACTGACTCTCCTTCCTCTCCGCCACCTCAGCGGCAGCCGGCTCCTTATCCGCCTCTATAGATAAAAACAAACTCATTGCAGCCGAGACTTCCACCACAGGTTTTCAGCTTGATTAACTCGAAGTTTCGTTCGCGATAAAAGTCGAAAATCTGCTCCGGTTTCGCCACCTCAAAGGGATAACCGCCGGCCCAATCCACTACATCATGCCAAGGCGACATGCCCCGATTTTTTCTATAAGCAAACCACTTTTGTAACGGGTTGCCGTGCCGCACGGTATCCAAAATAAATTGAGGGG
>JAKBZR010000088.1 GCA_021842405.1 bacterium
GGAGGCGGATGAAAATACGCCATTCGGATTGTTGAAGCTGTTCAATTCAATCTCCTTCCCGCCCTGATCTACACTAATTAAAGATAAGGAAAGTGTCTCACTCTATATTGGCACATAGGGAATTTGATGATAAATAGTGAATCGATGCGCTAAACTCAGTAAAGAGGATAATTTCATGGATACTCGCCCCAATATCCTGTTTGTTATGACCGATCAACAGCGGGCCGATACGATCGCCGCACTGGGAAACTCTCACATCATCACGCCGAATATGGATCGCCTGGTCAGGCGCGGCGTCACATTCACCAACGCCTATTCCACCTGTCCGGTGTGCGTGCCGGCCCGCTACACGATTCGCACCGGCCGCGAGCCGGCAAAAACCGGCGTCTACTGTAACGGCATGCCTGATCTCACCCCGGATCAGCCGCAGGAAATGGAAGTCCGCTGCGGCGATTACATCGCCCGCACGCTTTCAAAGCTGGGCTATCGCACGTTCGGAATCGGCAAGTTTCATACTCTTCCCTGGGATGAAGATTTGGGCTACGAGGTCCACCTGCGCAGCGAAGAGCTTTACGGCAACCCCGATCAACGCAATCGGGATGATTTTGCCGCCTTCATTGCAAAAGAGCACCCGGAGTACGATTGGGTCGAGGGGCTTATGGGCGAAAGAACCGATATGTACTATATGCCGCAGATGAGTCCGATGCCGGCCGATATCACGGTGGAAGCGTGGGCCGCATCCCGCGCGGTGGAGCAGATCAGAGTAAAGGATGACCGTCCCTACTTCGGTTTCGTATCGTTCGTCGGGCCGCATCCGCCGTTTGCCCCGCCGATACCGTTCAACCGCATCTACGATCCTGATCGCATGCCGGATCCAGTTTGCGGCGATATCGGGACAGACCATATGGACGATCAGATTCCATGGATGAACTACATGATCTGGGCCGAGGACATCAACAATTCGCATGCTCGGGTATTGAAGTCCCGTTACTATGGCGAGATTACTTATATTGACCAGTGTCTCGGAAAGATACTGGATGCGGTCGAATCCGGTCCGAATGTCGACAACACTTTGATTTGCTTCTTTTCCGATCACGGCGACCATCTGGGCGACCATCACGCCTGGCAGAAGGAAAGCTTCCTCGAGGCATCCTGCCGGGTGCCGTTTCTTTTGAGCTGGCCGAAACATCTGCCTCAGAACACCCGGCGTGATGATCTGGTGTGTCTTACCGATCTGTTTGGAATCGCCACCAGCGCCGCCGGCAAGAAAGAATTGCGGGACGGCGCCGATGTGCTCGCTTCGACTCTCGGCCGTGCCACTCCACGGGAATACCTTTTGGGATGCTATGAAAGGCCGGGCGGCCCCCAGTTCAAGTTGATGGTGCGCTCGGGTGAATGGAAGTACATCTATATGGCGAACGGTGGGCGGGAACAGTTGTTCAATATCAAGGAAGACCCATACGAGCTCCGACAAAGAGTTGGCGGATGTCCTGATGTTGCCGATAGACTTCGCCAGGCCGCTGTCAAGGCGCTCGGCGCGCCAAATATTGATCGTGCTTTGGAATGCGGCTCGTTGCGCAAGTTTCCATATTCAGAGCGTAAGCGTGTGCGGATACATCAATTCGATCTATCGCGCGGCGTAACTGGTTTCCCGAAGAGTTCGGAAGATATATTGGCCACCATCAGAAAGTTCGGGATTGGCGACTGATTTTTCGGGGAGTTTGTGGTGATGGCGACCGACCTCCCCAACGGCCGATAGGCGGCGGGGATGGTAACGATTACCACCGTACACTTCTCATCCCAGGATTGGGAGAGGGCCTACTCAAATCTAAAATTCGTCCCTTTTGAGACCAATTTACGCTCCGTCTCCCTGAAATGGTAGTCTTTGGCCTGGATATCAGTGACGATCCGGTCCTTCACCAGCGTTCGAGATTGCTCAATGCCGGGCCCTTTTGCCCAAAATCCGTTTTGCGGCAGATCGCGGCTGAAATTCACCCAGACCTCAGCGCCGTTGGAAAATCGAGTTCGCTGCAGCGCATGCCCCTCATTGAGAAATTCATGGCTGATCATCTCGGTCGGCGCGATCATTTGGGTTCTGATTTTAGTGTTAAGCCCGACGACGATCCAGTATGAAAACGCTGCCGGAGGTTGCCTTCGCTTTTGTTTTCACTTCGGCCAGTACGTCGCTGGCATGAACGAAGCTGGTGATATTTCTCTCCAGCGTGTTTACGCCGGCCAGAGAGATGGTGATCAGCGGAAAAGTGCGTGTAACACCTTGGCGATCCACCGAAGTTACAAAGCCGTTTTGAAGCTCTTCGGCCGAGTAAAACTTGGTGATGGTTGAGCTGAACAGCTTGATCGCCTCTCGTGCGATTGGCTCGGCGCATTCCGGTGAGGTCAAGATAACGAAGTCATCACCTCCGATATGACCCAGTAGATCACTGGGGCTTCCATAGGAGGTGAGTGCGGTTTCGAGGGCGTTGGCAGTCGCCATGATTACTTCATCACCGGCCGTAAATCCATGCTGGTCGTTGTAGGGCTTGAAGTTGTCGAGATCCGAATAGATGATCGTTAACGGTACATGCTTTTCGATCCGCTCGTTCGTTTCCTGTTCCAACGCCACGCGGCCTGCCAGACCGGTAAGCGGGTTTGCATATTTCGCCTGGTTTACCTGCATCATGGTTACCGCCTCAACCAGCTTCCGAATCGGGACGACACCGGCGTAATCCCCTTTTCGGGTTAAAACAATCAAGCCATCAAAATTAGCTTCCGGGCGGAATGTGACGTATGAGGCCGCTTCTTCAATCGGAGTATCGAATTCGATGATTACCGGCCGATGTTCCATTATACCGGTGATGGAACGCGCATAAAATTCGTTGCTGTACTTGTGATCATCAAGATGGCGATAAAAATCGGTGCGCGTGATCACTCCAAGTGTTTGTGTTCCTTGAACAATTACGATATTATCGAGATGAATGTTTTTGCGCAAGCGCTCAGCGGCCTCAGCGATGGTTGCGGTAGGGGGTAGGGTAAAGCCGGGACGGGCAATGCGTTCCACGGGGAAAGAGCGACCGCTGACAACCAACCGCCGATGCTCCACCCGTTCTGAAATATACTCGCGAATTGATGGGCGCACGTGAATCAACCGATCGGCCGGCCTACCCAATAAAAATCCCTGTGCCAGGTCAATTCCCATCTGAATTAGGACATCGAGCTCATCGCGCGTTTCGATTCCCTCGGCGATGACCTGAGTGCCGATATGCCGTGCGTATTTGGCGAGAGTGGCCAGCAGTGCACGCCGGGTCCCATCCCGATCTATGTCGGTGACCAGAGAATGGTCAATTTTGATGAAATCGGGCTGAATAACCGCGATGGCCTGCAGGCTGCTGTATCCGGCACCGGCATCGTCAATTGCAATCTTAAAGCCCTGCCCGCGGATATGCTTGATAAATTGAATGAGCCGGGGAAACTCCTCGACCGCCTGGCGCTCGGTGATTTCCATTGTGATCATCTCGGGGCGCAATCCGTAAAACTCAGCTCTTTCTTGTAGGCTGATTTCATACAGGTGGAGATAGGCCAACCCTTCCGCGTCCATATTAACGAACAGATGGTTTTGAATGCCCTTTGCGGCCGCAGTGGCAAAGCATTGCTCCTGGCAGGCAACGTCCAGCCATGACACCAAGCGCGCTTCGTCCGCCACTCGGAAAAGCGCGCTCGGTCGTCGCAACACCGTTCCTTGCGGACCTCGAATCAACGCTTCGTATCCGAATACATCTCCGCGGCTGATATTGACAATCGGTTGAAATCGGGCTGCCAGCCGCTTGTTGACGATAGTTTCCAACATTTCGTTAAGGGCGGAGAGGTGATCTTGCATTACATCAACCGAGGGCACATAGGCCAATGGCACAATGGCAGCCGTTTTCAGGACTGTCGGAGATAGATCAAACGGTGTGAGAACCTCTTGTAAAACACTGCGCAGGTGATCAAGGATCGCCCTAACTTGCAGCGGGTTTAATTGCTGGCCACCAATCGGAGATAAAATGATCGCAGAAGAGATAGGGGATAAAACGACCACACTGAGGTCGCAAGGTTCTGGTAAGATGGCCTCTACGGAGGAGATGATCGCACGATGACAGACCGATATATCTATGGTAGGTGTTGGGATACGCATCAGATAGACCGTCGTCACGGGTGACAAGCTATCCACCAGCGTAGACAAGTTGTCGGTCTCGCCCCCTTTCCAACCAATATTCACCTGGCGGCGTAGCTTGGGTCGTTCGGAGAGTCCAACCAATGGATCAACAATCATCTTCATCGTTTCAGTTATCATGACTACCCCCCCCTACACTAGCGCCGGTAAGAATAAAACGAACGGAGTTTTCTAATTAAGTATCGGCATTTTAACCGGCCTTGCTAGCCAATACAAATACTGGAATGACGAATGAATTCAGTTTTGCGGGCAATTTAGGTAGCAGGCTCTTACCCTCACCGCAATCATCAACTCCCTCCCCCCTCGTGGGGGAGGGCTGGGGTGGGGGGGGCGGCTCATGTTGCTAGAAAATCATTCCCACAAAACTGAACTCTTACGAATGATCACATTTTATCACTTGATCTTTTAGCCCATGCTAAAATAGTCCCGTTTTTGCCTGGATGAATACTATTTAGTTATGCTATAATTATGACTGATTGCTTGGATATCAGGAGGTAACAGATCGGTGAAAAGAGATGTAGGGTTGAGAGTGCCGGCATCCTGCCGCCCCAAAAACGCTCGCGGTCGCGAAAAAACCTTTTTAAGCGAAAGCATCGAGGAGTACGTGGAGGGGATTTACCGGCTGGAGAAAGAGTACGATGCGGTGGGTACTGGTGAGATATCCCGTTATATGAATGTGGCCCCGGCTTCTGTCACCACGATGCTCAAAAAGCTCAATAACTTGAAGTTAGTTGAGCACACTCCTTACCATGGAGTCAAGTGTACCCCCAAGGGCGAGGCATTAGCGATTGAATTGTTACGGCGACACCGCTTGATTGAAAGGCTGTTGGTTGATTTTCTTGGCCTGCCTTGGGATGGGGTGCATGATCTTGCCTGTAAGCTGGAGCACTACATCTCCACCGATGTAGCCGGTCGCTTGTCGGCTGCGCTGGGTCATCCGAAAACCTGCCCGCACGGGAATCCGGTTGACGAGGGCGAAGACGACGGTTCCCAATCGCTCTGGGACAGCGTGATGGATCAAACCTACACCATATTGAAAATCACCAATGAAAGGGAAGACTACCTCACTTACTTAAAAAATCTGGGCTTGCTTCCCGGGACACAGATTTATTTAAAGGAACGTACCCCCTTTGGAGATGTGATGTCTTTGGAGATACTGCCGGAAGGCAGGCCGGTTTCTATCGGTCGCGAGGTAGCGATCGGAGTCTGGGCAATTCCATTATGCGACAGCGCCGTATCCGATCCACACCATAAGTAATCATTCATAAATCGTCCACTTCAGCCGGAATGGGAACACTTTCCACCAACATGGATCGTATTTTCAGGTGGTAAGCGGTTGTAAGGAACTACCGCCCGGAATATCATCTCACCCATCAACCGTGTTCAAGCTGCAATCATTAAGGCAGGGGTATATCTTCTCATCATTTTTACCAGTATAATGATTGGCATAGGACATGAGTTGGTAGATCGAATTCACTGGTGAGTAAGGAGTGCTTAAACCGAAAATACGGTTATCACCCTCAAGATAATGGTGCTACGGGTCAATGCAAAGCGGAAGGAGCTGGGCGGATGAAAAGAACCGACTGTCCGATGCGTGCATCGAAAAAGCGATCGCGGCTCTCACCTCGTGAGCGTCATGAATTGATGGAGCGCTGGGAAAATTATGCCGATCTCAGCGGGCACGACATCGTGCCACTAACCTTTCGATACCGGCAGGAGCGAATTGACAAATCGGTTCCGACCGATACGGACCATGCCGTGCTCTCATACGAAGAGGAGTAATCGCTCGATTTCAGCGTCCCACCGTTAAGTTATTACGTCGCCCGTGTAAGGGTTCAGTTCTCTGGGCAATTTAGGCAGGCAACTCTTTTCTCAATTCTGAGAGAGGGCGGGTGAACGAGATTGCTTCGCTTCGCTTCGCTCGCAATGACACCCTCCCCCCCTCGTGGGGGCGGGTTAGGGTGGGGGATGGCTGGATTTCAGCACATCTGAGGATTAATTTGAATGAGCGCATGTCACCCTTAACCAAACCTGCCAACGATACCAAACCACACCCTGAGAATGAAAGAGGGGTGCTTTGGGTGGTGGCTACCCCAATCGGAAACCTGGAAGATATCACGCTTCGTGCGTTGCGTGTGCTTCGGGAAGCCGACCTGATTGCAGCGGAAGATACCCGCGTCACCCGCAAGCTCCTCAGTCACTACGATATCCACACACCCCTCATTTCTTACCATGAACACTCCTCGCGGTCAAAAGTGGACCGCCTGCGTGATCTTCTTCTACAAGGCCGGCGCATCGCGCTGGTGACCGACGCCGGCACGCCAGGGATCAGCGATCCGGGCGTCGAGTTGGTTAAAGCGGCGTTTTGTGCTGGGGTGCCGATCTCTCCGATACCGGGTGCTTCCGCCATCATCGCGGCATTGAGCGTTTCGAGTTTCGACTGGTCGCGGTTTACTTTTGACGGATTCCCGCCGCGAGGCCGCAGCGACCGCTGGGAGTTCTTCCGCGAGCTTGCAAACGATAAACGGGCAATCGTCCTGTTTGAGTCGCCGGAACGAATTCTCAGTACGCTGGATCAGTTGGAGAAGGAGCTTCCTGACCGCAAGATAGTGGTAACACGGGAGCTGACCAAGTATCACGAAGAGGTTTTCAGCGGAACCATTAAGGAAGCTCGCACTAAATTCTCAACCGCGCCGACGAAGGGCGAACTCACCTTAGTGATCGCTCCCCCCGATTTGGATCAAAAATCAACCGAAGCGGACACAGCGCTGATCAGCCGTCTGGTACAAGAGCAACTCCAGGCTGGAATGACCATGCGGGATGCGGTGAATTGGGTATCCTCACAGCTTTCAGCCAGCCGATCGCTCGTATACCGAATCGGCCTCTCACTCAATCAAGAAAATAACCCCACCAAATAGTCAATTATTCCGGTAATCCTCCATTTTTACCCCAATTGGCACGGAATTTGCAGTTACCCTAATCGGCAATGGGTTTGTTCGAGGCAACAGAGGTAACGTTGCACTGGTTGTTTCGGCTATGAGGGTAATGCTGGCAGTATTTCACATCAAATCGTTGAAGCCAGCCAAGAGCAGTAAAGGGGCAAGCAGATGGCCATAATGAATGATTCCGATAACTCATGGGTTTTGCAACATGGTTACCAGCACGTAGCGGTTGATCCATTTGTAAACCCATTTTCAAATAGCTACGTTGACCCCCGGATAACGGTTAAGGCCGTACCTTATCAAGCCGCAAAGCGAATCGCCGATGTGGTCATTTCAGTTTTCGCGCTGACTATCTGTGCGATCCCGATGTTGATCATTTCAGCGCTGGTAAAGCTGACCTCACCGGGTCCGGTTCTTTTTAGGCAGATTCGAACAGGACGAGGCGGCCGCCGATTTTGGGTGTATAAGTTTCGCTCGATGTGCGATGGCGCTGAGCAAAAACGCGATGAGATTATGTCGAAAAATGAGGTCTCCGGCCCGGTATTTAAAATCCGGAACGACCCGAGAGTGACTTGGGTCGGGAAGTGGCTCCGGAAATTCAGCCTCGACGAGCTGCCCCAGTTCTTCAATGTGTTAAAAGGCGAAATGTCGGTGGTGGGGCCGCGCCCACCGATCCCGTCAGAGGTCGAGAGCTACCTTCCCCATCAGTTTGGGCGCCTGGCGGTGAAACCCGGATTGACCTGTCTCTGGCAGATTCAAGGTCGCAGTAATATTCCCTTCGAGCGTTGGGTTGAGCTCGATCTAATGTACATCGATGAGATGAGCTTCTGGCGCGATATGAGCATCATCGTGCAGACGATCCCGGCCGTCATCTCCGGTCGGGGTGCTCATTAGCCGCTTCGATCGCGAATCCCGATGGTGGTTCATACGGCGTGACGGGTGCAACATTTAACCCGGCACGCCGTTTTCGTCTCATGCCCTGAATTTACTGCCTTTATAAGACTTTTCACCGAATATGGCATACTTATAAAGGGAAAAGTCATACTGAGAGCCGTGCGAGGTCATTTTAAAGTGGAAGCCATACCGAACCAGGAAACATCCGTCTCGATGGGGTCTGACGACCAGAGACGTTCACAATCGGCAGCGCCGGCCGGCAAGCTGAGCGTGTTGGTTCCGGTTTACAATGAGCGAAACACCATACTGCCGCTGATCGAAAGGCTTCTACGCGTCCCGATTAATATGGAGATATTCGTTACCGATGACGGAAGCTCCGACGGAACAACCGACATCCTCCGCGAAAAAGTCGTCGGTCAATATCCGAACGTCCAGGTTTTTTTTCACACCCACAATCAAGGAAAAGGCTCGGCGATTCGAACCCTAATCCAGCATGCGACCGGCCAATTCTCCGTGATACAAGACGGCGATATGGAGTATGACCCGAACGATTTCGTGGTGATGGTGAGCTATATGGTCGAGCACAACTGCGATGCGCTTTACGGCAGCCGATTCATCCATGATCATCCCAGAATGGCACTGCCGAACTATGTCGTGAATCGGCTGCTCGCAATGCTGGTTCGCCTGCTATATGGGGTTAAGATGACCGATGAGGCCACATGTTACAAGATGTTTCGGACCGACCTCCTCAAATCGGTTCCTCTCGTCTGTCAGCGCTTCGAGTTTTGCCCGGAGGTGACGGCAAAAATCCTACGTTCCGGATACCGTATTGATGAGATCCCGATCCATTATGAGGCTCGATCTTATGCGGCCGGGAAAAAGATACGCTGGAACGATGGAGTTCAAGCATTTTGGACACTGATCCGGTACCGATGGTGGCATCCATCTAAAGCACACGTGCAGCCATCCGATAATTCAGATCGGTCCAATCAACCGTTATGATAACCGGAGGAGTTTAGTCTTGAGCACTCTCAGTCGTGGTCGAGAGCGTTTTGCGGTAGTAATGGTTTTCTGTGTCGGCTTACTCACCGCCCTTTTATTTACATTCGTCATCTACCCCCGTCAGCAAACCATTCATCAGGTGTTGGATCTCAACCACTTTGGTCAGATCGGCATTAATCTCTACCAAGGCAAAGGTTTTAGTCTGGGCGATGGCCCCACCATCCGCCGCGGCCCGCTCTACCCCGGAATCGTTGCGTTAGTGTTTGAGATTTTCGGCTACCGCAACCAATCCAGCTATCTCCCCGTGTTTTTGCTGCAGTGCCTATTTAACGGCCTAACGTGCGCCTTCGCCTACGCCATCGCGAAGCGGCTCTTTGGATACTCGACCGGACTGCTGGCCGGTCTGCTCTGTTCAATCACCCCTATGGTGCTGCGATATGTGCCTGAGATTGAGGTTGAGGCGACGATGACCCTGCTCATCACGGTGATGACCTACACCGCGGTGAGATGCTATCAAGACAAAAGCGTATTTTGGGGATGCATGCTGGGAATTGCCACCGGCTTGGCCTCTTTGACCAAAGCGGTCGCACTGCTCTATCCCTTCGTGTTTATCGGGCTGCTCCTCTGGTGGCGCTGGAAGCATCATGCATCAGAGCGGGCATCCTACCCTGTACGTCAAATTATCATTGCGCTATTAATCGGACTTGGGCTTACGATATCACCCTGGCTTATCCGCAATGAGATCGTCACCCACGGCGAGTTTCATGGCATCAGCAGCAATGCCTCCGGTGAATTCATACGTAGCTTCATCAATGTGGAGCCGAAATTCGTGTTTTTAAGAAAGCCGTTCGGCCTCGGCAACTGGGATTGGCAAGCCAACATGTTCGAGAACGGCCTGCTTAAAAAGCACGGAATGGAGTTCATTGCCAAAAAGAACGGCCATTACGTGCTGGTTCCGATGAACATTAAGATGGAGATCAGAAAAGAGCTGCTTGAAAACCATATCGCGCTGGAGCTGATCCGGAAGCATCCGCTCTGGTTCTTATGGAAAGAGTTCATTCAAATATTTACATTCTGGTACATTGTGGAGACCCCCAAAAAGTCCATAATGGTCGGCTGTATCGCGCTGTTCTGCCTCGGATTTGGTTGGTATGGCGTAAAAACCGCGCGGCGGCAAAAAATACCGGTCGAGCCGGTTGTCGCGCTGGTTCTCTATTTTAACGGCATATACGCCCTGATTTTGTCTTTCGCCCGCTACTCGATGCCGGTTTACCCCAGTCTGCTTCCACTAACCGCCTACGGCCTTTACTGGGCATTCGTTGGCCGGAAAAGAATGAACGCTGTAACGCAACGCGCCGAGCCGACATCCGAATCGATGGAGGCGGTATCACGATGAGCGATGTAACGAATTTAGCCGAAAACCGACTTTCCATGTCGAAGGACGGACAGCTCGAAAGTACTGGCTACACGTTATCGATACTGATACCGGTCTACAACGAAAAGGAGACCATTAAAACGATCTTGGATCGGGTGAGGGCGGTGGCCATCAATAAGGAAATCGTAGTGGTGGATGACGGCTCGACCGACGGTACCCGCGAGCTGCTGAAGCAAGAGATCGAGGGACACTATCCCGATGTGCGCATCTATTACCACGAGCGGAATTGTGGGAAAGGGGCCGCCGTGCGCACCGCCATCGAGAAAGCGACCGGCGAATACGTAATTATCCAGGATGCCGATCTGGAGTACGATCCTAACGAGTATCATACTCTGCTGAAGCCGATGCTGGATGGTCGTGCTGACGTGGTGTACGGCTCGCGCTTTTTAGGAGGACCGCACCGGGTACTTTTCTTCTGGCACTACATGGCAAATCGCTTCTTGACAACCCTATCGAACCTGCTGACTAACCTCAATTTAACCGACATGGAGGTCTGCTACAAGGTTTTTCGCGCCGAAGTCATTAAAAGCATCCAAATACGCTCCGACCGGTTTGATTTCGAGCCGGAGATAACGGCCAAGGTGGCAAAAAAGCGATGCCGAATCTACGAGGTGCCGATTTCATACAGCGGCCGCGATTACGACGAAGGCAAAAAAATTGGCTGGCGCGATGGACTTGTCGCAATTTGGACCATCCTCAAATATCGCTTCAAGGATTAATCCGAGCGGTGCAATTTGGAACGAGTTCAGTTCTCTGGGCAATTTAAGCAACAGGCTTTTACCCCTATAGCGATAATCAACTCCCTCCCCCCTCGTGGGGGAGGGTTGGGGTGGGGGGCGACAAATGCTGCCAGAAAACATTCCCCGAAAATTGAACTCTTACGCAATTTGCATTTTGAAAACGGAGTATGATACAATAAACCATCGTTCGGAGAGATGGCTGAGTGGACGAAAGCGGCCGCCTGCTAAGCGGTTGTGGGAGTGTATAGCTCTCACCCCGGGTTCGAATCCCGGTCTCTCCGCCAGATGCTTTCGTCCTCAATAATTCGGCTGCTTATCATCTCTTCACTCTGACATCGAACCAGGGAATATAATGGTATGAGAAACCAACGCCGGCTATTAGCCGCCATCGCTACGCTCACTCTTTTGATAGGATTGGATGCTGCTGCAACCGGCAGCACGGTGGAGAGCTACCTGAAGATCCGCAAACAAGATCACTACAACCCGTATCTCACCATCGAACGGGCTGAAAGCGATGCCGGTCGGTTTGCCAATACTCCTTTTGAGATAACCGGCACTCTCACCGGTTGCGTTCAGCAGCAAAATGGAACCACCCTCATCATGATCACGCTTCCCGATAAGAGGACGCTCACAATGAACGCTCCTCTCAGCGAAAGCCGTTTTCTCGATTCGAATACCGGAATCCGGATGAGATTGCTGGTACATTTGAACATCAGCTCGGACCCCAACACAATCGGCGCCAGCTCCGGCCTTGATGTTCTGGCCGCTACGTATGAAGATGAGCTTAAAGCCATCGAGTCAAAAAAACACCCCCAAAAATCGCTGATCTATACACGGTCGCTGGCAGGGCGCCGTACAACCAATCTACCCTCACGGAGCGAAGGGATCCCGATCCAGCAGGGCTCCGCTCAACTGTCAACCTTTGTTCGAACCTACCTGACACCGGAAGCGCAGGCGGTCTATCCCTACTACTATGCCTATATCGCTCACACCAATCCTCACCTGAGCGCGGCTGAACTGCAATCCATAACGGTCAGCCTACTCCATTTTTCGGAGCGGTTTCGCGTGGATCCGCGGCTGGTGGTGGCGATGATAATAGCCGAAAGCGACTTTCATCCCAATTCAACCTCTTATAAGGGTGCAATGGGGTTAGGGCAATTGATGCCGTTTGAGGCGAAGGCTCTACACCTAACAAACCCGTACGACCCGATCGAAAACATCAAGGGGATGATTGACCTGTTACGCGGAAAGCTGGATATCTTTCGCGAAATGCCCCATGGCTACACATGGGGGCAAGTCATCAAAGCGGTGGCGGCCTATAATGCGGGCGCCGGCGCCGTGAAAAAGTATGGTGGCATTCCTCCCTACAAAGAGACGGAGGGTTATGTTCGCCGGGTCGTCTCGATCTACCTCAAACTGATCGGTTATTCAAAGTAATCGTTTAAAACCGGGGCGGACTTGCTTGAGGCAGCCGCCCCTGTCTTACTGCCGTCACTTTTGTAGCTGAATAACATTTACAATATCGGCTCAGGCGACACTGGTTTTTTCAACATCCTCCTACGATAATCTACCCCTACTTAATTCGGCTGCTTGCCGCTGGATTCTGCTTTTTGGCACCCAACGTATTCATGTACAAAGCCAATGCTCTCAGGTTCACTGTTCCCAACGAGGTAAAAGCCGGCATTGCGGATCCCGGTGTATTCGTCTGCGGATGCATAAAGAGATGTACCAGCCAGTTGATGCTGCGTCCACGCTGAGCCTCGTTGGTCAGATCCGGCGCCGAGGTGCCTCCCAGTCCATTGAGCGCGTGGCAATTGGCACAGGCGTTGGCGGCATACAGCCGCGCGCCGAGCTTTACGACTGCATCCGCCGATTGAGCCGGGGAGAGGGTCGGCGGAAGTGAAGCTGACGAATGGGAGCCCTTGACGCCTAAACTGTTGAGATAGAGGGCAATATCCCGCAACTTGTGCAGGCCCAAACTTTGGTATGACGGCATTTTGGACCCTGGAACTTTAGATTGTGGATTGATCAGGTGCGCAATCTGCCAACCAAGGTTATGGCCTCTCATCCCCTCATTGGTGAGACTCGTCCCGACGCTGCCGCCCTTATCTCCAATAAAGTGGCAATTTGAGCAGCCACTTTCAGCGTAAAGCAGAGCGCCGCTGCGAATAGATC
>JAKBZR010000010.1 GCA_021842405.1 bacterium
TTACGACCATATTGGATGCACCCCCACCCTAACCCTCCCCCGTAAACGGGGGAGGGGATTAAGAGGGACTGGGGGGCAAGATAAAAGCACCGCCGCTAAACTCCCTCCCCCTTGAGGGGGAGGGCTAGGGTGGGGGTGAGTTCTCATGCGTTTATTAGTAAATGTCTTCATTAATAACTTCCGAACTGAGGTCATTGATTGGATTCGGGTCCCATCAGCACGCGGACGACTTCCTCGATGGTGGTCAAGCCGGCAAGGGCTTTCCGCATACCCGCATCCCGCATCACCATCATTCCTTCCGTAATCGCTTGGCCTCGAACAATCGAAGCTGATGAACGTCGGAGCACCATTTCACGGATCGGATCGCTCATCGGCATTACTTCGAAAACAGCGGTTCGCCCGCGCATACCTCGATTGCACTTAGTACATCCTCGCCCATACCGGAGGATCGGTCGCTGATCGGCCAATATAGGTATTCCCAACGCCTCAATGGTGGCGGTGCTGGGAATCTGTTCTTCAGCGCAGTTTGGACACACTAGTCGCACCAGCCGCTGGCCCAGCACGCCGATAATTGCAGAGCTGATTAAGAAGGGTTCCACCCCCATATTGAGGAGGCGAACCAGTGAGCTCGGCGCATCATTGGTGTGGAGGGTGGAAAAGACGAGATGGCCGGTCAGTGCCGCCTGGATCGCAATCTCAGCCGTCTCCGGATCCCGGATTTCGCCGACCATAATCACATCGGGATCCTGCCGAACCAGAGTCCGCAGGCCATTGACGAAGGTGACGTTTATTTTAGGGTTAACCTGGACTTGATTAATACCGGTGAGGTGGTATTCAACCGGGTCCTCGATGGTGTTGATATTCAGAGTGGAATCGTTGATTTGGTTGATGGCGGAGTAGATCGTCGTTGTTTTGCCGGAACCGGTTGGACCGGTTACGAGCACCATGCCATAAGGTCGCCGGATAAAGCTCTCAAACAGAGATTTCTGCTGTGGGAAGAAACCCAATTTGTCTAAGGAATAGTGAATTCCGCTTTTATCGAGAATCCGCATCACGACTTTTTCACCGTAAATGGTCGGCATCACTGAAACCCGAATGTCGTACTCCTGATCGCCGTCCTTAAAGCAAAAGCGCCCATCCTGCGGCCGGCGGTGCTCAGCGATATTGAGCGATGAAATAATTTTCACCCGTGAGGCGACGGCGGCGTGGTTGTGGGTGGGTATGGTCATCTGATCATAAAGGAGGCCGTCAATCCGATAACGAACCCGCACCGAGTGCTCCTGAGGCTCGATGTGAATGTCACTGCTGGAATGCATGATGGCGCCCATAATGACCGAATTGACAAGCCGGACAATCGGCGCGTCCTCCGCCAATCCGATCAGCCGATCAATGGAGAGCTCCTCCTCGCGTGGGGAAACGGCCGCGATATCGTTCAGCGCGAGCATCGCCTTGTGCTGAGCATCAAAGCAGCGATTGATGGCCGATTTGAGATCGGGTTGCGGCGATAGGAAGGGGATTATTCTGCGATCTAAGCGAGCCTGCAACTCATCCAGTAAAGTTATATCGAGCGGGTCGGCCATTGCAACATAGAGGTCTTCTCCCGCTTCCGAAAACGGCAACATCAGTTTCCGGCGTGCGAGGTGTTCCGGGATCAGGCGAGCAATAGACGGGTTAATGGGGTACTCCGACAGGTCAATGTAGGGATAGCCAAGCAGGGATTCGAGCCAACGACCTAGAACGGTGGATGATATAACGCCTAATTCAAGTAGGGTCTCGCCCAGAAAAGCGCCGGTCTGTTTCTGGCGACTGAGTGCCTGGTTCAGTTGATCTTCGTCAATTATGCCGGCCGCAAGGAGCTGCTCTCCCAACCGTCCGGGGCGGCTTCTGATTAATCCGGTTACTGCATTCATATCCTAAAGCGCCATCCAGACATCCAGCAAAACGTTTCATTTTCGATGTCTTATCAACTTAGTAAGTAGAATTGCATTATAGAAGAATGCGGACAATCTGTCAAATATACTGGGCACGAAAGCCGACAACGCATTCATCCTGCTAAAGTAACAGTTCAGGTTTGCGGGAATGGTTTTCGTTCGACCCCACCCCAGCCCTCCCCGCAAGCGGGGAGGGTGTTGATTATTGCTATAGGGGTAAAGCCTGCTGCCTAAATTACCCAGAGAACTGAACTCATTCGGCACTTCACGAAGACTGGGAGATGCCCCTAGATTATTATTCGGCAATGTCATAACGCTAATGAGGTTGTTGGAAAGTTGCTGGAGCCCGCCGCTTCGTCATTCCCGCATGGCTCCACTCCAGTGGAGCGGATGGCGGGAATCCAGTCCATTGCCTACCGGTAACCATAGATGCTGACGTTCTCCTGTCATTGCAAGAAGCCGCGAAGCGGCGGCGAAGCAATCTCGCCTTGCTGAGGGGGATTGCTTCGCTCCCTTCGGTCGCTCGCAATGACATGATTACGAAGTGTTCGGATTATGAGATAGATACCCCACTGGATTCCCGGTTTCGCTTTGCGCTCCCGAGATGACAACCGGGGAGCGCTACCGTACTTTTCAAAATCTCCCCGCGCCTCATGCCGGTCGCCGGCTTCCCCAATCCACTGACAGCCCACTTAATCCCCTACTCAACACCCCCTTAAAAATCCGCTGAAAAAATCTTTGAAATTGGTGAGAAAACTCTTGACATCGCTGGATTCTTTTGGTACGATCTAGAAAACGTTTTCTAGAAAGCGATTTCTAGAGCATTTAATTCCAATGAATGAGACATCCATAAGAAAAAAACCGGCCGCCCAGAATTCGAAGCTGACGATCAAGGAGATTGCCTGCAAGCTCGACCTATCGCCGGCGACCGTATCCCGCGCCCTGCACGATCCGGAAAGCCCGTTCGTGTCGCGCAAAACCCGGCGCCGAGTCCAGGAAGCGGCCGCCCAGTTGGGATATCGCCCCAATTTAACCGGCCGGGCGCTGGCGACCGGACGGACCCACCTGATCAGCCTCTGGATCAACAATCCCTACATGCCCTACTATGCAAACATCGCGCGCTGCCTGCACCAGGAATCGGTGAAGCGGGGCTACCATCCGATCATCCGCAGCGTCAGCACCCTCAGCTCTGAACCAACCCACTGGGAGGCTCCCGATGGATTGGCCGACGGCATTATCGCCTCCGATGTGAGGGAGCCGCTCCTAAAGCTGCTCGATCTATCACCCTCGCTCAGGAGGCCGTTGCTCAGCATCGGAGTTCTCTGCGTCCAGAAGGTGGATCACGTTGCCATTGATCTTTACGCCGGCGCGGTGGAGGCGGTCGAGCACCTCGTCTCAACGCGATCGGGCCGTATTACCGCTTTACAGTATAGGGAAAACGACCCACGTGCGGTCGCTTATCACGATGTAATGGATCGTGCGGGACGCGCTGATGAGCTGGTGATCATCCCCGATGAAACGAGAAGCTCCAACCGCCGGTTTATCCGCGATTATATCGAGGCGCGCGGACATCCGGCCGCCTTCTTCTGCCACAACGACGACGTGGCGATCGCCGCCTATCGCGCACTGTGCGACCTGGGCTTGCGCGTTCCGGACGATGTGGCAATTGTTGGCTGCGACGGCATCGAGGACACCGAGTACCTGCCGGTTCCCATCACAACCATCGTTTCACCGGTTCAGGAGATGATTGCGATCGGGTGGCAATTCCTGGAACATCGGATGGATGAGCCATCGGCCCCAATCCAATCCGCAACCCTGCTGCCCAAGCTGGAAATTCGCGAATCTTCGATGGGATGAAGTCCGCTGTCGAGCTTGCTGCTTGGACGCATCGGGAGAGCCGGACGGATTGGAGTTGACGATCTGAACGATTAAAAGTAATTAGGCATCGTTCCCTTTATTCTACTACTACAACTCAAAGGCAAAGAAAGGAAGGTCTCAGAATGATTAAGCGTATCAATCGAGCGTTCACCCTCATCGAGTTGCTCGTCGTTATCGCGATTATCGCGATACTGGCCTCCATTCTCTTCCCGGTATTCGCACAAGCCCGCGAGCAGGCTCGCAAGGCTTCGTGCTTGAGCAGCATGAAACAAATCGGGTTGGCTGCCATGATGTACGCTCAGGACTATGACGAGACGTACGTCCAGGCAAGTGACTGGAATCAACGAAACCCGCCATGGATGGTGGTGAATGGCGTTCAAATACATAACTGGACTGAACTTCTCCAACCATACTCAAAGGATAATTACGCAATCATGGAATGGGGTTGCCCCAGCGCCAATTATCCACGATCTCCCTGGGGAGAAGACGAGCCGGCGCCCGCTTCAAAAGGTCCGAACTACTCCTACAATCATCTGTTTGGAATCAATGGCGTGGCTTGGTCCTGGTACGTAACCACCAGTATGGCGCAAGTGCAGATGCCGGCCGATACCATTATGATTTCGGAGTGCGGACGTGTAGGCAGCGGTCCCTGGTACGGCACCTACATCACTCCGTGGTGGTACGATCACTACTACATTGATTTTGGCCCGTCGGCATGGTGGCGCCCACCGATCGCCCATAGCCAAGGAATGAACGTGGCCTGGGCGGACGGGCATGCCAAATTCGTGCAGCTCGCTATGTTTATGAAAGGGCCAAACGTTGACCCATACTACTGGCTGCTCGACAAGGGCAACCTACAACCTTAATCTTACTGTTGCCTTCTAGTCGTCACCGGCCGATGCGATAGCGGTCCAAGGGCTGATTGACAATGAAGTGTAGTTGGCCCTTGGGCCCGATTATTAAATTTGAGGAGGTTAGGGAATTGAATAAAAATAGAAAACCCACAAAGAACAACCTACCGATTGTGCCCATCGCGCTGATCGTGATAACATTAATCGCTCTGTCTTTTTTGATTTCCTCTATCAGCGGCGGAATGCATAAGCGGGGTGGTTTTGTTCCCTCTGCAAAGGTTTGGAAAGAGCTACAGGCGAGAGGTGGGGCTAAGGAACCCATGCCACCAATTCCAATGCCAGGCGGCGGTACATTTTCCGGGACTAGAGCGCGTGAAACCCATGCGCCAATTCACTAATAACCCAGCGCCCGAGCGCATCAGCAGAGTTCATAACGGGGGTTGGATATACCGATTTGCAACAAAGACGAATTGATCTTCCAGCCGCTAAAATAGCGATTTTGAATGCATAATAGTACATGGTATGCGAAAAATTATTATTTTCTTATTGCTCGCCGTCTTTTTCGGCGCAGGATGTACCCTCCATCGCATTGACCCGAACAAGGGCACCCCAATCGAGGTGGCGGTGTTTGACGGGGGCTATGGTCTCGGATGGTACCGTAAAATCGCTCGCAGCTATGAGGCGACCCATCCGACCGTTAAAATCAACTTATGGGGAGACCCTCGAGTTGACCAGGAGATTGAGCCCCGCATCCTACGGGGCGATCCTCCCGATCTGGCGAACGCCGGCTTGCCGATCTGGAAATTGATCGTGGCCGGCCAGCTCTATCCGCTGGATCACACGCTAGACAGCCCCGCTTACGGTCAACCGGGCCTGACCTGGCGCCAAACCCTCGTGCCAGGCATCCTGCGAGATTTTCAGTATCGCGGCAAAACCTACGCGATGCCATCCAACCTCGGCGCATGGGTTTGCTGGTACAATGAGCGCCAGTTTCGCCGACATGGCTGGAAAGTGCCGCATACCTGGGGACAATTCACCCGGCTTTGCGATCAGATTAAAGCGTCCGGTATCGCTCCACTCGCTTTTCAGGGAAAATATCCGAGCTACGCTTGGCCGACCTTGCTTTCCCTCTATGAGCGCTTGGTGCCGATGAAACGGTGGTACGCGGTGCAGAATCTAGAGCCGGGCGCCTTTATGGATCCCCAATTCATTCACGCCGCCCGGCTTTTGCAGCAGATGGCGGTGCGCTACTTTGAGCCGGGAGCGCTGGCGATGACCCATACCGAAAGCCAGATGGAATGGGTGAATGGGAGGGCAGCGCTCGTTTTTTGCGGGCTCTGGCTTGAAAACGAAATGAAAAACGCCATTCCACCCGGCTTCGAGATGGCCTGCTTCCCGGTTCCCACGATCAAAGGCGGCAAAGGCGATCCCAACGCCGTTTATGGCGGCGGGGGAGAGGATTTCTTTGTCTTCGCCCACGCCAAGCATCCGAAATTAGCATCGGATTTCCTGAAATATATGTTGAGCAAAGAGAACTCGCACTCCTACATTCATCAGCTTGATACGCTCTCACCGGTTCGCGATTCCACTCGAGGAATCACCTTATCCCCCGAGCTGCAAAGCGCGGAGAAGATCGTCGCCCATTGCTCCTTCTTTTTTCAAGATCGCCTGACCACCCTCTACCCCGGGTTTGGGGATACCGTTCTTCAAGATGCGTTGATTGACCTGCTGGCCAATCGAATTACTCCGGAGCAGTTCGCCAGGAGGCTGGAGGCGGGCGCCGATAAGATACGGCGCGATCCCGATATCTACAAGCCACCGCCGATGGATCCACCGGAAGAATGAAACGAGGCCGCGAGCAGAAGCTGTTTATATTAACCTTTCTAGGGCCGCCCCTTGCCCTTTACGCCGTATTTGTGCTGCTGCCCGCCTTCAACGCCTTCCGGTACAGCTTAACCCGGTGGGACGGCTTGAGCGCGCCCGTCTGGATCGGGCTGAGTAACTTTCACAAGATTTTAACTTCCGGATCTACCTTCCTGAAGGCCATCGAGCACAACCTCTTCCTCACCTTTGTGCCTGGTCTCATCATACTGCCGTTGGCCCTCTTTTTTGCCTATAACATTCACCAGCGGGTTTTCGGCGCCCGCTTATTCAGAATTACCTTCTTCTTCCCCAACGTGATCAGTTCGGTCGCGATCGCGCTGCTCTGGATTCTCATCTACAGCACTACCAATGTTGGGCTGTTGAACAATTTACTCAAAATGTTCGGCTACCGCCATCCGTATGCCTTTACCGCCAGCGATCATCTCCTCTGGGCCATCGTGCCCATGATCGTATGGACCGCAACCGGCTTTTATATGGTGCTTTTCCTGGCATCCATGGAAAACATCCCGGAAACCTTTTACGAGGCAGCCCGCTTGGATGGCGCCACCCCATCCCATCAGTTCTGGCATATCACCCTGCCCCTGATGTGGGATGTGCTGACTACCGGCGTCGTCTTCTTGGTGGTCGGCGGCCTTAAGTTTTTCGACGCGATCTGGGTCATGGAAAACGGCCACCCCACCCCCGATACCCACACCATGGCCACCCTGATGTACTCCGAAGTTTTTCAGGAGTACAACGTGGGATACGGCACCGCCGTCTCGGTGATGCTGTTCCTGTTCGTGCTGGCGGCCACCTTGATCAGCCTGCGCCTGATGCGCCGTGAAAGGCTGGAATATTGATGGCGGCGCCGTTTTCCAAGCTGACAAAAGGCCTGAAAATTGCTTTTTTAACCGCTTACCTGGTGACGGTTGTATTCCCGATGATCTGGGTCCTTTATACCAGCGCCAAGAATACCCAGGAAATCTATCGAAGCCCGTTCGGGCTTCCAAAATTCATCACATCCCCAAGCCGCCGACACATTAAGTCGCTGATTACCAACTATCGTAAGGCTTGGGTGGACAGCCATTTCGGGCGTTATTTCTTTAATAGCATCTACGTGGTGGGAGTCAGCCTCGCGCTCATTCTTTTGCTCGGATGCATGGCGGCCTATGTTCTGGCCCGGTTTGAGTTTTGGGGACGCAACGCGATTTACCTGCTATTTCTGTGCGGACTGCTCATACCGATGCAACTGGTTTTGATCCCCCTCTTTTTCCAATTTACCGATATGGGCAACTGGCTGACCAACCTCTTCGCCCCACCGGTGCGCGCACTGGGGCTGGGCGAGTTGACGATTTCGCTCCAAAACTCCCACGCCGGCCTGATATTGATCTACGTCTCCGCCAGCCTGCCCTTCACCGTCTTTGTATTGACCGCTTTTTTCCGAACGCTGCCCGGTGAGCTTCGCGAGGCAGCGATGCTTGATGGGGCGAGCGAGTACCGCACCTTTTTCTCGATTATGATGCCGCTCGGCAAACCCGGCATTGTGACCACCGCCATCTTCAATTTCTTGGGGTTGTGGAACGAGTATCTCTTCGCACTGGTATTTTTAACCTCAGACCGTTTGAAAACGCTGCCGCTGGGGATCGCCAGCCTCTCCATGCAGGCGCAATACCGAAGCGACTTCGGGCTGCTGTTTGCCGGTCTGGTTATCTCGATGCTGCCGGTTCTGCTGGTGTACATCGTACTGCAGGAGAAGCTTACCAAAGGCATCACCATCGGAGCGCTTAAAGGTTGATAAACAACCATTTTGTGACGGAAAATAAATGACCACCCTACATATTGAGCCTTACCCAATTCCGGCTGCCGACCTGGGTTCGGAAAACCCGCTGCCCATGTTTCGCGGCCCGGACAATGACGGTACCGTCAACGTGGATGGGGATGTGCCGCCGCAAGATCGAGCGCGTCTGGGATGGCGGACGGCATGGCGGATATTGCCCCATCGAGTCCAAGACAACTACACCCGCACCAAATCCCCCCACGCTTTTGATTCGCTCGTGCTGGAGAACCATTTTCTGCGCGCCGTCTTTTTGCCGCGCTTTGGCGGCCGCCTGGTATCGCTCTACTATAAACCCGGCAATCGGGAGCTGCTGGCCCGCAATCCGGTGTTTCAACCGGCGAACCTGGCGCTGCGAAACGCCTGGTTCAGCGGCGGTATCGAATGGAATTCAGGCCAGCCCGGACATCACTATCTGACCTGCTCATCGGTGTTCGCGGCCGAGGTGGAAGGGCTGGATGGGACGCCGTGCCTACGCCTTTACGAGTGGGACCGTGTGAAGGGTTATACCTGGCAGATTGATTTCCACCTGCCGAATAACTCACCCCTTCTTTTCGCCCACACGCGAATCGCCAATCCACACGACGATGAAATCGCAATGTACTGGTGGACCAACATCGCGGTTGAGGAGCGTGAGGATATCCGCGTTTTAGTGCCGGCTGAAACGGCGCTTTGTAACCCCTACTGGAAGGGATTGCAGATGGTAGACCTTCCACAAGTTGGTGGACGCGATATCAGCTACAGCACCCGCATTCCGCATGCTTTTGACTTCTTCTCCCGAATCCCACCCGATCGGCGGCGCTGGATTGCCGCGCTGGATGAAAAAGGGAGCGGCTTTTTCGAAACCTCCACCGATCGGCTGATCGGCCGGAAGCTCTTTTGCTGGGGTAGAAGCCCAGGCGGGCAGCAATGGCAAGAGTTCCTGGCCGAGCCCGGTTTCGCCTACATCGAAATACAGGCCGGGCTCGCCCGCACGCAGATGGAATGCATCCCGATGCCCGCTCACACTGAATGGGAATGGACGGAAGCGTTCGGCTTTCTCCAGGCTGATCCGGCCCATGTGCATTCGGAGGACTGGAAGGTTGCATGGATGGGTGTGGCGGAAGAGATTGAACGGCACATTCCCCGCCACTCGTTGGAGAGGATGGATGCTGAATTTACCAAGATTGCGGCGTGGCCTACCGCTCGCGTGCTGAGCCGCGGATCCGGTTGGGGCGCTCTGGAGCGCCGGCGATGCTTGGCGGGTGGCACTTCCGATAAAATTCCTCAAAATTTAACCTTCAACTGCGAGGACATTGGAGATGAGCAGGTGCCATGGACAAGTCTACTCGAAAAAGGATTCCTCCCCTGCCGATCGCCCTCCGAAAATCCCGGCGCGCTTATGGTTCAATCGGAATGGCAAACCCTGCTCGAAGCGAGCCTACGCACAACGGAAGGAGGCCACTGGCTTGCCTGGTGGCATCTGGGCAATATACGAATGGAGAATCGGGACATTGAGGGCGCCTGCCAGGCATGGGAAGAATCCATATCCCGCCGAGCATCGGGGTGGGCATACCGGAATCTCTCGGTGGTGGCGCAGCGGCGAGGCGATATCGAAGCGGCTTGCCGATGGATGGAAAAAGCCTGGGAGATCGGCCCCAAAATCGCGCCGTTGGCTATCGAGTACGCTCAAATCCTTTTAAATAAAAATCGTGCCTATGAGCTGCTGGAATTCATCCGCACATTACCGGAAAATTTACGCACTCATGAACGAATCCTTTTGCTCTGGGCAAAAGCAGCCCTTGACACCGGTGAAATAGACGGTGTCGAGCGCATCTTTGAACATGAATATGCCGCAATCCGCGAAGGAGAGGTCACTTTAACCGACCTCTGGTTTAACTTCCACTTACACCGCCTTGCGAAAGCAGAGGGGATTCCGATTGATGAACAACTGCGTGAGCGGGTTCGCCAGGAGTATCCACCGCCTCGAAGGATTGACTTTCGAATGGCGGCCGAAGCGCGGAGCAGCAAATAGAGGAGGGCGATGATGAAACGAACCAGGCGTGAGCTATTGCGGGACAGCTTGCTGGCTGGAGCGATCTCCATGACGAATTCATCCACATCGAACATCGAGACCCACGAAATCAAGTCCGTCACAAAGCTGGGATTAGCGAATCGTTTCATTTCAATGACCTTTGATCGGGATACCGGCGCTCTCACCAGCCTGTTCAATGAAGCCAGTCGTGATGAGTACATGAAGGACGCCAGCCATGAAGGCAACCCATTTCGAATCTACCTGGACACCACCGAGCTGCCACCTCCCGCAACCGACCCGAACTGGTGGTCAGGGAAAATCGAAGGAGCGATGGGCGGACAAATTGTGGACGCTGCTGATTGTCGGCTCCACGCCGCTCATTTCCGGCGGAAAGCCCGATCGGGGTCGCTGCATTTACTCTATCTTCACCCATCATTGAATATCCAGTTTGACCTTGCTGCTAACCTCCCAGACGATGACATCATCGCCGACTTTCAGTTAACCATCCATAACCTGTCTTCCCAGCGCCACACCGTGATGACCGCCTTCCCCCACCTTACCGGGCTCCAGCTTGGCCCTTCCCGAGACACGAATTTGGGCCTGCTGCTGGCGCATTACGGTATTCCAGGCATTCCAGCCTGGCAGGACAGCGGCGGGTTTTATGGCCGAGAGGTCACGATGCAGTGGCAGGCCGTCTACGATTCATCAATGGACGAAGGCTTTGGCTTCATTGTGCTGGACGCCGAAATGCAGCCGAAGCTGATCCGCCGTTTCGTTCCGAGCGGTATGTCGGCCCTATATCTCCTGCCGGTGCCCGTTGAGCCGGGCGGTGCGTACCGGTACCCGGCGGCCCGCTTGATCGTTCATCGTGGTAATTGGCGCGTGGTGGCTCGGCGTTATGGGGACTGGTTTCAGCGAAATTTCAAGCGGAGAAAGTCTCCTGAGTGGCTCAAAGAAATAGACCTCTACGGCGGCGGCTGGATACCCTCGGCCGAAGCGGTCTCCAAAGCGAAGCAGCACCCTGAGAGCGGCGGCTTTGCCTCATTTCGCCAACTGCCGGACCTCTACCTCAATGCACAATCCGACGTCGGTGAGTGGGCGCAATATAATGACGGCGTTCGCACCGATCCGTCCTCCTATGGCCCCTATATGGCGGACGGCGTTTACGCCCCACGCCTCGATCTGGGTGGCATCGCCGCATTGCGTGAGGGAGTGGCAAGGGCGCACAAAATAGGCCGGCGAACCCTTCTTTATGTGGCTGGCAACAGCATCCTGAAGGACAGCCCCATTTTGAAAGGTACTCGGCTGGAAGACTGGCTGCTGATGGATCAGCCGGGAAAGATGTACGACATTGGATATCCGAACGGAATCAGCGTATGTCCAGGTTACAAGCCCTGGCAGGATCATCTGGCATCACTCGCTCGGCAACTGCTCGCTGAAACCGGAGTGGACGGTATCCGGCTCGATGAGCTGGCCACCTTTGTCCCCTGCTTCAATCCGGCCCATCACCATCGTAGCCCATTTGATTCAAACCAATGGCTGCGGGAGCTGGTGAAAAAAGTGCGCGCCTCGATGGATGAGGTGAACCCGGAAGCGGCCCTTTTCACTGAATCTCCCATTGATTACCTGCATGAATCGTGTAACGGCGCGCTCCATATGTTCTTCTCCTACCGTGACATCGAAGCGATGAGGGTGGCCATCCCCGATTACATTGGTGCGGCGTACCACGGTGGGGCGGTGGAATCGGCGCTGGGCGGTTGGATTGGGACCAAAGCGGTCGCTCGTCGCACTCAATGGCCTTGGACGTTTAGGGGCGTGCCCGATCGCCCGAAATGGTATCGCATCGGGCCGGGGCCGGTCTTGCGGTGGCACGAGCTGCGAGCCGGTTTCCCGGACGCGGTAGTGAACGGTGAGGTGGCTCTGGCTGACCCCCTGGCGATTGACGCGCCGCACTGGGTAGGCCGGCTGTGGAAAGGGCGGCGCTATTGGTTGATGACCGGGGGCAATCTGGATGCCTCTCCATTGAACGGTGAAATAACGGTTCGGCTGCCGGAACTGCCGGATGAAGTGACGACCGCCTTTGAATTTGACGCTTTTACGCTCCAAATGCGCCCCGCCCACCTCCAACGGAGCGATGGTGTCTGCGCCGTCACGGTGGCCGATTCGGTCAGCGCCATTCTGCTGCCCAAACCGATCTGCCCGCCTCTGCTGCAAATTGATACGGAAACGCTCAAGATCAAAAGAGGCGAATCGCTTGCGCTTAACATCACCTCCTTTTCAGCATGGAATGAAAATAAAAACCAGGTTAATATCGCAGCCTCATGTCCCGGCCTTGAAGTGCATCCCGATCATTGCGATATCCCTCACCGTCTCGTTTTATCGGCACCGACCGACACCCAACCTGGTTTTTATCCTCTGCATCTGCGGGGCGATTCTCTTCCCCTCAAACGATGGGTTCAGGTGGTGTAATGTTACGCCCGTCAACTCGTCTATAGATATTACTTCGGCAATGTTATAGCGCAATCAGCCTAACCTCACTGCCCCTGCCGTCATTCCTCTCCCATAGTAATTGACGGCCCCATCAGTATGGTAAATCGCAGCGGCCTCAAGTTGTATCAATTTTTAGCTACAAGAAGGATTCCGACCGGCACCTCTCGAACTAGCAACTCGAACATTTAAACCACAAAGGAGCTGACTAAAATGGAATTGGGCAGCGGTTCACATCGCTACGAGGTGGTCTCCGGCTGGGGTCAGTTGCCGCCTCAGGTGAAACTTGGATATACCCATGGCGTGGTCAACGATACCCAGGGCCGGATTTACATATTCAATCAAAGCGCAAACGCCGTCATCGTACTCAACCAGGAGGGGAGCTTCCTCAACTCCTGGGGCGCCCAGTTTGCCGAAGGCGCACACGGAATGTATCTGAGCCAAGAAACGGACGGAGAGTATCTCTATCTATCCGACTACGTCCAGCACGCCGTCACCAAGACAACCCTTGACGGCGAGGTAATTTGGGCGATTGGCGTTCCAAAAGAAGCCGGTGTCTACCAATCGGAGGACCAGTACCGCCCGACCGATGTGGCGGTCGCTCCCAACGGCGACTTTTACGTCTGCGACGGTTACGGCTTGAGTTGGATCCATCAATACGACCACGAGGCGAATTGGATACGGAGCTGGGGCGGATTGGGCAGCGAGCCAGGCCAGCTCAACTGTCCGCATGGCATCTGGGTGGATACGCGAAGCGATGAACCCGTTCTACTCGTCGCCGACCGAGCCAATATCCGCATCCAAATATTTACGCTGGATGGGGTTCATCTTGGCTTTGTATCCGAGGAGCTGCGCTACCCCTGCTGTTTCTACCAGTTCAACGATGAGTTGTATATCCCTGACCTTCATGGTCGCGTCACCATCTTCGATCGTCACAACCGGCTGATCACCCACCTGGGAGATAATTTAGCGGTGTGGGAGCGACCGGGATGGCCCAATTTGCCGCCCGAACAGCGGGAAGTGGGGAAATTTATTTCACCGCATGCCGCCTGCGTGGCTCCCAATGGAGATATCTACGTGGTGGAATGGATTTCGGACGGCCGCATCACCAAGCTGCGGCGACGGTAGTTGTTTCGGCGGCCGGATCCATCGCATCATTGGATTCGACCGCTTCCATGAGCCATTCGCGCCCAGGATGATGAGTTGATCGCATCGTAATTAAGCCCAGGTTCGCAGCCAGGTCGTGCGGGGAAATACCGACCACCCGCACCGGCCTGTCGAGGTTCTGGCTAAGTTCCGAAACGGTGACGTCATCCAAAAACAGATACTCATCGCGTAGGCAGATTGAAGGGATGATCACTTCGCCCAGCACCGGAAAACGCTGCAACTGCGCCAGGATGTCGGTGGCGGTAAGTAGGCCGGTTACATTGATGCCACCGCCGAAGAACTCATTTTTTACCACGCAAAGGTTGAGCTGAAGGCCACTGATCCGGTTCAACTGACCAATAAAATCGGCCAGCGCCGGTGCCGCCAACTCACCGGTCACAACGGTGGCTCGATAGGAGCCAGTCATTTTGTCCGGTAAGCGCCGCGCCAGCGTGCGCTGCCGCTCCTTGAAAAGCCGTATCGTTCCCACGCCGTCCTCATACTGGGGGAACCGCTCATAATGTCGGATGCCGGGCACCGATCTTCCTGCCATCACATACCACTCATCGGACAACCAGACAAAACGGGTTCCCAGTTCCCTTAAATACTTCATCTGACGCCCATGTACGTTTCTTATCATCCGGCGGGCGTAATCCGCGTTACCGGCCTTCAATTTTGGCAGCTTCTCTCGAAATTTCGTTAAGCCGACCGGCACAACGGCAACCGACAACACCCCGTGAGAACGGGTGTACGGGTAAAACTCATCGCGATCCGCCGAATCCTGGCTTTCATTTTCAGATAAAGACGGATGCCGGGCTGCCAGCTCATCCAGCGTTTCCTCCAGCACCACCCCATCGTTGATCCCAGGACACAGCACAATTTGCGCGTGAACATCAATATGTGAGCGTCTGAGATCATCAAGTTGCGGCAATATCGGGGCCGATCCTTTTTTTCCCAGCAGTTGACCTCGAATTGCCGGGTCAGTGGCGTGGACCGAAACATAAAGCGGCGAAAGGCGCTGCTCCTTGATACGGTTGTACTCGCCTTGGCTTAAATTGGTCAGCGTGATGTAGTTGCCATGAAGGAATGAAAGCCGAAAATCGTCATCCTTGAGGTAAAGCGAGCGCCGCATCCGCTTCGGCATCTGATGGATAAAGCAAAAAACGCATTGGTTGTTGCAGACATAGATGGAATCGGCTAGATCCTGTTCAAATCGTAAGCCCAGGTCGGTGCCGGGCAGCTTCTCAATCTCAACCGTTACCCGACTAGCGCCCCTCAAAAGCTGGACGCTCAGCATAGAATCATGGGAATAGTAGCGGTAGTCCAACACATCCATAATGAGGCGACCATTTATGCTTAAGATTATATCTCCGGGGCGTAGACCAGCCGCTGCCGCCGGGCTGTCGGCCTCGATTCGGTGGATGATAAGGCCGCTCATACTAGTCTGTTGCGTGTGTTTCTCACCGGAGTCAAGCTGAATCCAGCTCGGTAGATCGGACCGATTGATACTCATAGATTAACCGGCGGTTCCGCTTCTTTGCGCATCAACCCGTAGGCCACGCTTTCGACCAGTGCGTGCCAACTCGCCTCGATCATGTTGGTTGATACCCCTACCGTGCTCCAGGTCTGCTCTCCGTCGGTTGAGTCGATAATGGTGCGCACCTTGGCGGCGGTGCCATCTCGTACGTTCACCACTCTTACCTTGAAGTCGGTCAGCTTGATGTTGGCCAGTTGAGGATAAAATTCCAGCAGCGCCCGCCGCAGCGCCGAGTCGAGGGCGTGTACCGGACCATCTCCCTCAGCCACCGAATGACGCTCCACCCCATCCACACTGACCTTTACAGTGGCTTCTGTCAATACTCCGTTTTGACCCCTCTTTTCCACAATCACTCGAAACCCCATGATATCAAACAGCTTACGGTCGGTGCCGGTCACGTCCTTCAGCAGCAGTTCGAAAGAAGCTTCGGCACCTTCGAATGAGTACCCTTCGTTTTCAAGCTCGGTGACACGCTTTAATATCGCTTTGATTTCCGGTGAACCTTTAGCTAAATTGAGCTCGTGCTTCTGCGCCTTGCTGACGATGGTGCTGCCGCCCGCCAGCTCCGATACCAGCATGCGACGGCTATTGCCCACCTCCTCCGGCTGGATATGCTCATAAGTTCGGCTATGTTTGAGCACCGAATCGATGTGCACTCCACCCTTGTGCGCAAATGCGCTCCGCCCAACGAACGCCTGTCTCGAGTTGGGTGGAATATTGGCGACCTCATCCACGTACTGGGAGAGAGCGGTGAGGTGCTTCAGCGAATCGGGCAACAAGCACTCGCGGTCCATTTTCAAGCGCAGCGCCGCGATTACCGAGACCAGATTCGCATTGCCGCATCGCTCGCCGTAACCATTTATAGTCCCATGTACGTGAACGGCACCCGCGCGAACGGCGGCCAATGTGTTTGCAACTCCACATTCGCAATCGTTATGAGCATGAATACCGATCGGCGCTTTGATCTCCTTGATGACTTGGGTGACGATGTCGTAAATTTCATCCGGCAGCGTGCCGCCGTTGGTGTCGCATAAAACGATAAGCGACGCGCCCGCGCTTTCCGCCGCCTTGAGCGTGCTGATCGCGTACTCCCGGCAACATTTATAGCCATCAAAGAAGTGTTCCGCATCGTAAATAACCTGCCCAACCCGGCCGACAAGCCATTTGACGGAATCGCGAATCATCTCTAGGTTGACTTCCATTGTGGTTCGAAGCGCGTGCGTTACATGCATATCCCAGGATTTGCCGAAAATCGTCACCACCGGTGTTTTTGCTGCGATCAGCTTGTACAGGTTTTCATCCTCATCGGCAGTAGTATTCGGTCGCCGGGTGCTCCCAAAAGCGGCCAAGCGTGCGTGATGGAGCCGCTCTCGCTCCATTCGCTCAAAAAACTCCACATCTTTCGGATTGGATCCCGGCCATCCCCCTTCGATATAGTCCACCCCGAACTCATCCAGCTTCTTCGAGATGCGGATCTTATCATCCAGCGAAAAGTTGATCCCTTCGCCCTGGCTGCCGTCCCGTAAGGTCGTATCGTATATTTCAATCCTGTTGTTTGATCTCATCTTTCTTTAAATTCCTTCACCCTCCCTAAAAAGCATCCACTATACCGCCGCTTCACCCCTCTCGCCGGTGCGAATGCGAACCGCCTCCTCCACCTGGTAGACAAAAATTTTACCATCTCCGATTTCGCCGGTTGCCGCCGTCTCCATCACCGCTTCCACCGCCTCTTCCGCCAGCGCATCGGGCACTACAACCTCCACCTTAACCTTTGGGAGCAGATTGACCACATAGGTGTTCCCGCGATACTTTTCGGTTCGCCCTCGCTGGCGGCCGTATCCGCGCACGTCGGTCACCGTCATACCGGCCACCCCGATAGCGGTCAACGCCTCCTTCACCGCGTCAATTTTAATGGGGCGTATCACGCACTCGATCTTTTTCACCCGTTTAAGCCTCTCGTTGTAATGCCATATCCGTTTTTTCGATATCCGCCGCTTCGCCGTCCTTCCGGGTGCGCAGCAACCTCGCCGGCACGCCGGCGACAACCGCGTCGTCCTCGAATGACTTGGTCACGACTGCCCCGGCTCCAACCACAACGTTGTTACCCAACCGGATGCCGCCCAGCACCTTCGCTCCAGCCCCGATCGCCACGTTATCACCCAATTCCGGCACTCCGCTCTGCGTTTGTCCGATCAGTACTCCGTGAGTGATCGTCAAGTTGCGCCCCGCGATGAGTTGGCAATTAATGACGATCGAACCGTAGTGATCAATCCGCAGTCCGCCATCAATGGCAGTCGTTCTTGGCAGCTCGATTTGCAGTTGAAAACGAACCCAATTAAACCAATAGTAATAATAGAGATCCGCGATCTGCCGAACGATCGGTATCCGGCAACGGAAATAAACCCCTTGCCCATAACGATACACGATAACCGCCAATAATCCAGGATGCTGGTATCCCTCCGCGATGAGCCGTCGAATGAACGCGAGCGACCAGGGACGGCAGCCCAAGCCGGTATAACGCTGCAAATCGGCGGTCAGCGTTCGCCACCAGTTTTTACCTCGATCCTCCAACCGCATCTTCCGCTCTCAACTCTACCGATCGCAGATTTCACTGAATTAAACGGCGCCCAACTTTTCGATCACGCTCTGCCCCATCGCGCAGGTCCCGATGGCCGATTGGCCCGCCGTTGCGATATCGGCGGTTCGGTAACCAGCTTGCAACACAACATCCACCGCCCGCTCGATCATCGCCGCCGCATCTTCGTGATTGAGGCTGTATCTCAACAGCAGAGCGGCCGACAAAATAGCGGCCAGCGGATTGGCTTTGTTTTGCCCGGTTATATCGGGCGCTGAACCATGCACCGGCTCGTAGAGACCGGGTCCGCTCGAGCTGAGGCTAGCCGACGCCAGCATTCCCAAGCTGCCGGTCAACATCGCCGCCTCATCGCTTAAAATATCCCCGAACATATTTTCGGTTAAAACCACGTCAAACTGAGCCGGATTACGAACAAGCTGCATTGCGCAGTTATCAACCAGCATATCGGTGAGCTCCACGTCGGGGTAACTCTCGGCAACCCGGGCCACCACCTCTCGCCAAAGCCGCGAAGTCTCCAGCACATTGGCTTTATCCACCGAGCAGACTCGCTTGCCGCGCCTTTTTGCTGCCTGAAACGCTACGTGCGCAATTCGCTCGATTTCACTCACCTCATAGGCGCTGGTATCCACCGCACGCCGGCCGTCGTCCGACCGCCCCTTCGGCTGACCAAAATAGATTCCGCCCAACAGCTCCCTCACAACCAGTATGTCCAGGCCTTTTGCGACCAGCTCCGGCTTTAGGCTGGAGGCCGAAGCCAGCGCCGGATAGAGTCGGGCCGGCCGTAAATTGGCAAAAAGGTTTAATTTCTTGCGAAGCGGTAGCAATCCACCGCGCTCCGGCCGAATCTCGGGCGGCTCCAGGTTATCGTATTTCGGCCCGCCGACCGCACCAAACAGCACCGCATCGCTGGATTGGCACAGGGCGAGCGTTTCCGGCGGTAGAGGGTGGCCGGTGGCATCGTAAGCGGCGCCGCCCACCAGCGCTTCATGAAACTCCAGATGGAGCCGACACCGCTCTGCAACCGCCTTTAATACCGCCACCGCCACCTTCACGACCTCCGGCCCGATCCCGTCTCCGGGCAGCACCGCTATTCGCTTAACGTCCAATCATCCGCTTCCTTCCTGAAAATAGATATCATCGCCGCCGATACGTTTTTGAGGCATCCACGCTGAGGATACGACAATATTAGCCCCTTCTCGATAGAATGAGTTCAGTTCTCTGTGTAATTTAGGTAGTAAGCTCCCCTACCGCAATTATCAACTCCCTCCCCCCTCGTGGGGGAGGGTTGGGGCGGGGGGGCAATCAATGCTGCTATAAACCATCCCCATAAAATCGAACTCTTTCTCTCAACATGATTCAGAGACAAAATGACCCTGAGAACCGCTCAATCTCAGAGGTCGCGCCGCCACAATCTCATATAATCCCCAAACCCCATCTTGCGCCAGAATGCCTGCGATATAGGATTTGCATCCGCCACGTAAAGCTCGATCGAGCGGACCCGCTCCCGCTGAAACCAGTTTTCCATCGCCTCAACGAGGTGATTGCCGGCTCCGCACCGCCGCCAGCGCTCTTCAACGAAAGCATCCGAAATAAATCCAATCCGCTCACCCGGCCACATTCGGGTTCCGGCGCGCACCTCGCCGACCATATAGCCGATAATTTCGCCGTTGGCCAGCTCCGCCACAAACACTGCCGTGTCAAATCCTCGTATCATGCCAGAGATATGGTGATCATAATCGCGTTCAGCGCCCGGCTGAAGCCGAAATCGGGGGTCGAGCTCGGCATGGTACTCGATCAGTTTTCGCCACAGCAATACCAACAGCTTACGATCGCTGGAGCGGGCGCGTCGGATCGTGAATCCGGCCTCCGACTGGCAAGCATTCACGGCGCCGGGCTTGTCCCTACGATTTGTCTCCAACTCCTACCAGCCACCTTTTTCTCTTCGCTTCATATTCCGTGATCCGATCCTCAATTTGCAAGGTCATTCCGATATCGTCCAACCCGTTTAGTAGACAGTGCCGCCGAAACGCATCTACCTCGAACCGTAGACTCAGTCCGCCCTCATCCGTGATAGACTGACTTTCCAGATCAACCGTCAACTCATAGCCGTTTCGGTCATTGGCCTTTTTGAAGAGATCAGCCACGATTGCTTCGTCCATTCGGATGAGCAGCATACCGTTCTGGAAGCAGTTGTTGAAAAAGATATCCGCAAATGATGACGCAATGATCACTCGAATGCCATAATCGGATAGCGCCCATGGTGCGTGCTCCCGAGACGAGCCACAACCAAAATTTTTACCGGTCACCAGAATGGATGCACCTCGAAATGCGGGATGGTTTAGCTCGAAATCGGGATTTGGCGAACCGTCCGCACGGTATCTCCAATCATAAAATAGGAATTCGCCGAATCCGGTTCGCTCGATCCGCTTGAGAAACTGCTTCGGAATGATCTGATCGGTATCCACATTGGCGCGATCCAGAGCGGCCACGATTCCCTTCACTTGCTTTAACGGTTGCAAAGCTTACTCTCCTTTCCTTAATCCCAATGATGGTTCAAAGACCGTGTTGTCCCGCTCTCCCTCAATCCGGCTCGACCCGCACCCCATCAATGTTGACGAACGTATTATTTGAACGTTTAGAGTGTTCACCGAGCACTTCCACCGTTAGGCGATGAGGGCCTTCCCCGTTAAGCTGCTTTTGATAGATGCAAACTCCCCAAATGTCATCGGCCGAATAGGTATCCACCTTCTCCATCGCTCCGCCATCCACACTGACGCCCACAATGCCACAATCCGCGCCCAGCTTCGAAAACAAAAGCACCTTTTTCCCGGTAAACTTCAGCTCGGCCCGGGCGCCCTTCTCATGGGAAAAAGAAATAGTACCTTTATAAGCCGGCTGCAAGTTGTTTTCCCGCTGCCAGCTTCCGGTGTACTCGATATCCTTGCCAACCTGGTCATCGTAGATTTGCGACCGCTTCGCCGTCATACCGTCAGCCGCTGTTTTATTGGAAACGTTGCTCGCGCCATCCACCGCTCGCACTTCGTAGTTGGCCGCTAAATCCGCCCCCGCTGAGTGGTCAAAGTAAAATCGCCCCTTCGCTACCCAATCTACTCGCTCGCCATCCCGGAATATCTCATAATACGATACCCAGTTATTGTCGGCGCTGGGTTCCCAAGTCAGTTCGATCCCGGGATACCCCATATTGATCCCCCGCCGCTTCTTCGCGTTGCCGGGTTCAGTCGGCGGCTCTTTATCGAGCCGGCTTCCCGGATGAAGTGGCAGATTGAGGTAGATCAGCTCGCCCGGCCTCATTGGATCGAGGTAAATGCCACGCTCCATCAAGTCCCGCCCGACCCATCTCTGAATGTCTTCCGCCTCCTGAAATGAGACGAGGTACTCCGCATTCGGAATGAGTCCTTTCGGCCGAATGGTAATCGCCCCCGACGGCGGCCGCTTTGGCACAATGATTCCGCGCAATCCATCGCCGCTCAATCGCTGAAGGTACATCGTCGGGTCATCGCCCGTTATGATCGGCCGATAAACCCTTACCCAGCGCCCAACCACTCCCTGGTGAAATAGATAGTGATAGATATCAATGAGTAATCGGATCCCCTCCAGCTTCTCCGGATCCCAAGTGTCCCCGGTCATATCAAAATTGATGCACAACAGCCCGCGCCAGATCGCCTTATCATAATCGTTCGGGTTCCAGCGATCCGGTATGTCGCTCGTCTTATCCGGCGGGAATAACAGCGACGCATAATAGTTACGGAGAATGCCGACCGCTCCATCGCTGAATGATAAGGTGGACGCATAACGCACATAGTCATAGCCGCCGTAGTTACCGCCTCCATTCACTGCCTGGAATGCGCACTCGGGATGCCGATCGAGAAAGCCTCTCAATATCTCCCTGAACCCTTCATCCTGCCCTAACTCCGGCGTGTCGTCATTCTTGATGGGCGCGGTGAAGAAGCTGTCATTTCTCCACTCAAAGCGCCCCCAACGCTTGACGAACTCATCGAGCTGGCCGCTAATAAATCGGACGACCTCCGGGCGGGACATATCCAGCGTATCTCCAATCAGCCAATCCGGATGCTCCCGGCCAACCTTCGATTTCGGGTCAACCGTGTATAAGAAGGCGTAGATAAGCTGCCCCATCCCATACTTTCGCAGGTAGTTGCCGGTAACTCGGAAATCGGGGCCGTTCCAATCGCCGGCCCGATCCCACCAGCCCCAGTCCCGGTGGTACACGTCGCCGCCCACCTCCCGCATCAAATCCACCACTCGGAAGACCTTCCGAAAAGTGCTGCCGTAATCCGGGTCGCCGCCCAGCCAGGATACCCCTGGCTGATTCCAGCCCGTCCCTTTATACCAGTACCCGAGCAGCCGAATTGCCGGAAACCAGTCTTTCCGGGTATAGTCCCATAAATACCGATACTGCCAATCCAAACATTCGTTGCCGGCGTTATCCAAGTCTCCTCGATATAGACCAACAAACGACTTCGGTGTTGTAATGGCCTCGCCCGGCGCTAACGTCTTTTGAAATCCGGCCAGATTTAAAGCGGATTGAACCGCGCCGTCCGGCTCTAACCTATAATCGGAGGTCCAGTGGCCGAAGTAATCCCAGCCCCAAAATATCCCCTCACCGCTATCCAAGCCATATAGCGATGCCCACGGCGCATAACTGCTGGTGCCGGGACGAAATCCGTAGTTCGGGTTGTAGCCGCTGACGTTACCGGTATTGCAAACCGCGCCGGTAATCCGGACGCGGCCCGAATGGGGAGCAACCCATACCCTTGACACATCTTGATTCACATCGGGATGCTCGCTGTCCGGCCCGATGAACGGCGTGCCGGTCACGTTATCCACTGCTTTCCGCCATTGCTTGTGCGCCGGATAGTAGACCAGATCAATGAAGCGGCCGTCTTGCCGGTATTGGTAACGCCAGCCATTTTTACCTTGTTCGCCGCTGAATTCAGCCGAGGCGGTGTGGCTTTCACCATCGGCATAGGTGATGGTTGGGTTAAACGCGGTTGTATCCCAGCCGATGTTGTGGTTCATGTTCACCATAAAAATCAGCTTATCGCCTCGTTTGATATCGGCCGTTACCTCGAATGGAACCGTAATGGTGGCATTCGGAACGTATTGCCAGCCGCTTGCCGGCCAGATCGGCTTGTCATTGAGCAGTATCATAGCGTTAATGCCGTCACCGGGAAATCCAGGCGCCTTCCCCTGCTTAAAGGGAAAAGGGTCGTATGAATCGAAGCGACGTGGCTTATCGGCCGGCAGCTTTTCGGCTCGCAAGTCCCAGGATCCCTCCTGATTCTCACCGCCGGTGATCCAGCGAAACTGCAATTGCGAGGGATCGCCCACTCTTGTTGCAAGGCGCAAAAAGCCTGGATTCTTAATGGAAATCGGCCGGCCGCTTGCATTTTTGATGGTAATCCATTCTCGAATAATGCTTGTCCCCGGATAGCTGAGATAGCTTTTTGTGACCTGAACCGCGTCCCGTGAAACCGTAATGTCGAGTTGTCTCTCTCCCAGTTTCAACCGCCGCTGGCTCGATCCGACCAGGCGCCAGCCTCCGCTGGCGCCGGTAATCCCTTCAGCTTCTCCATCCACCCAAAAACAAAACTCATCGGATAGGCTCTCCGGCCCCATCAGCTCGTAGCCGGTGATCGGGTCCCGAAAGCTCTTCATCAAAAAACGCCCGTTTTCGAGCGCCACGATCCGCTCAACGAAGGCGGTGCCGAAAGTCCACTGGTTACCACGATGGCGAATGAACGCCTTATCCTCCACCCGAGTTTTCCTCTCATTCGGTAAATCTTCCGACCGATCGAAACGGGGTAATTCGGTTGTTGATGCGGTTGCCGCTAACGCGGCACCCGCCGTTGCTCGCTTAATGAAATCTCTACGAGTTAAAGAAATCGGCCGGCCGGCGTTCCTCATTTTATTCCTTTACCGATCCGGCTGGATCGGACGAATGGGGTATTTCTGGTCGTTACGCTCCGAATTGTCAGCGATATACTGCTCCAGCCTGTTTTGCGCCGCCATCTTTTTTGCCCAATCCATCATGGCCGTGCGCTCCTGCTGATATTCCATGATCGGCACGCCCATCCCGCAACTGGTCTGCGCCGATTCCACTCCGCACCAGAAAATCTGCCTAACGGTGGCCTTGTCGAACTCTGAAAAAAGGCTTTGCATCAACTCGGTAAACCTCTCATCCTCCTTGCCGATCACCTCAGCCCGGCAATAGACCCGTAAAATAAGTGGCTTTTCATCGAAGCTGCACCACATCAGCGTCAGATCGCCTCGCTCGCAAACGTGATGGGCGGTCTCGTTTCCGCTGCCTGGAAAATCAAGATAGGCGATACAATGATGGCCGATGATCCGCAAGGAGCGGTATCCCTTCGGTGATACGTTGATACGGCCCGATCCGCCTGGAGCCGAGGCAACGAAAAAGACGTGCTGCTTCCGGATAAAATCCTGCAGCTCGTCGGTCAATTCCGGATAAAACTTGGCCATCTAGAACCTCACCTCAGTCATCCGTCGAACGAAGGAACCTCCAATAAACTTACCGCACCCCTCCCCATCTTGCAAGGGAAGTTTCAATACCCCCCAGCGTCTCAACTGGCTTTTTCCTCCATCTTAAACTGGCGGATATCGCTGAGGTGGCCGGTGATTGCCGCCAAGGCCGCCATCTCGGGACTCATAAGGTGAGTTCGACCGCCTTTGCCTTGTCTCCCCTCGAAATTCCGATTTGAGGTGGAAGCGCATCGCTCACCGGGCAGCAGATAGTCCGGATTCATTCCCAGACACATGGAACATCCCGCATCCCGCCATTCGAAGCCGGCCTCCTTGAAGATACGATCCAGTCCTTCCGCCTCGGCCTGGCGTTTCACTTGTGTTGAGCCGGGAACCACCATCGCGTGCACACCGGAAGCCACTTTTTGATTTTTCACCACCGCGGCGGCCGCTCTCAAGTCCTCGATGCGGCCGTTGGTGCACGAGCCGATAAACACCCGTTGCACCGGAATCTCTTGCAGTGGAATATTAGGCTTCAACCCCATGTATTCGAGCGCCCGCTCGGCCGACTTTCGATCCGCCTCATTGCTCATCTGGCTAGGATCGGGCACTCGGCCATCAATGGGTGCAACCATACCAGGGCTGGTTCCCCACGTCACCTGCGGGGCAAGTCGGGATACATCAATCACCACTGTCCGGTTATAAGTTGCCCCAAGATCGGTCGGCAGCGTCCGCCAGTGGGCAACCGCTTCATCCCAAAGGTTCCCTTTGGGCGCGCCGGGCCGACTCTTTAAGTAGTCAAATGTCTTCTGGTCCGGCGCAATCATACCGGCGCGCGCCCCCGCTTCAATGGACATATTGCAAATCGTCATCCGCTCTTCCATTGAAAGCGAACGGATCACCTCACCGGTGTATTCAACCACATAACCGGTCGCGCCGTCAGTGCCGGTTTGTCCGATGATGCCTAAAATGATGTCTTTTGCCCTCACTCCAAACGGTAGTTGGCCGTCAACCCGTATCTCCATCGTTTTCGGTTTGTTCTGCCTTAAACACTGGGTAGCCAAGACGTGCTCCACCTCCGACGTGCCGATCCCAAACGCGAGTGCGCCGAATGCGCCATGGGTCGAGGTGTGACTGTCCCCGCATACGATCGTCATCCCCGGCTGGGTGAGGCCAAGCTCCGGTCCGATGATGTGCACGATCCCTTGCCGTTGGTCATTTAAATCAAAAAGGGTGATCCCAAACTCATAGCAGTTCTGCCGTAATGTCTCCACCTGCCGCCGCGAAATGACATCCGCAATGGGGAGGCTGCGGTCGGTGGTGGGAACATTGTGATCCATTGTGGCGATCGTTTGGGTGCGGCATCTTATCTCGCGATGATTTAGCCGCAAGCCCTCGAACGCCTGTGGGGAAGTGACCTCATGAATCAGATGAAGGTCAATATATAGAACCGCCGGCTGGTCGGGCGGCGCATCAACAATATGCTCCTCCCATATTTTGTCGAACAGAGTTTTCGGTTTCATAAGAATCACTCAATCCTTTAAATTTACTGCCTGTTTACAAATGTTGATAGGATGTTGTTGTAAAAGAAAGAGTTCAATTTTAGGGGAATGTTTTCTAGCAGCATGAGTCGCCCCCCACCCCAACCCTCCCCCACGAGGGGGAGGGAGATGATTATTGCTATAGGGGTAAAAGCCTGCTGCCTAAATTACCCAGAGAACTGAACTCATTCTTGTAAAAATCGCTGGATACTGCCATTTCGTCATTCCCGCCTGCCTACCGCAGGCAGGCGGAAATGACGGTACAGTGGGTATTACCGTATTTATCAACAGCCTCCTAAGTCGCGGTAGGTTCAGTTGCTTTGACTAAAGCCAATAGCTCGCTGGCATACTCAGGTAGGGCAAGATAGACCCGATTCCCGATTTTTTTCTCGGTATAGCCCGCCGCTCGGTAGTCGGCGGTGCAGTGTCGGCAGAGATGCCGTGGCTCCAGCCAAGCATCGGAACGTCTTTCTAATAGATACGCGGTATGATGGTCATCCTCCTTAAACTCCATTTCGCAGATTGGGCAATGGATCATGACCCTTTACTATTCCTCCAACTATCGGTGTATTCTTTTCAGATCCGGTTGATTTAGACATGGGCGAGCGTTGAAGTGTGTGCGCTGGGCGTCACCCGATCCAATAGTTTGTTCAGCGCCTGCAGATAGGCCTTGGCGCTGGCCACAATAATATCCGAGTTGGCGGACCGGCCGTTATAGACGTCGTTGCCCTGCTGTATCCGGATCGTCACCTCGGCCAGCGCATCAATTCCTTCCGTCACCGCCTGAATCGAAAACTCGATCAAATTGTTTTCCACATTGACGATTCGGTTGACCGCCCGATAAACGGCATCCACCGGACCGGTGCCGTGCGCCGAATCCACCAGAATCTGTCCGTCACTCTTCCGAAGCTGAACGGTGGCGGTTGGAATGTTGTGATCGCCGGCTACCGCCTGCACGTGCAGAAGCTCGTAGGTCTGCCTCACCGCTGAGGTTGCCTCCGCCACCAGCGCCTCGAGGTCTTCATCGTAGACCGTCTTTTTCTTATCGGCCAGCTCCAGGAACCGCTCGTAAACTTTCTCGAATTGATCCTCGGTAAACGAGTAGCCGAGCTCTTGCAGCCGGTGCCGAACCCCATGCCGTCCCGATCGCGCGGTTAAGATGATCTTGCTCTCCAGTATTCCCACCGATCTTGGATCAATGATCTCGTAGGTGGAGCGCTCTTTCAACACCCCGTCTTGATGGATACCGGAAGAGTGGGCGAAGGCGTTGGCGCCCACGATCGCCTTGTTCGGTTGAACCAGCAGTCCGGTCATGCTGGAGACCATTCGGCTCGTCTTGTAGATCTCTTCGGTCACGATTCCGGTTTCGGTGGCAAATACGTCGTTGCGGACTTTCATCGCCATCACGACTTCTTCCAGGCTGGTGTTGCCGGCCCGCTCCCCAATTCCGTTCACGGTGCACTCCACCTGGCGCGCCCCGTTCATCACGCCGGCCAGCGAGTTGGCCACCGCCAGCCCAAGATCGTCATGGCAGTGAACCGAAACCACCGCTTGGCCGATATTGGGAACGTGCTCCATCACGTAGCGGATCCGATCACCGTACTCGCCCGGCGTCATGTACCCGGTCGTATCCGGTATATTGATGACCGTCGCTCCGGCCTTTATGACGGCCTCGATCACCCGGCATAGGTATTCCGGGTCGGCTCGCCCCGAATCTTCCAGAAAATACTCCACATCATCCACAAACCGCCGCGCGTACTTCACCGCCTCCACCCCGCGCTCCATAGCCTGCTCACGGGTCATTTTGAGCTTGTATTGTAGGTGGCTGTCGGAAACTCCCAGCCCGGTGTGAATCCGAGCGTGAGCCGCCCCCTTGAGCGCTTCGGCCGCCGCGTCAATGTCCTTCGTCACCGCCCGGGTCAACCCACAGACGGTCGCGTTCCTCACGACCTTGCAGACTTCCTGCACCGCTTGAAAATCGCCGGGCGAGCTGATCGGAAAGCCGGCCTCGATGATGTCAACGCCCAGACGCTCGAGCTGCCGGGCGATTTCCACCTTTTCGGCAACGTTCAGCGACGCCCCGGGCGACTGCTCCCCGTCTCGCAGCGTAGTATCAAAGATATAGATTCGAGTTGTCACCTATTTCCCCTTTCACCCTCGGAGCGGGATCTCCGCCTCCAACGGTAGGTGCCATTGCGCTAATGCCGGATAAGCACCGCGCATATTGGATTACTTTTTGAACACTTCTATTTGCTGTATTCATTTGCATATTTTTGTTTCTTTGCTTTTACCGCCGGATAGGATAAAAATATGACGGGCTGTCCATGGCTTCGTTTGGGTTTCTGTTTTCTTTGTATGACCGTTATGATTGGAATATTGAAAGTAGTACGCTTTACTCTAAACCCTACGTGATACTCGTATCTATTACGACTGAGTATGCCTAGGGCGACGATTGTCACCCACAACGCTCCAGCGATTATCGCTTCATAAAATGCTGGATCATGGTCACTGTTCGTCAGCCATGAGATCAATAGAAAGACAGGTAAAAGCGGGGTGCATAGCTTATGCGTAAAATGCAACGCATGTATCGCTTCGAGCAATCCTGTCTTTTTCATAAATTTTAGTATTTTGACTTTTATATAGCATTTGTAAAACTGTGAGTTGAAAAATGCTTTAATACCATACCCGGCTTCGATGAGTACAGCAATGCCACTGCCGATCGCTACCATCGCTGCGATTGACGCCCACTGATCGGCGGGAGAATCCGCATAACAGCACAATGTCAGACTTCCACAAAACAACGCAACGGATGCAATTGTGATCCAGATATGTTTTTTCATTGACCTATGAAATAACGAATTTATTACGCTTTATGCATCTATTACCCTACGTTATAACGGTCTACATGTTGAGTTTGTCGGACAGGCTCATTTATTATTTTTGACGGGTATGTATCATCCATGGATCCAATTATTCCAATTATCCAAACACAATTCAACTACTTGCCCGTTCTTTGTGACGTAGGACGACCACTCTCCTTCATAATATGGTCTACCACTTAAGTAGTGGACATAGTGTGCTTTCCCAAAGTAAAAGAGAATTTTATAATTTCCTAACCGCCCAATCTCCGAAGGCTTGCCAAGGGCAGAATAGATTGCTTTTTCTAATGTTCCCAATCTTATGTCAGACTCGGTGTGAAGCAAAGACCAATTTTGATTCACCTTTCTTCCACTATGTCGGCTGATTGCTGAAAGAATAACTAATTGTTCATTAGCCTCGACGCCAAGATATATTAACCTAATCCCATTTTTATCTCGATAAAATCTGGCAACATAGGGAAATTTAGCTCCATAGGCGGGGTATCCCTGTTTTATATTGAGACTAAATTGGTTTGAAGCGACATTTACCAGATTGCCCAACCGATGATCTACTCTACGTTTCATACCTACCTTTATAAGATACCGAGTCGGAATGAACTCAAACCAATTATCTTTTGGGTACCAACGGGACTTGATATAAGCAAGAATAATCGCGTCGTGTTTTGGTGTAACAACACCCTGTTGGAAAGCGCCGGCTGTCTGTCCAAAAGTAACTACTACACATACGACTAAAGCAATCCTCTTGATAGCAGAACCTAATCCCCCCACCAATCCAACTCGGTTTACATTCATTGGACTACCTTTTGATTCCTTTTTCCCTGCAAAGGCCGACATATTACTGAGGGCGCCAAATAGTTTACATAACAATTATATTATACCGCTCGAAATAACATTGCGATATCAATTATTTAATGTCCTCATAAAACGATTTTGCTGATCCAGCGCCCTCCATTCGGCCTCCGTATAGACTTGTAAGTCCACCGGCACCGGAAAATCACCGGTCTCCCAACCGACAGCGCGTGTAATAAGCAGGCACTCTGACGACTCCACAATCACAATCAGATCAAGGTCGCTTCCCACACCCCAATCGCCGCGTGCATACGAGCCGAAAAATCCTATTCGTCGAATATCGGCTCGCTGTTCCAACACTTTCTCGCGCCAACGACAAAGCGCATGTTCAATCCGCTTCCGGTTGGGCCATTTTAGCACGAACGAATTCAATGGTCTGACTGGCATATAGAACCGCAGCCTCTATTTCAACACCGAGTCCTTTTACGCCGGTTTCTTCTGGGCGTCCTGCTTTTGGGTGTGCCCCGATTTGACCTCATCCATAGTAACGGCCGGCTTGATCCAGGTCATCATCTTGCGCAGCTCTGCGCCCACCTTCTCGATCGGGTGCGCCCGCTCCTGCGCCTCGATCGCGCGAAATACCGGCCTATTCGCCTGATTCTCCAGTATCCACTCCTTCGCGAATGCGCCCGTCTGTATCTCCCGCAGCAATCCGCGCATCGTCTCCCGCACGTGCTCGTCAATCACTCGCGGGCCGCGCGTCATATCGCCGTATTGCGCCGTGTCGGAAACCGAGTATCGCATGCCCGCAATGCCCGATTCGTAGATCAAATCCACGATCAACTTCAGCTCATGCAGGCACTCAAAGTAGGCGATCTCGGGCTGGTATCCGGCCGCTACCAGCGTCTCAAATCCCGCCTTGACCAACGAGGTAGCGCCGCCGCACAGCACCGCCTGCTCGCCGAATAGGTCGGTCTCGGTCTCCTCTCGGAACGACGTTTCCAACACTCCGGCCCTGGTGCTGCCGATGCCCTTCGCATAGGCCAGCGCAATATCTTTCGCCCGACCGGTCGGATTTTGATGGATCGCGATCAAGCAAGGCACCCCCTGCCCCTCGGTAAAGACCCGCCTCACCAGATGGCCGGGCGCCTTCGGCGCCACCATGAAGACATCCACATTCTCCGGTGGAACGATCTGCCCGAAGTGGATGTTGAAGCCGTGAGCAAATGCCAGCGCGCTGCCCGGCTTTAAATTCGGTTGAATGAACTCTTTATAAACCGAAGCCTGATATTCATCGTTGATGAGGATCATCGTGATATCGGATTCGTGAACCGCCGCCCCTACCGACAGCACCCGTAGGCCGGCCCGCTCGGCCCGCTCCCACGATTTGCCGGGTCTCAGTCCGATTCGAACATCCACGCCGCTGTCCTTTAGGTTCAGAGCGTGTGCGTGCCCCTGGCTGCCGTAACCGATGATTGCGATTTTTTTCCCCGAAAGCACATCCAGATCGGCGTCGCTGTCGTAATAGATGTTAACTGGCATTTATATCTCCTTTGTTGATCCATTTCGTGTATTTTTTTCAAAATTTCATCCCACTGCAGAACTCATAGCTCTCGATGATCTCGCCCGCGTCGGCGGTACCGGTCGTGCCGAGCTTTCGGATGGTAATCGAAGCAGCCAGGTTGGCGATCGCCGCCGCCTCTTCCGGCGTCGCACCGGCGCATAACGCCGCAATCAAGCCCGCCCCCGCGCTGTCACCGGCGCCCACAATGTCAATCGGGCCGCTCACCGGAACCGCCGGCACCCGTATTGTTGAATCGCCTCCGATCACCAGCATGCCCTCCGAACCGAGCGTTAAAAAAACCCGACCTTCCACTTGCTCGGAGAGCGCTTTCCCGCACCGAGCCGCCTGCTCATCGTTATGCGCATTTGACTTTGCGAACTTGTAACTCATTGCCTTCGCAGCTTCTTGCTGATTTGGCTTTACGTTCATATAGCGAAACTCTCCGACCCGCATACGGGAGTCGGCCAGAAATATCTTATCCGCATGCTCTTTCGCGCAACGGCTCAACTCATCGCGAATCTTATCGCTCACCGCACCGTGGTTTCGCTCTTGAACCTGATCCCCAATAATGATACCGTCTACCATCGCCACAATCTCGCAGATCGCCTGAATAATTCGCTCTTCCACTTCTCGATTCAAAGGACACCAATTCTTCCGATCCAGCCGGTTCATTTCGGTCTCGGCGCCGTCCGCGCCGATGCGCATCGGTTTCATATAGGTCGGCGTATGAACCGCACCGATTGTAATCAACCGCTCATCGCTGACCCCCAACCGCCTCAAGCCCTGCCGAAGCTCGTATCCCTCCCCGTCATCACCACAAAAGCCAACCGCATGCACGGCGCCAACGCCCATCGCAATGAGATTGGCTGCCACCGTTCCGGCCGCGCCAGGACTGTGGCGGGTCTCCACCACCTGGTAGGCTTCCAACCCGGTCTCCAGCGAAGCCTCACTGCGGGATGGATCAATCACCAGATACTTGTCCAGGAAAAAATCACCCACAATCGCGATTTTAACCTGGCGCATTCGGCCTAGGATTTCGTACAGTCTCTCCTCAGTGATGAGCTCTTGAATCCGCGATGTCTGTCGGACGTTCATCGAGTGGCGCTCGGACTTTCCGCCGTTATGTTCTCTCGCTCCAATAACAAGCGGCGCAAATGCGGAATGCTTTCCCGGTGATCGGCCCGGATGTAAAAGCTTTCGCCGCCGTCGCTGACGGTCCGCACCAAAATCGTTTTGAATGGCCGGTAGTAGTAGCGCGGATCCGATTTTGGCGCCTCTGAATGGAGATCCTCACCTAGCTCAATCAGGTCAAAAACCACCGTCGTGAAGTGGGCGATGGTCTCACCTTTACGCTGCGCTACGTTTCGCGCCATCGCGAGCGCTTTCAAATAGACCTCCGGTCCCATCACCGACGTGCCGACATTCAGCATTACGCCGCCCTCCAAGCGGCTCACCGATTCAGTGAAGATAAGAAAGTCCTCGTAGGTCGCCTTGCCCACCGCCGCTCCGTCAAAATTTGGATGCTCATGCGTAATATCCTGACCGATTGCGATATGACAGGTGACCGGTATGCCCAGTCTCCATCCCGCCGCCAGGATGCTGATATCCACATGGGGGGGCCGGGTTTCGGACAAATAGCGTCCCATTGCCTCACCCACGCCTTCACCGCGGACGGCGCCTTCGCGAATGATGTCGTTGATCTCCCCTGTCTCACGCCATAAACCGAACTCGCCGTTGCGAATGTATCGAGCCACGCTCTCGGTGGATGCGCCGATCAGTGCGAGCTCGTAATCGTGAATGACGCCCGCCCCATTGAGCGCCACGTGCGTGAGGTAGCCTCGCTCCATCAAGTCTATCACGAAACGGCTCATCCCTACCTTGATGACATGAGCGCCCATGATCAATATCACCGCGCTCCCACTATCTTTGGCGGCTGCCATTCGCGCGGCCAGGATGGCAAGCCGCTCATCCGGCATCTCCCCTAATTCCATATCTAACGGCAGCACATCGGCGAGGATCATGTCATGCCGACGCTCCGAAAGCGGTTTTATATGAAGCTTACTCCGATCAAAACGGGTATAACGCAAAATGCTAGCCCCTCTCGTCGAATAAAAATGACAGCAGCCCCTCGGATTCCCGATAATCCGGAATGATCAGATCGGCGCCGGCTCGCTCCAAGCGCTGGCATTTCCAATCATCCCATCCCTTGCGCTCCGATTCGTTGGATGCCACCCCAATGGCCACCCCGCCCGCTTTCTTCACCTCTTCGATCTCCACGAATCCATCGCCGAACCCTAAAAGCTCCGAGCCGTCCAGCCGGTTCTCTTCCAGAATCATCCGGATGACCTGATCCTTGTCAAAATCGAGCTGCCCCTCCCGGGCGCCGTAAATTCCCTCAAAATATTCGCTGATGCCCAGCGCCGCCGCCTCGTCTTGAACCGGCAGCTCATCGGTGCCGCTGGCCAGATAAAGCCGCACGCCCCGCTGTCGCAGTCCCTTCAGTAGGTTGATCGAGCCGGGCACCATCATATCTTCCGGCGATATACTGCCCTCGTTCAGACCTGCCACACGGCCCGCGATACGATCCCAGAGCAGCTTGATGTATCGGTGCTTGTACTCGATCGGATCGAGCGGGATCGCTCCCCGCTTTCTGATCTGGTCCGCCAGCTCTTTCATCTGGTAGATGGTCTGCTTGCCGGTCAGCCGGTAAACCGATTCACGAACTGAGACCGCCAGTTTGTCAACGTCTTCATTTGGGTTGACCGACCGCAGCTCTTCAACCATCATCGGGACCATCACATCCATCCATCCCTGCCGGATTAACGAGAGCGTTCCATCAAAATCAAATAGCGCGGTCTTAATTTTTCTTCGGGAAAAGCCCGGATTTATTATCTTTATAAATGAAATCGGCTGGTTGCTCATTGGGCCAATCGCTGGCGAAGCTGGACAAAAACGATGTGGAGCACCACCATGTGGACATCTTCGATTTGCTGCATGCTCTCACTCGAAACCACAAAACTTTTTTGCACGATTGACGCCAGCTTCCCTCCTTTATATCCGCACATTCCATACGTGATCGCACCAATCCGGTTCGCCGCCTCAATTCCATTCAGCACGTTGGCGGAGTTGCCGCTTCCGCTAATCCCAATCACCACATCACCCGGCTCCGCCCAAGCCTCCACCTGAGGGGTAAAGATGTTGTTGTAATCGGTGTCATTCGCCCACGCCATGAGTAGAGGTGTATTATCGGACAGGCAGGCTGCCTTCAAGGCTCGCCCGCTCTCCAGCGCGATGCACTTTTGCAAATCATTCACGATGTGGGAAGCGCTCGCTGAGCTTCCGCCGTTGCCCATCAATAGAACCCGCTTGCCATCGCGCCAGCACCCCTCCAGATCATCCACCAGCGATTGGATAAACGTCTCCGGAATTTCATTGAGCAGTTTTTGTAATTGATCGAGATACTCCCTAACGGATATCACTTTTCCTCCTTTTGAATACGTGCATGTTATTACTTGGCAATGTTATAGCGTAATTCTCCTAACCTCACCGCTTCTGCCTGTCGGCGCCGCCCACAACGCACCAATCCCCTAAACCCTAAACCTAAACCCTAAAGGTTTTTAAAACCTTTAGGGTTTCACCCCAATGTACGTGGGGGAGGCCCCGCCGAACTGACCTTCCTCGTAATTAAAACCTGCACCCCTAGCTCCTGCCGGTTGACTTCACTGCAGGGCCGGTATAAGCAGAGCTTATGCGTTATTATATTGCCGAATTAATATAATGGAACCGATCTATTCATACGGCCGGCTGCCCGCAAAAATGGCAAGCTCGAAAAACTTCCAAAAACAGTCCACATCCACAAAGCCGATCTCGCGCAGCCACTGCATCTGCCGCTCCAGCGGAATCAACCGGTTTGCCGCCTTGTCGGGCCGCCCGCTGAGCTCATCATAAACTTCGCTAAAATCGGCCGACTGGCCCTTTTCCTGCCGGAATGCCGCCAACCGAGCTGCATAAGCCCTCTCAAACAGCTCCTCACCTCGCGAAGAGAGGCTGGCCACGTGCTCCGCATGAATAAATATTCCGCCCGGCTTTAAAATATCAAAAACCGCTTCATAGATGCGCCGCTTCGCCGTATCGTCTAAATGGTGAACCGCATAACCGGAGACGATGACATGGTAGGACTGCTTATGCAGAATCTGGAGCCAATCCGGTTGTGATAGATCCGTCTCGATGAATTGAACCCTCTCCTGGTACTGTGCCAATTGCTGCCGAGCAACCTTCAGCATCGCAGGTGAACCATCCACTCCAACTCCGATGGCGTTGGGATAGGCCCCCAGCACCAACTCCAGCAGGCGCCCGCCGCCGCACCCAAGATCGGCCACACTGATTGGCTTTTCAACCGGGTAAGGGATTAATCTCAGCATCACTTCATCCTGAGTGTGCACCTCCGGCAGCGCCGCGCTTCTTTCTTCGGTATAACGTTGGGCAACCGCCGAATGCTGCCAGACTCGCCAGCTTCGATCAATTGTTTCGTGGCTACTGTTTGCTTTCATACCCATTCTATTTCACCCGGCTCTTCGATTGGCTCGTTAATTTCCGCCCGATCATGCCGCCGATCACCCCACCCAACAATCCAATCCCAACGAAAACGAGCAAGTTTACGATCAGGTTACGAACGGTATCCATGCCCATTCGGTTGGTGATCCCGTTATAAAACTGCCAGAGCAGCCAGTTCAGCGGACCGATAGAACCGATCAATAGCCCAATACCGGCATAAAAACGAATCCGCTTTCGCGCCGCCCCAATTCCAGCACCGATCAGCAACCCGGTCAGTGGCAACAGCCAAACCAGCAACACGAAAAGGTGGTTGATGGCGTGCATACTGATCAGTTCACGGGTTGGATTGGTCATTATCGTTCATAGGTAGATGCAGTAGATAACCTGCATCTACCCCACCGCCTCAAGCGGTCCGCGGGCCGCGCGCCATCGCGATAATGCCGGTACGAACCAGCTCCTTGATGCCGTATGCGCCCAGCAGCTCAGCCACTTTATCCAGTTTTTCAGAGCCCCCGGTCACCTCGATGATAAATGTTTTGTCGCTCATGTCAATGATCCGGCCCCGAAATATCTCGACGATCTGCATGATCTCATTTCGATGCCGTGGCTCGGCCCCCACCTTGATTAACGCCAACTCCCGATCAACCGCCGGCTGCTCGGTATAGTCCACCACTTTGATCACCTCGATCAGCTTATGCAACTGCTTGGTGATCTGCTCCAATACCAGGTGATCGCCCCCGACCACAATCGTCATCCGTGAAATATCCGGATTCTCGGTCACCGAAACCGCCAGCGATTCGATGTTGTAGCCGCGACGGGCAAAGAGGCCGGATACCCTGGCGAGGACGCCGGGATGATTTTCCACCAACGCTGTAATGGTATGTCTTTGCTGCAACTGTGCGAGCATTGCCGTGCTGATGTTCGTCGCCAATCCCGCTCCCTCCTTTACTGATTCTTCTCCACCGTCTCAACGTACTGCTCCAACACTCGCTCCTCATCAGCGAAGGACCAGACTTCGCTGTCGGTATGAACCTTTGCTTTCAACTGCTCCAGGTCTTTCCGAATCATCATCTGCTCCACCGTTTGACCGGATGGGATGAACGGGTAGACGTTTTCCTCGGTTGGAATCACGCAATCAATGACGGTGGGACGATCCCGAACCGCCAGCGCTCTCTCCAATACCGAAACCACCTCTCCCGGTTGGGCGACCCTCATTCCAACCGCGCCATACGCCTCCGCCAGTCTTACGTAGTCCGGAGACGCCTCCAAATTGGTATGGCTGTACCGTTGAGAGTAGAACATATGCTGCCATTGCCGCACCATCCCCAGTGACCGGTTGTTGATGATCGCCACGATGATCGGTAGGCCATAAACGGATGCCGTCATCAGCTCTTGTGTGCACATCTGGAATGAGCCATCGCCCGATAGGCATACCACCGTCTCATCAGGGAATGCCTTCTGCACCCCGATCGCGGCCGGCATCCCATAGCCCATCGTTCCCAATCCACCGGATGTAATAAATTGGCGGGTTCGCCGGGTTTTATAATACTGGGCCGCCCACATCTGATGCTGCCCCACATCAGTGGTCATAATCGCCTTCCAGTCGGTCGCCTCACCGATCTTCTCGATGATGTACTCGGCATACAGCTTGCCATCATCCGGATAGAGGAGAGGAAACAGCCGCTTCCACTCCATAATTTGATCGTTCCAGGAGCTCCACGGTCGTGGCTTTACATGTTTCAACAGGTCTTGCAACACCAGCTTCACATCGCCCACGATGGGTATATCCGGCTGAACCACCTTGCCGATCTCCGCCGGATCAATGTCAATGTGAATGATCTTCGCGTTTGGCGCGAAGCGATCCACCTTGCCGGTTACCCGATCATCGAACCGCGCGCCCACTGCAATCAACAGATCGCAGTTGTTCACCGCATGGTTGGCGTAGGCGGTGCCATGCATTCCCAACATGCCGATTGAGTTCCGATGCGTTTCGTCAATGGAGCCCTTGCCCAACAGCGTAGTGGTGGTCAGGATATTGGTTCGCTCCGATAGCTCCGTCAACTCCATCTGCGCCCCGGCCGCCACACAGCCGCCGCCCACGTAAAGCACCGGTCGCTGCGCCTCCGCAATCGCCTGAGCCGCCTTTTTGATCTGCAGCTCATGACCGCGTGTGTTCGGCCGGTAGCTCGGAATATCCACGTTCTGCGTGTAGCTCTCCGGATCCCATTCGATCTGATCAATGCTCACATCCAGCGGCAGATCAATCACCACCGGGCCCGGGCGGCCGGTTCGGGCGATATAGAACGCCTCCGCGATGACCCGCGGAAGATCAGCCGTGCGCTTCACCAGGAAATTATGCTTGGTCACCGGCAGCGTTACCCCGGTGGCGTCCACCTCTTGAAAGGCATCTTTCCCAATGACCGAGGTTCGCACCTGGCCGGTGATCGCCACCATTGGAATTGAATCCATGTAAGCGGTTGCAATCCCGGTCACCATATTGGTTGCGCCCGGTCCGCTGGTTGAAAGGCATACACCAACCTTGCCGGTTGCGCGGGCATAGCCATCCGCCATATGCGCCGCCCCTTGCTCATGGCGTACGAGAACGTGCTCGATTTCGGTGCAATCGTAAAGCGCGTCGTAGATAGGAAGGACGGCTCCTCCCGGGTACCCGAAGACGTGCTGCACGCCTTCTCGACGCAAACATTCGAGCAAAATTTTCGCTCCCGACATTTTCATGGCTGGGTGTCTCCTAACTGTCTGTAATAGACGATCATTGCTTGGCGAATATCCGGGTGGCATCCAATTCCATAACCCCGGATACTCACGAAACTTATTTTTTGGCCGGCGGACCAGGCATCATTGGCAGTGCCATCTCGACCACCTTGTACCCTGCCGGCGGCTTGAAATAGGTAGCCGGTTCGTGAATGTTCCACTTCCAATTTTGATAGACCGTAACCAGATGAATCGGAATCTGCTGGGGGCCGGCCTTCCCATCCGATACCACCTTCAATGTTCTATTTCTCTGAGATGGAATAGTCCAGAGGTTAACCGTTAGTCCTTGAACAGTAGACTGGTAATGCACGCATTGCACCTTATCCACCACTTCGACGCCGATCTTTTTGACACCGGCACTCTTTAGGCCTACCAGCTCATTTCCAAACACATTACTTTGGCCTCGAATGTGATCATAGATGTTAGCCGGCAACGAGATGTGATGAGCTTCATGAGTTTTAGGATCGAGGAGCCATACATTTGTTCCGTTTTCGATCCGAATCATCGTGTTAGGCCCCTCAACCTGGTCAGCACGGTACATCGTATTGCTGATGAACCACATTTTGGTTACAATAGACCTCGATTGGTTGCCGACAGTGCCGGTTGTACGTGCTTCACCATAGAAGCTTGGCGACTTTTGTGGGCTTTTTGCTGAAGCCGATCCGCTTAAAACAAGCACGACACCCAGCAACAACCCCGCATTTAGCCATTTTCTCAATGCTCTTTCCTCTCTGGTTCCAGTTGGGGAACCACCTCATCATCCTTTGCGGATCAGAAATGGAATCCTCAACATTTCAACCAGCCATCTCATCTCTGATTTGGTATTCGCAACGGAATGAGCCCTCATAACAAAAAACCCCTCGTCCACCCAAGGGACGAGAGGCTAGCCTCACGTGGTACCACCCTTGTAGACCTTTTCCCGTTTTATGAGGAAAAACGGTCCACTTTCGGCGCGATATCGGGCGCTCCCGGCATCCCCTACTCTCAACCAGATCCTTAGATTTCAGGGAAACTACTCTGAGGCGAGCTTCTCCAACCGCCCTTGCCATCTCGCACCAACCGATGGCTCTCTGAAACTGAAGCAAGTCGGATACTTTCCTCTTCATCGCATTGCGTAATAAATTACTGCTGTGGCTATAATAGCATATTCGAAAATGTTCAGTCAACCCATCGCGAATTTTGAATGAGTTCAGTTTTATGGGAATGATTTTCGGCCCCTCACAAGGGGGTGTGATTGCGAGCGACGCGAAGCAATCTCGTTCCCCAGCCCTCTACCAGGATTGGGAAAAGAGTTGCCTGCCTGGCGGCAGGCAGGGAGTGAGGGTCTGCTACATAAATTACCTACCGAACTGAACTCCTTCCGAATTTTTTTATGAAAGAGGCATCCCCGTGAAATTTGTACCCGCTCATATACGGGACTGGAAAATCGGCGCTCCCGATACCGCCATCACCCTTATTGCCGGGCCTTGCGTGATTGAGAGCCGGGATTTGTGCTTCGAGGTGGCCGATGCGGTCTGCAAGATCGCTAAACAGCACCGTATTCACACTATTTTTAAGGCCTCCTTCGATAAGGCCAATCGGAGCAGCGCCGACTCTTTCCGCGGGCATGGAATGGATAAAGGGCTCGAAGTTCTGGCCGAGATCAGTTCAAAATACTCCATACCGGTCACCACCGATATTCATGAAAGCTGGCAGGCTAAGCCGGTCGCTGAAGTGGTGGAGTTGCTCCAAATACCCGCATTTCTATGCCGGCAAACCGACCTGCTGGTGGCGGCCGCTCAAACCGGACGTGCGGTAAATGTGAAGAAAGGGCAGTTTATGGCCCCTTGGGATATGAAAAACGTGGTTGATAAACTGGAACAATTCGGTTGCCAGAACATTTTACTGACTGAGCGGGGCGCCTCCTTCGGTTACAACTCGCTGGTGGTTGATTTTACCTCCTTGCCGATCATGCGCTCGCTCGGTCGTCCGATTGTGTTCGATGCCACCCACAGCGTCCAACAACCGGGCGGGCTGGGCTCCGCTACCGGCGGCCGACGGGAGTTTATCCCCCATCTAGCCCGCGCCGCAGTGGCGGTCGGGATTGATGCGCTTTTTATGGAGGTCCACCCCAAGCCCGATCAAGGCAAATCCGATCCTGCTACCATGTTCCCGCTCGATCGCCTGGATTCACTCATAACGGGACTGATCGAGCTGCACCAGGTCGCTCGTCGTATCGAGATACTGGGATCTTCGGCTTGACACCCCATCTCTAAACCCGATATACTTTATACATACAAAATGAGCACCAATCGCACCAATACACTCTATCAACTGGATAGCCGGAAGGACCGGATACTCCATGCGGTGGTGAGCGACTATATTGCCACCGCGGAGCCCATCGGATCGGAATGGCTTGTCGCTCACTACGATTTCGGCGTGAAGCCGGCAACTATCCGCAGTGAAATGGCCGAGATGGCCGATCTTGGCTATCTGAAGCAACCGCACGTGAGCGCGGGCCGCATTCCGTCTGACCTGGGCTATCGCTACTTCGTGGACACCCTTATTGATGTAAAAAAAGATTTCGATTTACCATCGCACTATTTGCTGCAAAAGCTAGCTGATCGCGCCACACTGGAAAATATCTTGATTCACACTTGCCGTATTTTGTCTGAGTTAACGAGCTACCCAACCATTGCCAGCCAGCCGGACATGGATCAAATAACGGTGCGGCATGTCTATCTCTCTACCGCCGGATCGCACCACTTAGTTATTTTCCTTTTACTTAGCAGCGGGCAGGTGACGCATTGCAGCTTGAACGTGGCAGAGATACCGTCCCCATCCCGACTCCAGGAGATCGCGAATTGGTTAACTCAAGAACTGAGCGATATGCCGTTCAATCAGATTGCAAACATCACCCATATTGAACCACCGCTCCGGCTCGCGATCTTTGCCCCTTTAATTTCGCAATTGAAGGACGAGATTCTATCGGTCTTAAATAGGCTGGATGATAACCGCTTGCTGTTGGAAGGAACCAATTTAATGCTTCGCCAGCCTGAGTTTCAAGATATACGGCGGTTGGACGCCGTTCTCGGCCTGCTGGAGCAGGGCGCCGTAATCCTTCAACTTTTGAAACGGTTTATCGCCGGTGACAGCGTTTCCGTTCTGATTGGGTCCGAGGCAGCGGTTGATGCGGTGAAAGATTGCAGCGTGGTTGGAGCCCAATACACGATCGGAAACCGGCCGGCCGGATACCTGGCAGTGATCGGCCCGACCAGAATGGAATACAAAAAAACGATTTCGGCGGTGGATTTTATCGCGCACCACCTCAGCGACTTGCTGACCGAAGTGTATCTGCAATAAACGGAAGACTGTTTGCCCCGCCCGCCTTGCCAATGATGAATACCCGATTTGAACCGATTAAGGAGTGTGTACGATACCCATGCGAAAGAAAATCACCGTCAGTGAAGATGGCTACCGAGAAGAGCCGGTAGCTAACAACGCTGCACCGGCGGAAACGCAGGCTTCAACCGAATTACCGGAAGAGAGCATCGAACCGGAAATAGCTGCTCCCGCCGAAACGCCGACTGCTGCTGAGGAGGAGACGGTACCGCAAATCGTCCTGTCCCAGGAGAAGTATGAAGCGATCATTCAGGAGCTTGAGGATGCCAAAAAGCAAGCGGCTACTGAGCACGATCAATACTTGCGCACGCTGGCCGAATTTCAAAACTTCCGACGGCGGTCGGCCGAAGAGCGAAAAGAGAACATTCAGTCTGCGAACCGTGAGCTGATACTGAACATTTTGCCGATACTGGACAACCTTGAACGCGCACTGGCCGCATCCGAGGTGATGAAAAATTCGGCTGAAACCGGCGATGAAAAGGTCGGTCAGAAGTTCGAATCCTTGCACACCGGCGTCATGTTAACGCTCCGGCAGATGCAGGAGGTGCTGCGCCAAATGGGGGTCACTCCGATTGAGGCGGTTGGCGCTGAGTTTGACCCCGCCATGCACGAGGCGGTGTTTCACGTTGAAACCACCGATCAACCCGACCAGACCGTGATGGAGGAGTTGGAGCGCGGTTACATGATCCATTCCCGCGTCTTACGCCCTTCTAAAGTGAAAGTGTCAAAAGGAACCTCGTGAACAAAAGAGTTCATTTTGGCACTGATGGGGTTAGAGGGAAGGCGAATCTCGATTTAACGCCCCAGTTCGCGCTTCGGCTCGGCATGGCGGCCGCCACGGTGCTAGGACGTCATTCTGATAACCAGCCCATAATTGTAGGGCGTGATACGCGACTCTCGGGTGACATGCTGGAAAGCGCGCTGAACGCAGGCTTAGCCTCGATGGGAGCAACTGCCATTCGGATCGGCATTGCACCCACTCCAGCCGTCGCCTATATCACCGGCACCGTCGGCGCTTGCGCAGGCGCCGTAATCTCCGCATCCCACAACCCATTTGACGACAATGGGATTAAATTTTTAGGCCCGGAGGGCGGCAAACTTCCCGATGAAACGGAGTGCGAGATCGAAACGGAGTTGGGGAATCTGGAGCATCTCTCACTGCCGGTGGAAGATCGGATTGGTCGGGTTAAGGATAACCCTGAACTGCTCATCAAGTACGCCTGTCACCTCAAATCCACCAGTCAATTCCCGCTGAAGGGGATGTCACTCGTCGTGGATTGCGCCAATGGGGCTGGCTTCGAGATCGCTCCTCAAATTTTCAGCGATCTCGGCGCCGACGTCATCCCGATCTCAAACTCACCGAATGGCACTAATATTAACCGGGACTGCGGTTCCACCCATCCTGAAGCAATGTGCATAGCGGTGAAGAAACAGCACGCACTGGCGGGTCTGGCGCTGGATGGCGATTGCGACCGGGTCATCATGGCGGACGAAAAGGGACATATAATTGACGGTGACCGCCTGATGGCGATCTGCGCCATCGAGCTGGCGCGTCAGGAACAGCTTTCCCCACGATTGGTTGTTGCGACTATTATGAGTAACGTGGGCTTGGAAAAGGCGCTGGAAAGGCATCACATCGGTCTGATTAGAACCAACGTCGGTGACCGATACGTGGCCGCCGAAATGAGCCGAACCGGCGCTCTGATTGGCGGTGAGCAGTCCGGCCACATCCTTTTTCGCAGCTTAATGCCGACCGGAGACGGAATTTTAACCGCGTTGCAGGTGCTCGATGTAGCGGTGGGGAGCGGGCGCCCGCTCTCGGAGTTGGCCTCGGTGGTAGAGCAGTATCCCCAATTGCTGAAAAATGTGAGGGTCTCTCAGCGTTTGGACTGGGATAAACACCCTAAAATATCGCGCGCCATTCTTGGAGCGCAAGAAAAGCTGGGATGTCCGGATTGGCTGTCGGTCCGCCCCAGTGGTACTGAGCCGGTTATCCGCGTGATGGCCCAGGGAACCGATCCTGATGTGGTTCAGGAAGTGGTGAACTCACTCTGCGAATTGCTGGTCACTGAGCTGGGCGCTCCATCTCAATGAATTTTGCTGAATTTTGCTTGAAACTATTGTGGTCGTGAACCCATCGCAGCTATGTGTAAATCTTAGCTTGAGGAGATGGATTGCTGCTGGCACTCGATATCGGCAATACCAATATTTCGCTGGGCGTTTATGAGGGCGCCGATCGCATCGCGGATTGGCGAATCCGTACCGATCGGGATCGCACCGCCGACGAACACGGCATCCTGATCAAGCACCTCCTTGAGCACCGGCACATCGCAATTCATCAAATTAGGGCGATCGCCATCTCTAACGTTGTTCCCACGATGAACGAGGTGCTGCATCAGCTCTCGATTCGCTACTTTGGGGTGGAACCGTTTTTTGTGGGGCCGGATACGGAATTCGGCTTCGCCGTTCACTACGATCCCCCGTCCGATGTGGGCGCCGACCGCCTGGTAAACGCCGTTGCCGCCTACGCCCAATACGGCGGCCCCTGCATCGTGGTGGATTTCGGCACTGCCACCACTTTTGATGTGGTGGCTGAAAACGGCGACTATCTCGGGGGCGCCATTGCACCCGGGATCGGTATCTCAACCGAAGCTCTTTTTCGCCTGGCATCCCGGCTTTATCGGGTTGATCTCGTTGCTCCACCGCATGCGATTGGGCACACCACTCCACAGGCCATGCAGTCCGGAATTCTATATGGCTTTGCCGGCCAGGTTGATGCATTGGTCGAGCGAATAAAGGCTGAATTGAAGGGCAGCGCTCGCGTCATTGCAACCGGTGGCTTGGCTGAACTGATCGCGAAAGAAAGCCGCACCATCGAGCAGATTGATCCATTCCTGGCGCTGGACGGATTATGTATTTTAGCGGAACGAAATCATGTAAAGTGGAGCCACAAAAGTCTGTAATGAACCCGCAAAAACCGCTTCAATTTGTGGAGATCGCCCCTCACTACGACCTCTTGATGCGAGGCGTCCCCTACTCGATGTGGGTACACTACCTTCAACAAATCTTTCAACGCTTTGATGCTTCACCCCGGCGGATCCTCGACCTGGCATGCGGAACCGGAACCGTTAGCCTTCTGCTTCAGCGGACCGGCTATGAGGTGATCGGCGTGGACATCTCCCCCGATATGATAGCGGTGGCGCAAGAGAAAGCCCATAAATCACGGAGCAGTGCCCGATTTTACTGCCAGGACGCTTGTGATCTCGACATTCCGGAAGAGTCGTTTCAAATCTGCGTCTCTCTCTTTGACAGCCTGAACTACATTCTTGAACCGACCCGATTGAGACAGGCGTTCCAGCGGGTATCGAACCTGGTGGAAAGGGGCGGCCTGTTCATTTTTGACCTCAATACCGAATACGCGCTCGCCACTCGAATGTTCGACCAAACCCAAACTTCAGCCAACGCACCGTTGCGATACCGCTGGCGCAGCAGCTTTGACGCCGACACACGCCTATGCCGAATTGAGATGGAGTTTCAACTCCATGAGCGGCAAGGAGACTGCAATTTTTATGAGGAGCATTGGCAATACGCGTACCGTGAAGATGAAATATTGAGTATGTTAAAAGCAGCCGGGTTTTTTCCCATTGAAACCTATCAGGCTTACACTTTTTTACAGCCAGGTCCCAAATCCGACCGCGTGTTCTATGTAGCAAAACGCTCTGATGAAAATGTGAAAGATTTGCAGGAGTTCAACGATGAATCCTCGAAATAGCAGCCCATCAAGCTGCTTAGATTCGAGCTGAGCCCGCTTTTTGAATGGACGCTCAATTGCGGGCCAAGGAGGAAAATGATGCCAATCGTAGCTATTACCGTTGAATGCGACGCCGCCAACTCCGAGAAATGCTTCACTCTCGATCTGGTGAAGGTGGCCGAAGATCAGATCGTACCACTTACCTGGTTGATTAACGTGTCGGAACACGAGCCGATGGCAAATATCAAGCTGTATCACACCGAGTATTTCCATCGCATACCATCCTGGCACGAGTACGGCCTTCAAGTCACCTTTGAAAATAACAATGGCTACATTGCTGACCCCGATCATAGAGCAAACCTGATCCGACTGGGAAAAGACGTGCTCAAACAGGGTCATCTCAAGCCCACCTCATTTCGGGCAACCTATGGTGAGCTGATCGCCAGTGATATTAAAGCATTGGAAGACATCGGAATTTTGGTGGACGCTTCGGCCACACCGAATGTACCGGCTGAGCGCCATGTGGGATGGGATAAAGCCCCAACCCAAACCTATCACCCATCCTACGATAATCTACTGGTCGAAGGAAATGCCCAGCTTTTAATCTCGCCGGTTGCGACCTATAAGGAACGGCCCGGCTATCTCACCACGAGCTGGCCCGATATGGAGCTTCTGCTGGAAAAAGAGGCCTGTATGCGCGCCTATGTCTTGGTTTGCAAGGATAGTACGGATTGCATCGATTCGTTTGTAAAAACGATTCAGGTTCTTAAGGACCAACGCACCTGTTTCGTGACCCTTACCCAGATGGCGACCAATCCCTGGCTATGTCCGATGCTGTTTTAATTAAAGAGCAAGCAATCAGCGGCGCACGATTTAACGCGGACGACACCGTGAGCGATTATGGCGATTGGCTGCTGGAATATCACGCCATCCGCCGCAAGGCCGGTCTGCTCACTTTGCCTCATCTCGGATATCTCTCCGCGTTTGGCAGGGATGCCGTTCCTTTCCTTCACAATTTGTTGAGCAATGACCTGTGGCCGCTTTCAAACGGCGCCCCGTACGTTCATGCATGTGCGCTTAACTCCACCGGTCACCTTCTTGCCGATATCACGGTCGTTGCGCATCCTGATCACCTATTGTTGGTGGTGCCGTTAAGCCGATTATCGAAAATTCAGCAGTACCTCAACGATTTCTTGATTACTGAAGATGTCGAAATCGGCGATGAATCGGATAACTGGACGATCATATCGGTTCAAGGGCCACTATCCAAGCAGGTAATCACCGAACTGAACGATCTATCCGCCGTGCAGGCATTTCCAATGGATCGAACCGGCAGCGGCGGCACTGATCTCCTTGTCGCATCGGATCGTGCCGCTGAGCTCTGGCGAGCACTGACTAAGGTCGGCATCCAGTCGGTCGGGTGCAAGGCTTATCACGCGCTGCGCATTGAAGCCGGCATCCCGCTGTACGGTCTGGATATGGATGAAAGCATCCTTCCCATCGAAGCGGGGCTGGGTGAAACTCATATCAGTTACAAGAAAGGCTGTTATATCGGCCAGGAGGTGATAGCCCGAATCCGGGCGCGGGGTCACACCAATCGAGCGATTACCGTATTGAGTATCGAAGGTGATCGTGCGCCGGAGCATCGCGATCCGATTATAGCTGCGGCTACCACCGACCATCCGGTCGGTTGGGTGACCAGTGTGAGCGAATCGCCTATACTGAACTCATTGATCGCCCTTGGATACGTCCGCCATGAGAACCGGACAAATGGCAATCACCTGTTCATAAAATCCAAAGGAGTCAGTATTGGAGCAACCATCATCGAAGCGCCGGTCCGCCGATGTTGACGGGGCGCCGTTCGCAGATAGGGGAATTGACCGTTGATACGAACTCGAAATACCATCGTTTTCATAACCACCATTCTGTTTTACGGCCTATCAGCAACGGCGGTGGCGACTCCAAATCCTTTTTCCGGGCCGATTTTCAATCACCAACCTGAAGTTAAATGGGTACTATCCCGAACGCTGGAAGATTCCATCGTCATTGAGCAAGTCCGCCTAGCAGCCACCGCGCCTCACCGAGCGCCGTTTCAGTTTGAGGTGACGCTCTACCGGCCCAACGATGTGCGCCAACACCCAGCGATCTTGCTCCTCTCCTCAATCCAGGGAAACGATATAGAGCAAGAATCAAGGCGATTGGTGCGGGATGGTTACGTTGTGGCAACGCCCAACCTGAAGAATTTAAACCAGGGTAATGCACCTTCGCCAACCGGTTCGATCGGGAACGAAGGACTTGCCGCTTCCGTTTTTCGGTTTGATTCCGGTGGGCGCAATTCGCTGCTCTGGCGCTGGACGATGGAAAGCCTCAAAACAGTACAATGGCTGAAAACACGATTGGAGGTCATCCCCAACCGGATTGCTATTGTCGGCTCCGGCTGGGCTGCAGTCGCCGCAATGAGGGCCGATGAGCTGGCAGGTGGCGAGTTTCGGGCGGCGGCGCTGATTGACGGAGGCGGCCATTTCGAGCTCGGCAGCGCCTGGATGAGCACCCTTAACCAACTGCCGAAAAGCGAATCCCTCATCTGGCGCAAATGGCTGGATCCGGGCGGTCAATCCGACAAGATTCACGCCGCAACCCTTATGATTGATGAGGTGAATAATCGGCTGCTCTACCCCAATGCGGTGACTGAGACCTACCGGCAAATCGGTGGGGACAAGCGTTTAATTTTGTTAAATGATGATCTGCCTGCCAATATCAGTCCCCGCTTCGATTTTGCTGCCGCCGTGAAAAAATGGCTGGACTACTGGCTGATGGCAAAGGGATCGCCATTTCCCGTTGTAACCTGTTCGAGCTACACCCGCAAATCAGGGATTGCGATCCAGGTTAATCCGCAAGGGAATGTATCCCCTTCCCACCTCTTCTTGTATACGACCCACAGCGCCTCAACCGGCCCTTCTCAGGAATGGCAGGTTTACCCTATACAGGGCGAAAAGGGGAGATACCGGATTACGCTGCCGGTTCGGGACGATTTCGAGTGGTATGTTCAAATCATTTATTCGGATGGTGTGATGATCTCTACACCCATCCATGAGTCAAGGATCAAGCGCTAACCGGATACCCGCGTAATCCGCTCCACCCTCGGATCGGTGAAGATGTCGTTTTCATCGGTGTTATGGGTGGAAAACTCCGAAACGACCGCCCCTTCGTCTCCGGCCTGAAACCAGTGGCGCATCCCAGGCATAAGGGTGTATTGATCGCCTGGACGCAACTCGATCTCGTGAAACACGGTATAGTACGGCTCGGAACCGGCCGGCGGTCTGGCATGGGAATTGGGGGTCGGCTCACCGGAAACAAAAAGATACACCACGCCCCACCGGCAGCGAAACGTCTCTTCCTTTCCCGGATCGCCGTCCACCGGTGGATGGCAGTGTTCGGGGCAGGTTTGGTGCGGGAAGATCACCAGCTCTTTGGCGCAGCAACGATCGGTGTTCACATAGGTCAGCAGCTCCAAACCGCTCTTTTCCAGCTCGGACAGTCCGAAATCGGCGACCTCGATCTTTTGCCTCTCATCCGGTGTGAGCACGATGCCGGCCTGATCCAGATAGGCCAGCGTCCTCGTAATGGCCGATTCCTTCTCCTGTTTTGTAATCATTCATACACCCCTTGAAAATTTTACACGAATTGAAATCTCACATCCGGCTTTCGCTACTGTCCGCTCCGGCCGGTGGACTTTTCGTTGCCTTCAGTATAAGCGACGAATTCGGCGCAAGTCAACCTTCAAGGCTCAAACTAAGAGCGCCGATTCACGGATAATTCCAGAGGGGAAACGGTATCAATGCTCCAATCAATCTTGCTCGGTGATGGGGCGATTAGAATAAAAATCTCAATCGGTTAAACGGCGACCTGGCTGAGTTGGTTGTCGGTGCAACTGATCATCACTTTTTCACCATTCACCACTGTCTCAAGGTGAACCGGCCGCCCCCAGAGCGATTCGATGGCGCGCAGGGTGCGGGAGGTGTAATCGGCATCCAGGTCTTTGCCATCGTGAGCGTGCCGTAAAAATAGCTCGCCCCGCCGCTGATAATCCCCGTCCTCGACCCACACCACTGGTACGCCCATATTGGTCATCCCATCCACCAATGCATCACGGACGTGGCGCCAGTCGGTATCGGTTACCACCCATCGAAGCTCACCGTTCTCCTCCTCCAGGTGATAGGTGTAAAGATCGAGATTCCGTACCAAGCGGGCGGTTAAGTACTTGCGTAAAAACGAGACATCGGATTCGGAGCGGCGAACCTCAAATATTTTTTCGAGGCCGCTGGCGCCGCTATAGGTCACTTTCTCGCCCCGCCAATCCTCCTCACTATCCTCCGAATTCAGCTCGCCGTTCCACCGGCGCTCGATATCCTTCAATATTTGGTAACCGACGTGGTAGGGATTCATTGACATTCGCGATCCGGCCGATAAAACCGATGCGTGCATTCGTCGGAACTCCAAGTGCTCGTCGCTGCTCAAGGGAAGCTCGCTTAAAATCTTTTCATGCCAGTAGCTCGCCCAGCCCTCGTTCATGATCTTCGTCCGCATTTGAGGATAAAAGTAGATCATCTCCTCACGAACGATCTGTAAAACATCGCGCTGCCAATCCCGCATATCACGAGCATACTCGGCGATAAAGCGCAACAAATCGGTGTGGGGTCGAGACGGTAGTTTGCGGGAAGCGTCCTTTTTCATCATTGATTCGCTTCCCTGCTCCTGTCCCAATCTCCAGAGATCTTCGTATTCCGAATGGGATTTCTTGATTTCAGCATCCGTATCGGTCTGATCAAGGTGTACCGATGGATCGAAGTGCTGCTCGATGGTTAACGCACGGTCAACAAAATCTTCAACTTCCATCGTTCCCAGCTCCGCTTCATATCCGCGAATCCGTTCCGCGTGCAGCCTTACCTTCTCAACCATCTGCCGATCGGTCTGCTCAAAGTAGAGGTTATTTCGGAAGAAATCGGAGTGGCCGAGCACATGGGCGACCACCAGCTTATGCGAAATCAGTGAGTTGCTCTCCAACAAGAAGGCTTCGGTGGGGTTGGTGTTAAAGACGATCTCATATATACGAGACAGGCCGTACTCGTAACTGGTTTTTTGACGGTGGTAGTCGCGGCCGAAAGTCCAGTGTGAGAAGCGGGCGGGCAAACCGTATGCCCCAAGCTCATAGATAATGTGATCGGGCACTACCTCGAAGTGGGTTGGGAAGGGGTTTAACCCCAGTTCTATCGCTTTATCCCAGGCTAATTCAATCCATTTTTCAAGCTCAACGCGCTCCGATTGATTCATGGTGGGTCACCACTAGAGTTAAAAATGCTCACTCCGAATTGTCCGTTGTTCATTTAGGCGCCGGAATACGAAGATAATTATCGGTACTCATCCGCCATTTCGTTCAATAAGGCGCATCCATCGGTGCCATCCGGATACTGCTCGGTCCACATGTGATTTTCGCAGGTGGCGGCCAGCTTCAGGTGCTTGGCATGCATATCGCTGAACAGCCAGTTACAGCCGCCGTTATGCGATTGGAACGGCCCCTCCGAGCCACCATCCGGACCGCGATTGGGTATGAACCAATCCCCCAGATCGGGGTAGGATTCCCGGCTTTCCAATAGTAAAATCAAATTCGATGGATCATTGATCTCCGCTAAATAGCGCGGTCGCACCCATCGCTCTCCATACCAGCATGCCGGCACCGCCTCGTGAAAGAAACTCCCATTGTAAGCATACGAAGCGGGAAGCCATTCCGTTCTAGGGTAAAACGCATTGGTCTCATCTCCCGGCGCACTGTTATATCCGCCCACATACCAAGCGTAGGAGTTGGATGGACATTGAAATACCGGTATGCTCTTGATGTAGGGGAAAACAACCCGCTTCCAGTTTACACTGCTGCCCTGTAGACCATCCTCCGGTGGCGAGTTGGGTGAAGATGAGGTGCAGCCGGTGAGCGGATGATATTGATCGGGGAAGCGGCTCATTGGAAATGTGTCGTCGTAATCCTGCAGATAAAGGTCAATTGCGGTCCCAACCTGCCGCATGTTGGAAAGGCACTCAATGCGGCGAGCCGCTTCCCTGGCCTGCGCGAATACCGGAAAAATCAGAGCGGCCAGTATAGCAATAATAGCTATAACAACAAGCAACTCAATGAGCGTAAATCCGCTTCTCCTGCCCGCCAATCGGATCGGAACTGCTCGGCCGCCCATTTTATTCTCCCCGATCTCAATGATCATTTTCGATGTATGGGAGCTGTCAGTCATTCCCTATCCGAAGATTGCTTGCCTATGACTTAGCCCTGTTTTCAATGCTGGCCTTTTTCGATAGTAATGAATGATGATCCCCACTATGAACGAGCATCAATTGACCGATGAATTACCCTATGAGGTTGTTGAAAAAGTCGTTTGATACTGCTACATCCACCTATGCATAATAATAAGATGGTGGGACACCAAGTTTGGTTGCGCTTCCAATCCTACCATTTATTGAAATAGGGTTACTCTTAGCAGCATGTTCCTGCCTCCGATGGTTCATAAGGCATCTCAGGCTGAAAAGCGTTGTATCTCCTCCCCCAAAGTAGAGATGACCTTCTCATCAATGGCGCTGTCTTTGTAACCGTAGATATGGAAATGGGCTTTGCGGCTGAGCGCAGCGCGTGCCATTGCCCGCGCCCGATCTGGACCGGGGTTGATCACCGGCCCGCAGTCGGTATTGTTGATGGTCGGCTTACCAGCGGTCGTCAAGCGCACTGTTTTTTCGTTGAAATCCCCACAATGGTGCCAATCCACATAATCGAACCCTCCCACCTTTGGGTCCCCTCGCCCGCCGTCACCGTTGGCCGCCTTCAACCCCTTCCACTCCTCCAAGGCGTAGCGCATCCAACGGTAAGCTTTTCCTTCTTCCCTACTGTCGGGTTCGGAGACTCCCATCAGAACCACCCCTTCGGTCCCGATGTGCTGAATGATCTCTTTGAGACGCGCACGGAACCAGTCATCGCTTTGTTGGCGCAGAGCACTCGCGTTCCAGTTGACTAAAGAAATGAGCGTCGTAATACGGCGCTTGCGCATCGCCTCTACGAATCGGCGGGCTATCTCCACGTGGGTTTCAACGGACTCACCTTTTCTGGCAGCCTGGTTAAACCATGCCACGTATTCAATCTCAGTCAGCGTGCACCCGGCGGAATAAAGCAGGCCGGCCAGTTTCGTGGGATCAATTGTGTGCCAAAGGTTGACCACGCCATATCCGATGAGAACGGGCGCACGGTGCTTCGGGGGTGGATAGGGAGTACGGACACGGGGCCTGCTTTTTAGCGCGGCCATCGAAGCGGCGCCGGCAAGAAACTCCCTCCTCGTTAGTGCTGACATCGGCCTTTCCTTTCCAGCATTTCCCTCTTACTTCGGAATGCGCTTATTATTTTGGCCTCAAGTATAGGTCGTTTTCAATGGAAACGCAATCCTATGTAAGAGTTCAGCTTCATGGAAATAATTTGCGGCAGCATTGATCGGCACCACGCACTTTAGGGCTTCGTCCTGCTCGTCATTCCCGCATGGCTCCACTCCAGTGGAGTGGATGGCGGGAATCCATCCGGATTCAAGCCAACCGTCCAATCCACCGCTTCACACATTGAGAGGGGATATCGAAAGCGGGAACCCACAGAACTGAAACCCCTCGCACTGACGTAACAGTTCAGTTCTCCGGGCAATTTCGGCGGGTGTTACAGGGCGGTGTGCCTTGACCCCCATCCCGACCTTCCCCCTAGGAGGGGGAAGGAGCACGGAACGGTTGCGAGGAGGAAGAGAGTAGGACAAGTTTAAGGTGGAAGGAAAGGATGGGGTGCGACGTAGTAATCGCCAAAACCCAGTCCGAATCCCTTCCCCCTGAGAGGGGGAAGATTCTATGATTTTTGTCAAGCACCAAGTTTTGCCGTAAGAGTTCAGTTTTGCGGGAGTGATTTTTGTTCGCGCCCACCCCAGCATTCCCC
>JAKBZR010000171.1 GCA_021842405.1 bacterium
GATCTGGAAAAGTAATCTCATCTTAGGTAACACTTTAAGCACAATTGGAGATCATGTCTAATATTTAACGTCCCTATTAATAATCATCGGCGATGAGGCGGGTGGAGAAATGCTCCAGCAGGAGACGGATGGCGCTCTCTTTATCGCCTGGCTGCAGCCGACCCTCCATCACCTCATTTTGCAGAAAGCCCTTCATCTCTCCGACTTTCGGGCCGCTAGCAACGCCGGTAAGCTGCATAATCTCGTTCCCATCCAGCGGACTTTGTATCTGCAATGCGTCGGCCTCCGCGTTCACCCGCTCAATTCTCCGGCGGATGGCAGGTAGATCAGTTTTGGGGGCATCCGGATTTGCGGCCGCCATATCGCAAACGGCCAGCATGAAGAGGTCATCCAGCAGAGGGCCGGCCGATCGGATCAAGCGCCGAACCGCCCCCTCCGACCACTCCGGCCGATACTCTCCCAGCCGCATATGCAGATCAACCAGCTTGGTGACCGCCTGCACCGTATCACCCGGAAATCGGAGCCGACGGAGCGCCTTTTGCGCCATCACCGCGCCGACGCACTGGTGGCCATAAAAATGGACCCCTCGCTCATCTTCGGTGCGGGTTACCGGCTTGCCCACATCATGAAAAAGCAGCCCCAGCCGAAGCGCAAGCGAGGCAGTTTCCGGTAAATATCTCAGTGATTCCACCGTATGCCGCCACACATCGTAGATGTGAAACGAGTTTTGGGTGACACCGGCCATATTGGTCAGCTCGGGCAGGATTCGGCTCAGCAAGCCCGATTCGAAAAGCAGCTCCATCGCCCGCGGGAAGGAGCGATCCATCGCCATCTTAACCAGCTCATCCCGAACGCGCTCGGCCGAGACGATGTTGAGGCGATCCGCTTTTAACCGGATTGATGACCAGGTCTCACTTTCAATCGTGAAATCGAGCCTCGCTGCAAATCGAATTGCCCGCAGCATTCGCAGCGGATCCTCATCGAAGGTGGTTTCCGGGTCGAGCGGCGTTCGCAGTATCCGATGCTCGATGTCGAGGCGAGCGCGTCCGGTGAGGTCGAGGATCTCGCCGGTGTGCAAATTCTGCATTAGGGTGTTGGCGGTGAAGTCGCGCCGTAGCGCATCCTGCTGAAGGCTGGCCGGCCGCACGTCGGGCTTGCGGCTATCCAATTCATAGCTTTCCGAGCGCGGAGAGACCGCCTCGATCGGGACCCCATTTATTGAAACCATCGCGGTGCCGAACCGCCGGTAGATGACAGGGTGATGGTCGGTGCGCCCCTGATCGTCAAGCCACTCGACCATCTCGGGCGCACCACCCCCCTCGATGACGAAGTCGAGGTCATCGGCCGGCACTCGGCCCAGCAGTCGGTCCCGCAAATAGCCGCCGACCAGATAGATGCGGCTCTCGTATCGGCTACCGACCGTCCACTCCTTCAAATTTTCGATAACCTGCTCGGCTCGGGATAACTGATTGGATTCAGGCCGATTCGGTCGTTTCATTGGATTATCATCTTCACCGTCGGGGATCAGCGGTACAACAGGCAGCGGGCGCTGTGAGCGGGAAGCCCAATGCGGTCATGTGGGACGGCAGTTGATCGGTGAAGATCAAAATTTTACCGCGCGAGCTGGGGAATGGGTGAGCGACCGCGCCCAGGCTTACCGCCGCGGCGCTTGGTCGCGGGATCAGAAGCGCCGCCCCGATCAGAATTGCGAGATAAGTGAGAGTTTTTGTCATAGCCCGCTCCATACTGTGCATCACCCATTGAAAGATATTACCCCGCCCTGTCCCGCCCACTGAGCGGATGTTGATAAAGATTGTATCGCCACCCGAATCGTCATTCCGGGGAACGCCCAGCGGAACCCAGAATCCCTACCTTTTCCGGTAGCACAGGGAGCTGGATTCCCGCCATCCACTCCACTGGAGTGGAGCCATGCGGGAATGACGTTTCGGTGCCTTCACTGATTGCGATTACCCACTTGAAATAGCCAGGAACCGAAAAAGGCATCACTTTTTAGATGGTTGAATGAATTTTCTCGACCCGGATATACTAAACCAATGTACATGCCCATTCACAAAACCGATATTATTTCCGCCATGGTGACGTCCCGGATTAGGCAAGGTATTGAGCGGTCCGGCGGCGTTCCAGAAAAGGTAGGTTGAATCGTAAATCAACGGGGCGCCGGTAGGATTGGTAAATGAGCCGGTTTTTCGGCATGAATAAACCGGGTTGAATGAATATCCGAAATGAGCGTTTTTTGGAACTGGCGAATGTGCATCCTGGGACGGTTGATTTTCGGAGACCACCGGGCAGCTATAAACTCGATAACTTTCAACATAAGGAAAAGTGGCATCCATCCATTGAGGCGCCGGCGGCAAACGGCCGTTATAATCCTCTGCATACATCTCCCCTGCAATGGCCAGAAATTTTACGTTCGTCAAACAAGCGAAACTATTACTCACTCCTCGACCATGTTCGAATACCGGATACAGGATTGCAATGAGCAGCAGCAAAGGAACGAGGCAGCCGGCGCGAGCAACGGTGCTCCAGATGCAGGTTGTACGGCGCGTGTTTTTCGCTTTGGTTTTATCTGCCGAAGTTTCTGGTTGCATTTTCTCCCGTTTTCCTTTCTAAGCATCTCTCGCAATGACAGGAGAAGACCAACATCCCTACCTTTTCCGGTAGCACAGGGAGATGGATTCCCGCCATCCACTCCACTGGAGTGGAGCCATGCGGGAATGACGTTTCGGTGCCTTCACTGATTGCGATTACCCACTTGAAATAGCCAGGAACTGAAAAAGGCATCACTTTTTAGATGGTTGAATGAATTTTCTCGACCCGGATATACTAAACCAATGTACATGCCCATTCACAAAACCGATATTATTTCC
>JAKBZR010000172.1 GCA_021842405.1 bacterium
CAATTTACAGATTCCGGAAGCGCTCAATAAGTACTCCTGGTGGTACCGGAAAACGTTCAAGCTGCCGGCATCTTACCAAAATAGGCGCGTTTGGCTCCATTTCGACGGCATCAACTACACCGCCGAGGTCTGGCTCAACCGTCATCGCATCGGTGAGATAAGGGGCGCCTTTACCCGCGGCATCTTCGATATCACGGAAACGGTGAAGCGAACCGGCGTGAATGCGCTGGCGGTGAAGGTCAATCCGGTGCCTCACCCGGGGCTGCCGGACGAGCAGTCATGGAGCATCGGCGCCGGACCGAACGGCGGCCAACCCACCCGTGACGGCCCAAACTTTTTCTGCACCGTCGGCTGGGACTGGATACCGGGCATCCGCGACCGCTGCACCGGCATCTGGAGCGGCGTTCATTTGAGTACGAGCGGCGCGGTGACCCTTCGCAACCCGCACGTTAAAGCCAAGCTGCCACTGCCGGATACCTCTTCGGCGACCCTCAGCGTTACGGTGGAGGCCGCCAACGGTATATCGGAGCGGGTTGAAGGCGTCCTGATCGGGCGTATCGGCGATATTGAGTTCCGCCGGCCGGTAAGTCTGGAGGCCGGCCAGACGAAAACGATCGCCTTTGAGGCCGATGAATTTCCGCAACTGGTCATTAAAGATCCGCATCTCTGGTGGCCGAACGGTTACGGGCAGCCACACCTCTATCAACTGGAGCTCGCTTTTGAAATCGGCGGTCGGACGAGCGATTCGGTGAACACCCGGTTCGGCATACGCCAGTTTGAATATGAGAAATCGCCCGAGCTGATCATCAAGTGCAACGGCCACAAAATCATGTGCCGGGGCGGTGACTGGGGCTTGGATGAGGCGATGAAGCGCCTGCCCGCTCGAAGGATGGAGGCATGGATACGGCTGCATCACCTCGCCAATCTCAACATCATCCGCAACTGGACCGGCGAGAGCAACAGCGAAGAGTTTTTCGCCCAATGTGATAAGTACGGAATTATGGTCTGGACCGAATTTTGGATGGCCAATCCCGGTGACGGCCCCAACCCGGACGATGCGGCGCTCTTGCTGGCCAACGCGGAGGACACCATCAAGCGCTATCGCAACCATCCCTCCATCGTGGTTTGGTGCGGCCGAAACGAAGGCCCTCCGCCGCCTGACATTAACGACGCGCTGCTCCGAATGACCACTGACCTGGACGGAACCCGCTATTATCAGCCGGGCTCTTCGTTTGCCGGCGTGCAGAGCGGCGGCCCCTACTCGTTCCGAGAGTCGGCGACCTATTTCAAGCCCTATTTTGACGGCTTCAAAACCGAGATCGGCAGCGTGTCGGTGCCCACCCTGGACAGCTTGAGGATGGCGATTCCAGAGGAGCAGCTCTGGCCGCCCCACAACGACACCTGGGCCTATCATGACTATTGCGTGGCCGGCGCGTCCTACATTCCGAGCTATGAGGCCGCGATGCAGCGTCGCTTTGGGCCAACCTCCAACATCGAGGATTTTGTGAAGCGCGCCCAGATGCTCAATTATGAGGTCTATCGAGGAATTTTCGAGGGCTATCTCAGCAAGCTCTGGAACCATGCCAGCGGGGTGATCCTCTGGATGAGCCACCCAGCCCAGCGCAGCACGGTGTGGCAGCTTTACGCCCATGATCTGGAGGCCCACGCCTCGCTTTACGGCGCCAAAAAGGGCTGTGAGCCGATCCATATCCAGCTATCGCCGGTTGACTTCAGCGTTGACCTGATCAACCACAACCTAGCCGAGATTCCCGACATTACCGTTGCCGCCTTGGTGTATAACCTGGATGGGTCGCTCGCGAAAAAAACAACGAAGACGATCAACGCGGCCGCGAACCAAAAAACCGCCGTTTTCACCCTGCATTTGCCCGAAACGCTGACGGAGGTCTATTTTGTGCGCCTCACGGTCCATGCGTTCGACGGCGCCCTCATCGCGGACAACTTTTATTGGCAGGGCAGTCGAAGCGGCGACTTGCAGGCCATGAATCGTATGCCGATGGTGCGGCCCGAAGGACGCGTCAACCTGATCCGGAACGGTGAAGCGGTCATCGCCACCGTGAAGCTGCGCAATGCGTCCAAAACTCCGGCCATCGCTATAAAATTGACGCCGCGGAAGGACGGCGTGAGCGGCCCGTTCGGCCGCATCCTGCCCGCCTTCATCAGCGACAACTATTTCTCGCTGATGCCCGGCGAATCCAAGACGGTGACGGCCGAATTGCACGCGAAGGATATCGGCGAACATAGGGTGATGATCGAGATCGGCGGCTGGAACATCGCCCCTCAAACGGTCTCGGCTGAAGGCGGCCGATTTATCTCCTTGGCGGCTGCGGCGCCGGCATATAGAGAAAGTGAATGAAATAGCTGGATTACCAGTCCCAGGTTCCGGTCCTTATTGGGAATGATTGATGTAAAGCTGGCCTTTAGATATTTATGAGTGGCAGCCAGGAATTTTTGTCCAAAATCACGAATGAGTTCAGTTCTCTGGGTGATTTGGGCAGAAGTCCCTCACTTCCTGTCTGCCGCCGGGCAGGCAACTCTTTTCCCAATCCTGTGAGAGTGCTGGGGGCAGAGATTGCTTCGCTTCGCTCGCAATGACACCCTCCCCCCTCGTGGGGGAGGGTTGGGGTGGGGGCGAACGAAAATCATTCCCGCAAAACTGAACTCTTACGAACTCTTTCATCGCTTGACTTTTGGCAATCTTTGCTCTATTATGATACCAAAGAAAAGATCCATACTAGTACTAAGTTGCATAAGTTCGTCATATATGTTATACTATTAGTATGTCACGCCAAGCTACCGTTATTAAGATGTCGGAAGACGATCGCCGAACCTTGGAAAGCTGGATACGGTCAGGTTCTA
>JAKBZR010000089.1 GCA_021842405.1 bacterium
CAACATCCGTAAGAGGAATGAATTCAGTTCTCTGGGTAATTTAGGCAGCAGGCTTTACCCCTATAGCAATAATCAACTCCCTCCCCGCTTGCGGGGAGGGCTGGGGTGGGGTCGAACGATAATCATTCCCATAAAACTGAACTCATTCCTCTTACGGATGTTGACACTAATCTATACAAAATGTGATAGACTATAATATGCGGACATGAGGATTTAATGCCTGAGGATAAATTCTCTATTTCCGTAAATATAATTGCTCAACGGAGGAATGCGATATGCCAAAGCGCAGCACCCCATCGTTAAAGGATGGAATTAACACGCTCCTCGAAGAGATTTCAAAGGCCATCGATCAGGAAAATTCATCTATCGGCGACGCACTGCAAGCAAAGCGATTCGATGAAGCCAAAGAGATATTGCAGCGTGCGGAAGCGCTCACGATCCTGAAAGACAAAGTGATGGCGATTATGGAGGAGTGGAACTCATTGACTGCAGCCGCGCCGGAGCCGAAACCGGTGGTTGCGAAGAAGGTCGAGGCGACGATTAAGCGCGCGAAACCGATGAAATCGTTACGCGGCCGCGTCACCCGTGTCAAAAAAAGCAGCTACTATCTACCGATCTTAAGTGTGTTATCGGAGATTGGCGGAGAAGGCAGGGCAAAAGAGGTACTGCAGCAGGTTCACGAAAAAATGCAAAGCGCTCTGAGCTCAGCCGATAACGAGCGCATGGCTTCCGGCTCGAAATTGCCGTACTGGCAGTATACCGCCCAGTTTGCACGCAATGATCTACTCAAGAAGGGCTATCTGAAAGCCAACTCCGCTCGGGGTATATGGGAGATCAGCGACGAAGGACGCGAATACCTGAAGCAAAACTCGACCGATTAGCTCACTTTGTTGAATCTAAAGAGAGAGAGATTTTACCGGCTTATTTCACGAGTTATCGCTCGACGTTGGGCCGGTATTCACTCCACTGATCGGAATTGATATTGAGCAAAAGGGTGTCAGTGATGGGGCATCGATCCGTTAGATGGTTTCTCGCCTATCTCTTTTGTGTTTGTATGTTTGCGCTCTCGATTTCATCGAGAGCGCAAAATCTTGCCGATCCCGTCAACTGGAATCAACCGGACTGGGGTGGAAATCCCCATGGCTTTGTAATGTTATTTGCCAACAAGGAGGAAATGACGTATGCACATCTCAGCCGGATTCTATCGGCGATGCTGTCATCGTCTATTTGCTTATCTCCACAAATGGCGGCGATACATCCTCGCAATTGCCTGTGTCTTTATTCTACCAATCCCTTCAGCAGCTCAATCAACCATCTACTGGCTGGATATGAGAGGAATGAGCTACAATCAGCAAGTAGCCACTTTGGCCCTGGAAGGGATCGTAAATCGCAATGGGCCTCATTTTATGGTGGATAGCCACTCCATCTTCTGGGAGTGGCCGCCGGCCGATGAGCATTGGCGGCAATACTATGCTGGGAAGGGATTCCAGTTTAAGGAGCTACCAAGCCTGGATGCCGCCATCGTGCATTTCCGCCCCGATTTGCACGGCATCATCCTCTACGATCCCACTTTGGATGCCAGTCGCTATATCGCCTGCACAATGGCCGGTCTTCACGATGCGATCCCCATTCCGGCTTCCATGCGTACCGGCGCTTTCAGCCAGCTTCCGGTAATGGCCAACCTGCAAAACCGCTGGTCAACGGATGAGGGTGCCTACCGTTGGGCAATTAAAAATCTACTGCCTCTTTGTGCGAAGGATGTCGCTTTTTCCGCCGGCCGCACTCATCTTGGCACACAGTTAGGAGGGGACTTTTCGATTGTTCTCGCGCTCGATTACGCTGTCTACCGCCGTGCATTTTGCTTTAACCTTTCGCCCGCCGCTAATCCAGAAAAATTTTCCTCAGTACGGGTTCCCGGCTACCCTATCCAAGCCCATCTCTTCGACGAAATTTTATCTGAGCTTCACCACCCAGTAGCCGTGTTCGGCTGGGCGGAGCCGGAGTCGGTTTTTGTCCGCCATGTCAGTCGGGATGGAGGCTATGTAGAGTGCGCCGCCGCGCCAAACCTGTCTTTTCAGGCTGCGGTTGGCACGGCATATCCCACGCTAAGGAATGGCGGAAATAATCGCCCCTTCCATCTTCCGTCTGCGACGGCAACGGAACTACGACCAGATGCTTATGTTGCTTTTGTTGCCAATGAAAGGGATACGCCGGAGATCGCTGCATCCTGGCAGTCCGGCGCATGGTTTGATCCCAATCGCGGCCAGCTTCCAATCTCCTGGGGCTTCAGCGCCATTTTAGCGCAAGATTTCCCGGCGCTTTATCACGCTTTCGTCTCCACTGCAACGACGAACGATGGTCTCTATTCCAATGTAAGTGGAGGTGGTTACGTCACCTTGAACGATGTTTCCGATTTAGATGCTTATGCCACAGAGACCGGTACAGCACTTAAGCGCGCGGGCGAGACGGTCGCTGAAGTAATGGAATTCGGTTATCATCCGAACTTGTTAGAGAAGTATGTGCAGATTTCAGGGGTACAAGGAATTTCTCATTGGCTATGCCCTGGGTATGTTGGTGCAAAATATCTTAAAGATGGAACCCCGGTCATCTTCCCTGACGACTCGCTATTTTACTATAGCCCGACGCCCCCAGCCGATTTTGCACAAAAGTTACACCTGCTTGCTAGCACAATGCCGCGGCCCTGTTTTATAGAGGTTTACGGCGGCTTAAATCCTAAATTTAACAACACGTATGGTGGATCAGGGATCAACTTCCTGGGTGCGCCAACCTGGTACAAAGCGGTCGCCGCCGACCTGGGCGACGGCTTTCAGGTGGTTCGACTTGATACAATGATCCAACTTGCTCGACAAGCCGGTAAACTCTCGGTGGAGAGTGCGCCGTCGGCGCTACTTGTATCCTCACCGACTCAGATAACTGTCGCGCTGCGAAATCCCAGCGACAAACCAGTCCCAACCCGATTAGAATGGGGTGTGCCGGAAGGATGGAATGTGACCACAATGGATCAGATACCGAATCAGCTTCCAGCTCACTCTACCTCGCAAGTAAGGCTTCAACTTAGTCGTTCACCTGGTGCAGTTGGGGGCAAATTAACGTTACAAGATGTAAAACGTAATCTCGTTTACCAACTGCCTCTCTGTGCTGCCAATCTCATCTGGAAAAATAACTGTAACAATCCAGGACAATGGCTACCGTGGTTTAAGCCGAACCAAACAGCCACAGTGTCTTTGTCTGGAACGGGCTTGGTTTTGCAGTGCCCCAGCGATCAGCCATTCGCGGCTGCTGAGCTGTCATTTTCTGCTAATTTTAATGGGCCACCTCTATGGGTTGAAATCAAAGTCACTAGGGCGACACATCTCTGGTCGTTCAAAATACGGCCAGCCAATTCTGACACCGACATATATCTCGTCCACGATACATCGCAAGTCGGTACCTTTCGCATCAATCTATCGAAGAAGACTCGCTGGTTAGGGCGAATGGATTTTCGAATCAGCGTTTTTGCGATCGGTCCGGGACAGAAAGTATTTCCAACTCGCATAAAGCTCTTTCGATGCGCTGAGTAGCATTATTAAACAAGATCAACTTCGAGTAGGTATAGGGGTATGGAGTTCAGAGATGGAGTGAGGATCAAGAAAGTGGTCGGGGAACAGGCCGAAAAGGAGGAAAGGACCGTCGCTTAAAAATCTCATTTACACATTCATTGAAAAAATCCCGCCTTAAAGGAGTACCTGCATATCGCCGGCCGCCGCCTTTCCTATCCGGTTCTCGATATGGTGTCGGAATTCGTGAAGTATGCGCCGACCGTGCTTCGCTATACCTTACCGCCGTTCATGGCGTCCGGCTCGGTGGCAGCCCGGAATGGGCGCGGTCATCCCAACGATCTTTCCCTTTTCATTCCGGTTGAGGACGTAAACGACGGCTGGGCTCTTTCCGGGACAGTGGGTCAGGAGATATACGGCTGCGGCGCACCAATGGCGCTGGCGGCTGGCGACTATCATATAATTGCCGGTGCCGGCGTCACCATCTACTCCGAATACCCTCTCACACGCCTATCTTGGAACGACGGCCTCCGTTCATTGCAGTTTCATCTCATCGGCGTTCCAACGCATCACGGGCGGGTGGAGATTCAGTATTCACCCAATCTGACCGGTTGGCATAGCGCCGCTGATTTGAGAATTGACGCTTCGGGCGGCGCCAATGTGATTGAGCGACAGAACAGACCGGCTGAGCTGATATTCCGAGCAGCCGGCGGATCCACGCTCACCATTCAAGCCGCAAGCCGCTGAAAATCGGCGATGTCGGAGCGGGAATCGGCCGATACAGCCATGTCTAACAAAGGACGCTTTTATTTCATCACTTGAACCATTAACCCGTCTTATGCTATAATGATGTCAAGTTTGAAACGCCGAACTCAAGAGAGTGGGTCGCTCGCCCACTCTCTTGTCATATCCCGTTTATGGGAAGGCGTTGATGGTTTGTAAGCCTGCCATTAGGCAGGATTGGACTTAATTAGCCCGAATGGCATCTGCCTTCGGGCTAATGATTCACGGATTAATGCACGCGAGCCCGAATCGGCAAGGAGATGGCTGAAATGAACGGTGAGTTCCTGGAAGCATTGCAGCAGATAGCAAAAGAGAGGGAGCTAGCTCAGGATCAGTTAATCGAAACGGTTGAGGCCGCGTTGGTTCATGCCTATCGCAAGACTTACGCGACCAGTGATAATGTGCAGGTAAGAGTGGATTCCTCTCGCAACTCCTTTCACGTTTTTTGTCGAAAGACGGTCGTTGAGGATATATCGAACGAGCACTGTGAAATTTCACTGGAAGAGGCCCGCAAGATAGATAGCAGCGCCGAAATGGGTCAGGTGCTGGAGGTTGAGGTAACGCCCAGCAACTTCGGCCGCATCGCGGCACAGACGGCAAAACAGGTCGTGGTTCAGCGAATCCGCGAGGCAGAGCGGGAGAAGATATTTGAGGAGTACAATCAGCGGATCAATGAGGTTCTGACCGGCACCGTCCAGCGGCGCGAGCACCGCAACATATTCATCGCGCTGGGTAAAATCGAGGCGATTCTGCCGCCGCAGGAGCAGGTGTCCACCGAGCCGTATCGCTTCAATGATCGGCTGAAGATCTATTTGCTAGAGGCGCGCCGAACCACCCACGGCCCGGTTATAACCGTATCACGGACCCATCCAAGTCTCATTCGGCGGCTTTTTGAGCTGGAGGTGCCGGAAATCAGTGACGGAACCGTAACCATTAAATCGGTTGCGAGAGAGCCGGGCGCCCGCTCGAAAATCGCGGTGTTTTCCCGTGATGACAAGGTGGATCCGGTCGGCTCATGTGTGGGGCATCGAGGCAGCCGCGTGCAGGCAGTGGTGAATGAGCTTTACGGCGAGAAGATTGACATCGTTCGCTGGAGCGCGGACAGCTCTCAATTTATCGCGGAAGCGCTCTCACCGGCCAAGGCGATCCGCGTGACGATGGATGAGGAAAACAAGAGCGCTCTGGTCATCGTGCCTGATAACCAGTTGTCGCTGGCCATCGGAAAATCGGGGCAAAACGTGCGGTTAGCGGCGCGGCTTACCGGTTGGCGGATTGATATACGGAGCGAAGCGCAAATCGCGAGAGCAACTCTAATGGCTGCAACTTCGGAGCCGTTCACTCCAGAGGCTGAACCGGAGGATTCGACTCAATCGGCGCCGGAAAATAACTTGAATACGGGTGAAACGGATGGCGGCAGCCGGATCGCGGATGCAGTGGCTGAAATCAGCCCCGGCACAGCGGAGATGGAGATCCATTAATCATTACCGGAAAAGAGATTACGATAGGGATGAAGGCTCGCCATATTCCGATTAGAACTTGTGTCGCTTGCCGGACTACGGGCGATAAGAGGGGACTCATACGGATTGTGCGGTGTCCGGATGATAAGGTGCTGGTAGATCGCACCGGAAAGCAGAACGGTCGAGGAGCCTACGTTTGCTATTCGAACCAGTGCATCCAGCAAGCACAAAAGCAAAAACGATTTGAGCGGGCGCTGCGAACGCCGATTCCAACGGCCATTTTGGAAGAACTAATTCGGCTTGCGGAAGCGCATGAGGATACGACCCGCACGGCCGTGAGGAAAGAGGGGTGATGAAGAGTATGATTGGCACCCGGGTTAGCGATCTATCGAATGAACTGGAGATGTCGGTTGCTGAGCTGCAGTCTGCTCTATCCGACTTGGGGGTCTACGTTGCCGGTCCGGCCGCGATCGTGGAAGATGCGGCGTGCCAGATTCTTCGTGAGACCTACGGAAAAGGCACGAACGGCAAGGTCGTCGAAATTACACCCAATTTCACTTTGAGAGAGTTGGCGACTGCGTTTGGGCTGCAGGCGGCTCAGCTCCAGAAAAAAGCAATGGATATGGGCGTGCTGGTGGCGGTCAATCAGCGCTTGGATCAGAAAGTCGCCGACAGCCTAGCGAGCGTATACGGTTATAAACTTCGCATCAAGACGGAGAGAAAACAGATCACCACCCCATTATCCCATAAACACCGCAGCCCCGGCGGAGGACCTCAACCTCGCCCGCCGGTGGTCACTATCATGGGGCATGTGGATCACGGTAAAACCACACTGCTCGATGCGATCCGCCATACCAACGTGGTAGAGGGAGAGTTCGGTGGTATCACTCAGCACATCGGCGCCTATCAGATAGAGCTGGAGCATCAGGGCGAACGAAGGCGGATCACATTTCTGGACACGCCCGGTCACGAGGCGTTTACCGCAATGCGGGCGCGCGGTGCCAGTGTGACCGACATTGCGGTTCTGGTCGTGGCGGCCGATGACGGAATTATGCCGCAGACCATCGAGGCGATAGATCACGCGCAGGCGGCGGGGGTTGCAATCATCGTGGCGCTCAACAAGATTGATAAGCCAGGCGCTGATCCGGAGAAGATTAAAACCCAGCTCACTAACCTCAACCTGGTTCCGGAGGAGTATGGGGGTAACACGATATGCGTTCCCGTTTCGGCAAAGCAGCGTCAGGGAATTGATAATCTGCTTGAGTACATACTCCTATTGGCCGATGTGCTGGACCTCAAGGCGGATCCGCATGCACCTCCGGTTGCAACCATCATCGAGGCGCAAAGCGAGACCGGCCGCGGCCCGGTTGCAACGGCACTCGTTCGCGAAGGCACCCTGAGGATCGGCGATGCGGTGGTGGCCGGACTGAGCTACGGAAAAATCAGGGCAATGATGAACGATCGCGGGGAGCGGCTGAATAAAGTCACCCCCGCAATGCCAGTCGAGATATTGGGACTTTCGGTGGTGCCGGCCGCCGGCGATGTGCTTCAGGTCGTGCGGGATGAGCGAATCGCACGCCAGACCGCGGAGCAGCGCCAGCAGGAAAGCCGGATCAACCGCCTCCAGAGCGTTTCACGGGTTACCCTGCAGGATCTCTATCAGCAAATTCGCGAAGGGGCGGTTAAAGATCTCAACCTCATCGTGAAGGGCGACGTGCAGGGATCGGTGGAGGCGGTGGTGGGAGCACTGAATCGGCTTGAAGTTACCGACGTGCGGCTGCATATCCTTCACAGCGGAGCGGGCAATATCAATGAGTCGGACATCTTGCTTGCTTCCGCCTCCAATGCCATTGTGATTGGTTTCAATGTAAAGCCGGAGCCGCCGGCCACCGCGTCGGCTGAGCGCGAGCACATTGACGTTCGGAGCTATCAAATTATTTATGAGCTGACGGCCGATATCGAAAAGGCGATGAAGGGATTGCTGGAGCCGGTATATGAAGAAGTGCGATTGGGCCGAGCTGAAGTGCGCCGCACTTTCAAGACGCCCAAAGGTGTCGTGATCGCCGGCTGCTACGTGGTGGATGGCAAGGTGGTTCGGGGAGCCAATGCGCGAGTCATTCGCGGCGACAGCGTGATCTATACCGGCAAGGTCGAGTCGCTTCGTCATATCAAGGATGACGTGAAGGAGATCGCTCAGGGTTTTGAGTGCGGAATTGTGATTGACGATTATACCGAATATGAAGCCGGCGACATCATTGAAAGTTTTGAGATGCAGCCGAAAAACCAATAGTTGACCTTTTCATCGAGGCAAATATGGCGGCTCCGCACGTTGGACTTTTAATTACTGAGCTGCATATACCGGGCGCTGATTCGCTGAAGGACAAACGAAGCGTGATAAAGAGCATACTAGCGGTATCACGCCGGGAATATAACGTTTCGGGCGCCGAGATAGACCACCTTGATAACCGGCGGCGGTCTGAGCTGGCCTTCACATGCGTGAGCAATCGGCCATCCCAGTGCCGCGAGGTCATCGCTTCGGTGCTGAAGTACCTCGACTCTTTGCCCGATATTGAGGTGACCAGCTCCGAGATCGAACAGTGGTGATGAACGGCACCCTGTTTTAGATTGAGCATACGAAACAATGAGCATACGGCAGCAGCGCGTGCAGCGCGAATTGATCGCGCATATCAGTGAGATGCTTCTTCGAGAGATAAACGATCCTCGATTGAGCTTGGTTACGATTACCGGAGCGAACGTCTCGGCTGATCTGCACGTCGCCACCGTCTATTTTTGCACGCTTGGAAACGACGAGCAGCAACGGAACGCTTCGTTAAAAGCGCTTCAAAGCGTAGCGGGCTGGATCGGGGGCAAATTCGCGCGCCAGGCCCATCTGCGGATAGCGCCGGAAATTCACTTCCGTTACGATGAAGGTATCGAGAAAGGCGGCCGCGTTCTCGATCTGCTTCGCCAGATCGAGCCGGAACTGCACCGAGATGAAGAGGGCGATTCAAGAAGCGGTAGCGGCGATCCGTAATTGCCAGCGGGTTGCGCTGGCCTCACACGTAAATCCGGATGGAGATGCACTCGGCTGTATTTTGGCGCTGATGCACGCTCTGAAATATCTTGGAAGTGAAGCGGTTCCGCTATCCCATGATGGGGTGCCGGTAATCTACTCCTGGATGCCGGGCGCCGATTTAATCCTAAACGATACGACCCGGCGCGATTTTGACTTAGCCATCGTCTGCGATGCCGGGCGGCTGGATCGGGTGGGACGGGTACGACCCGCTGTCGAGTCCGCACCGATCATTATTGACATTGATCACCATGTCTCAGAAGGGCCATTCGGCTCAATCCAAGTGCTGAATCGCAAGGCGGCTGCCACCGCCGAAATCGTGCACCAACTCATCTGCGCACTCGATATCCCCATCAGCTTCCCGATCGCTCAGTGTTTGCTTACCGGCCTCATCACCGATACCGGCTCTTTTCGATTTATGAACGTGACCCCCAAAACTTTTATGCTCTCCGCCCGGTTGATGCGGTCGGGCGCTTCACCCTCGTTGATTGCTGATATGGTATTCGAGCAACGCTCGGTTGCCAGCCTGAAATTATTAGGCCGTGCCTTGAACTCACTACAGGTCTCAGAAGACGGCCTGATCAGTTGGGCGCACATTACCGCCTGCGATTTCCTTGAATTGAACGCTGATGACGCCGAAACGGAAGGAATAGTCAATCAGGTACGCGCGGTGCGGGGTGCGTTGGTCGGCCTGCTTTTTCGTGAAATTCCGGGCCGTCAGGTTCGGGTCAGTCTTCGCAGCCGTGAAGGGTTCGATGTCAATGCGGTGGCGGCTCAATTCGGCGGCGGCGGCCATCAACTGGCGGCCGGTTGTTCGGTGGATGGCCCCCTGAATTCGGCTGAGCAAATGGTTTTGGCAGAAGTCCGGCGATGCATGGTTTAATCGTCATTGACAAACCGTCCGGTCCAACCTCGCACGATGTGGTATCCCATTGCCGCCGCCTCTTTCAACAGCGAAAAATCGGTCATGCCGGCACTCTGGATCCACTGGCCACCGGCGTGCTGGTAATGGGGCTGGGACAAGCAACCCGCCTGCTCGACTACGTGCACCGCCTGGATAAGGAATATTTGGCCGAATTTCACTTCGGCCTAAGAACCGACAGCCAGGACCTCAGCGGGCAAATTGTTTCGCGCTGCTCGATGGCTCATCTCACACCGTCAAAGCTTATCGCGGTCATTCCACAATTTTTAGGTAATATTGTGCAGATACCGCCTGCCTACTCCGCGGTTCATTATGAAGGGAAACGGCTCTACGAGATGGCTCGCGCAGGAGTTGTGGTGAAAGCAAAACCTCGCACGGTTCAGGTTTTCGAGATGGATTTGATTGATTTTCGGCCCGGGGAGTATCCGGTTGCTAAAATGAGAATCCGGTGTGGAGCCGGCGTGTATGTCAGAACTATCGCCAGCGACATGGGAGATGCACTAGGAGGAGGCGGTGCGATGGGCGCATTGAAGCGCACGCGGGTCGGACCATTTGACATCGCTGACTCAATAACTTTGGAGCAGATCGAAACGATAACTTTTACCGATCGTGAGGCGCTGCTGCTACCGGCACTGAAAGCGGTGGAATCGCTGCCCAAAATTCAGATTATCTCCGAGCAGTTGCATCAACTGGTCCATGGCCGATCGATTCAAGCTCCGGAAGGCCTTGTGATAAACAATGGTGAAGTTGCCGTTCTCGATTCGGGCGGTAAGCTGGCCGCGATCGCGGAGATTCACAAAGAATCCGGATGGTTGCGCCCTAAAAAGGTGCTCGTCCCCGATCCGATGGAGGCAACCCTGAAATGATCGTCACGGCTGGCCTCGAAAACTTGCCCTCGTCCCCGCCCCCGCCTTCCGTTGTCGCTATCGGCACGTTTGATGGGGTGCATCGAGGGCATCGAACCATTATTGAAACCGCCGTTCGCGAATCAAAACTCCATCATCGTCAATCGGTGGTGCTGACATTCGACCGTCATCCGTTTGAGCTGCTCTTCCCCGATCGGATGCCGGGCTACCTCACTACGCCGGAGCAGCGAAATCATCTGGTAGCAAAAACCGGAGCCGAACGGCTGGTGATCGCCCGGTTTAATCGGCCTTTTGCCGATCTTCACCCGGAGCAGTTTCTCAAAGAGGTGGTCGCTGGGAAACTGGGGGCGATCGAGGTGGTGGTCGGCAGCAACTTCCGATTTGGTCACCGGCAATCCGGTGACGTGAAATTCCTCGCCGATCGGCAGCAAGAGTTGGGATATAGGGCTCGAGTGATCAATTCCGTTTGCGAACGGGGAGATGTCATCAGCAGCACCCGCATCCGGAACCTCATCCGCCAGGGCGATGTTGCAGGTGCGGAGTGGTTGCTGGGGCATCCGTTCATTCTGAATGCGGTGGTGGTGAACGGCGAGGGTTTGGGACGCCGCTTAGGATATCCAACCGCCAACATGCGTCCTACCAACGATCAGGTGATTCCGGCTGATGGCGTTTACGCCGCGTGGGTGAAAATTGACAATCGGCGCTATATGGCGGCCGGCAGCATCGGGGTGAGGGCTACTATGGGTGGAAAAGAGCGGGTCATCGAGATCCACCTGCTCGACTTCGAGGGAGACCTCTACCAGCGGCAGTGTCAAGTTCGATTTATCCGACGGATTCGCGGGCAGGTAAAGTTTGACACGGTGGATCAGCTCATTAAAGAGATTGGAAATGATATAACGGAAACCCGCCGCATCCTTTCAGGATGGGAGGTGGAAAAAATGGCGGAGGAGTGGCTGGAAGAAGAGGTTGAAGCGGATCCTTATCGTTGAAGATGACGATTTCAGCGGCGAGCTGATGCGAGAGGCGCTGAGCGGCGGTGAATTGGAGGTAACGGTGGTGAAAACCGGCGCTGAAGCACTGAAGCTGGCTCGGTTCGAGCGATATCATCTCATGGTTACCGATATCCGGTTGCCCGATACAAACGGCATTGAGCTGGCGCATCAAATCAGGGCTATTGGATGGAGCGAAGGCAGCGCCATTTGCGGCATATCCGGTATGCCGCTGGAAGAGGAAGAGCGCCAAGTATTCAATGAGATGTTCACAAAGCCGATCTCGCTTGCCCACTTTCGAGAGCGCGTTTTGTACTGGTTACAAAAACCACAGAGGGAATATCAGCCATGACCTCAAATAATCCCATCGTTGATCTCCAAAGGAACCTGTGCGTCATTATATTGCCGGGTTAATAATCGCAAGCAATGCTTTTTAAGAACAGTCTGGGGCTAACAATGGCTGGATGGGAAAAAAGGGGACCGGTGAAGGAAGCGCAGCGTCAGGGGCGATCTTGTCCGCTCCACAATTCACCAGTTGATTTCATAGGCGCATAACTGATCGCCCGATTTTCGGCAGGGCGGGGTGGGCGCATGAGCGATCTGCACCAGCAGGGCGCCATTTGGTTTAAAACGCCGGGCCATGGTGGCGATGATCCCTCGATCAAGATCGCATGGGTAGGGATTATCGCAAATGACCTGTGGTGGATTTCGGTTCGAATCGCTGCTCGGGATGTAGCGATAATGTCCGATCCCCTCCAGCATGGTGCGGTGAATGGTATCGTACATGACTTTGCCGCCCCGGCGATGGTTCATATGGTAGGCCACATCAATCGAGGCGATCGCTTCCTCAAAGGTGCGAATGTTGGGCGGGAAGACGGCGTCATGAGGGGTTTGTTTCCCAATTTCAAACAGCACCGCCGTACCGAGCCGGTTGTAAGTATCTTTTAAGGCATCCAAAAAGTCCTGCAGCGCGTACCATCTATTCGGATCAATTTGAGAGATATTATGAGTGCTTAATATATCGGCACCCAGCTTTTGAAATGGACCCATCACGTGCAACATGCTTCGGATACCGGATCCCGAAACTTCAATATCGGACGCCATTGCGATGAATTGCGTCATTGGCCGCCTCCTCCCCATCTTGGACGCACGAGCTTCAGATAATGTTTCCATATTTTGCATCGGTTTAAAAGTCGGCGGCGCCTAAGCCGGCGTGCTTCCCCGCGTCTTCGAAAACGGCCGAGGGCGACTTCTGCGGCCGGCCTTCGCAAGCCATCGCTGAAATGACGAGGGCGGAGCGAGAGAAGGGGCGAATGAGTTCAATTCTTTGGGCAATTTAGGTAGCATGCTCTTACCCCTATAGCAATAATAAACTCCCTCCCCCCTCGTGGGGGAGGGTTGGGGTGGGGGCGACAAATGCTGCTAGAAATCATTCCCATAAAACTGAACTCTTACATTCGCGCATTCTGGTCTCAATCGGTGGTAATATCACCGATAGCTATCTCTACAAGGCGTTCG
>JAKBZR010000090.1 GCA_021842405.1 bacterium
GCATCAAATACCTCGTTTGGAGATTATATGATTGCGATTATACCACATGGTGCCAACAATGTCAATATCACTTTGTTATGGGTTTGTCGGACAGGCTCTATTGAGATCCCAAATAGCGTACCTATGACGCTCGTAGATTAATGGCGCTGGCAAACAAGCCGTTACTGGGATGGCGGATTCCCTTCAAACGGGTGCCGAAGATGAAGCCTGCACCGCTAATTGAACGAGTTCCACCCTATTTCTCATTGATATTTCTAGATCGCAATGGGTATACTTCCGGCTTGTAACGACCTTGTGGGCCGGAGATGTCATACCACTGATGGCCGTTGAATGAAAGATTTCAATTTTATGGGAATGTTTTCTAGCAGCATTAATCGTCCCCCCACCCCAACCCTCCCTCACGAGGGGGGGAGGGAGTTGACTATTGCTATAGGGGCAAAAGCCTGCTACCTAATTACCCAGAGAACTGAACTCATTCCGTTGAATTGTCATATCAATTGAGGAATCATGCCTGATCCTTCCAAAACCGGTGTCATAGACCATGAGCCATTGGTGCGCGAACCGAAGCCAACCCCAGTCAGTCTAATCCGCAGGCTGTTTTTTGGGAAGCCGGTTGCGACCGAAAAACACGAACATACCCTGCTACCGAAAGTTCTCGCTTTACCGGTCTTTTCATCCGATGCGATCTCATCGGTTGCCTACGCCACCCAAGAAATTCTGCTGATACTCGGCACCGCTGGCGCAGCCGCGCTCTTCTTTACATGGTACGTTTCGCTGGCAATCGTTATATTGCTCAGCATTGTGGCCATCTCTTACCGGCAAACCATCTACGCTTACCCGTCAGGCGGCGGCAGTTACATTGTAGCAAAGGATAACTTGGGTACCTTAGCTGGGTTGGGGGCGGCCGCCGCCTTGCTGATTGACTATATCCTGACCGTTTCGGTCAGCGTGGCGTCCGGCGTGCAAAACCTGGTCGCCATGCCCTTTATGCACCCTTACGCCGGTTTCAGCGTTCTTATCTGTCTCACCATCGTGCTTTTACTCACGCTGGCGAATCTGCACGGCCTCAAAGAATCGGGAATGATGTTTGCGGTACCCACCTACCTTTTCGTGTTAAGCTGCTACGCCCTTGTTTTCTTTGGTGTTGCAGGGCCACATCTGTTCAATTGGCACCTCCATCCCATTAAAACGGTACCATTGCCCAACCCGATTGAGACGGTCGGCCTCGTGCTGCTGCTCCGTGCATTCGCAAATGGGTGCTCAGCGATGACCGGCACCGAAGCGATCAGCAACGGAATCCCGGCCTTTCGGCAACCAGCCTCGCGTAATGCCGCGATCACCTTAAGCTGGATGGCCTTCATCCTCGGTTCGCTTTTTGTGGGCATCTCTTATCTGGCGATTCATCTGCACATCCACTATGTGGCGGGTCAAAGCCCGGCCGTCATTGATCAGCTCAACTCGATTGTATTCGGCTCCGGCTCCTGGTTTTACTATGTGCTGCAGGGCTCCACCGTCGCGATTCTGGTATTGGCGGCCAATACCAGCTTTGCCGATTTTCCCCGTGTCTCGTCAATTTTAGCGCAAGACCGATTCATGCCGCGACAGCTCGCCAATCTGGGCGATAAGCTGGTTTTCTCGAATGGAATCGTCATTTTGGGCATACTTTCTTGCGTCCTGCTACTTGCTTTTGGCGGAAATACCGATAAGCTGATCCCGCTCTACGCGCTGGGCGTTTTCCTCGCCTTCACCCTATCACAAGCAGGAATGGTAAAGCACTGGTTTAAGGAGCAAGGACCGGGCTGGCGCTTGAAAGCGCTGATCAACGGCGTCGGCGCATTTTCAACCGGCATCGTGTTGGTTGACATCGCGATGGAGAAATTTATGGAGGGCGCCTGGATAACGATCATCCTGATCGGGACCTTTTATCTGATGTTCCTCACCATCCACCGGCATTACCTCTATATCCGTCGGAAGCTCTCGATGGAGAACTATCATACACTCGCCCAACCCTTCTCGCATACCGTAATACTGTTGGTGCCATCAATTCATCGGGGGATTATGCCGGCCATTGATTATGCCCGCTCCATCGGCGGCGATTTGAGGGCGGTATCGGTTGAAATAGACCCCACTCACACCGAAGTGTTGAAGCGTGATTGGGAAAAGTGGGTCTCCGATATCCCGCTGGTCATCTTAAACTCGCCTTACCGATCGTTGATCGGGCCGTTGATGGCCTATTTGGATGAGGTGCAGCACGAGCGCCATGCCACGCTGGTAACGGTGGTGGTGCCCGAATTCGTCTCCTCAAAGTGGTGGCACTCGTTCTTGCACAACAGCTCAGCGCTGTTGGTGAAAATATATCTGATGCAGCGCCGCGATGTGGTGGTCACCAATGTGCGCTATTTTCTGGAGAACGGCGGTTCTTACGAAAAGACGATCTGTGCCGACAGGATGAAATAGGCTGAGCGGCGTCGCATCAAAACACAAATTGGAAATGCACGGACAGATTGAATAAAATAGATACGGGATGGTATCGAGAAACCATCCGAGCTGAAAAAGTGTACAAATTATTGCGAATGCGTGAAGTTGAGGCGAAGGTGAGGATTGAATGCGGCGAGGTGGTGTGAAATGATTGTGGCGACAAAAGACGATGTGGTGAGGCTTTCAGGATCCCTGAACCGCAATCAGTGGTTGACGATCAAAGCGGCTGCAAATCTGCTCCTCAAGCAGTTCCCGGAGGGGATTGTCATTGACTGCAGCGAACTAAGCGAAGTCACGGAAGAGGGCGCAAAAACATTCTTGGACGCGATCCGGGACATCCAGGGAGCGGGCGCCCGCATCATGGTCTGCTACTTGCCGAACAACGTAATTTCAGTACTGCGGGGTGTGCCGGGCGTGCGTTCGCAGCTCCCGATCGCCAACTCTTTGGAAGAGGCTCGCGCATCATTAAAGCTGGCACAAGAGGCAACCAGCATCGGGCCTGAAACCACTTCAACCGAAAGTCCGGTTTTACTCTTACCGTTGATGCCGGAGATAGACGTTCCGCATGCGGTGGAGCTTGCCTGCCGGATGAGCGCTGCGATGGGCGCACGGCTTCATGTGGTATACCTTTTAGAGGTGGCCCGTTATCTTCCATTGGGTACTCCATTAATTGAAGAAGAGGCGCGAGCCAAGGAGACGATCACGGCGGCCATCCGGAGTATGAGGCAGCTCAATGTTCCGGTGAGCCACTTTTTGGAGCGAGTGCGGGATGCGGATGATGGGGTCTTTCAAGCGATCAAATCTCATCGGGCAAAATCGGTTGTTTTAGGAGCATTTACCCCTAGTGAGGCGGATGAACGATTTTATACCATCGCAACCCATCTACTCCGGCGCGCTCCTTGTGAGGTCATAATAGGACGATTGGCAGCGCCGGCACCGGTGATGGCAACCGAGCAGACAATGGAGTAGCTGGGTATCATGGCGGCGCGATGAGGAAAAATTTTGGGTTTGAGGCAAAGTAGGATGAATGTCATTATTTTAGGCTGTGGTCGAGTGGGTTCGTCGTTGGCTCGCTTGATGTACAAAGATGGTCACAGCGTTACGATCATTGATTTGCAGAGCGAAGCGTTCCGGCGTTTGAGCGCGAAGTTCAAAGGCACCCGATTGGTAGGGAATGGGATTGACGAAGATGTGCTTCGCCGGGCCGGGATTGAAAGTTGTGATGTCTTTATCGCGGTCACACAAGGCGATAATCGAAACATTATGGCATCGCAGATAGCCCGCGAGGTTTTCAAGGTGCCGAAAGTGATGACACGCATTAACGATCCCATCCGAGCCGATGCTTACCGCAAGCTAGGAATCACCACTCTTTGCGGAACCACGATCCTTTCCGGCCTGATTCGCGATTATATCAACACGAGCGAGTGGGGACTGAAGAAGGATTATTCCAAAGAGTACATTGAGCTTAACGTATAAATATGCGGGTGTGGTTTGCTGTTCATAGCTGAGAAAGGGAATTCACTGGATGTACATTGTAATCGTTGGCGCCGGGAATATCGGATACTATCTGGCGAAAACGTTGAGGCCGACCGATCATGAGGTGTTGCTGCTTGAGAAAGACCGGTTACGGCATCGGGTGGTTGCCGAAGAGCTGGGCGAGATGGTGATGCAGGGGGACGGCTGCGAGGTGCGGGTAATGGAGGAGGCCGGCGTAAACCGGGCCGATGTGATCGTGGCGGTAACCGGCAGCGATGACGACAACCTGGTCATTTGCCAGATGGCCAAATTTAAATTTCAGGTTCCGCATGCAATTGCGCGCGTAAACGATCCGCGAAACGAGTCGCTGTTCCATCGTTTGGGAATCGATTCGACCGTCAGCTCTACCAAGATCATTTACAATCTGATCGAGCAAGAGATTGAGACCAGTGAGGTGATACCCATTGCGGCCTTAAAGCGCGGCCATATTGAAATCGTCGAGGTCGAAATTTCAGCCAAGACGCCGGTGCTTCACCGTAATATAAAAGAGGTGAACTTGCCGCAGGATGCGCTCATCATTTCGTTAATACGAAACAATAACGCGCTGCTGCCCACCGCTGAAACCACCTTCGAAGTGGGGGACGACGTGATCGCGCTCGTTTCGGCCGAAGTTGAGCATGAGCTGCGGGATGTCTTTGCTGAAATTCATTAAGCAGCATTCGTTGTTTTGGGAATAACCGATTTATGAATGATGCTCCGGTCGTTGGGGGAGTTCCGATGAAAACGCACAACTTTCCAGGACGATTAATTATTGTGGAGGGGATTGACGGAAGCGGCAAATCCACCCAAGCAAGCTTGCTGTACCGCTGGCTCCTCACAAAGGGATTTACCGCTTCTTTCAGTGAGTGGAACTCGTCCAACCTGGTAAAAAGCACAACCCGGATGGGCAAAAAACGCCGCATGCTGACCCCATCCACTTTCAGCCTCATCCATGCCACCGATTTCGCCGACCGATTGGAGACCCGTATTGTACCGCTGCTGAAGGCCGGTGTGCTCGTGATGGCCGACCGCTACGCTTTCACCGCATTCGCCCGTGATGTTGCGAGAGGCGTTTCGCGGTCCTGGGTGAGGAACCTGTACGATTTTGCCATTCGCCCCGACCTGGCCTTTTACTTTCGGGTGCCGCTCGATGTCTCGGTGGATCGGATACTCAGCGCTCGAACCCGTATTAAATATTATGAAGCGGGGATGGACATCGGATTGAGCGATGATATTCAGGAGAGCTTCCGACTGTTTCAAGCCCGGATTCGAGAAGAGTACGAGGCGATGATTTCTGAGTTTAACCTGACCGTGATTGATGGCACGCGCGCGATTGAAGAGCAGCAATATCAGGTTCGGCAGATTACCGAAGAGATGTTGAAAGGGGCGAGAGCGCTCCGGTTTTCAGAGGAGGCGTTGGAGGAGATCACTCGATGAAGGTGCGATACTACGGTGCGGGTTTACCTTACTTAGCCGAGTTGAATTTAACGGGACGTCTGATCGTCATCGAAGGAACCGACGGGGTAGGCCGCTCCACCCAAACCGGGCTGATCAAAACGTGGTTGGAAGCACAAGGGCATGCGGTTTCCGACACCGGGCTCAATCGCTCCCCGCTCACTCAGCCGGGCCTCGATGAGGCGAAGCGAGGGCACACGCTGGGGCACAATACGCTCAGCCTTTTTTATGCCACCGATTTCGCCGACCGCCTCGAAAATCAGATCATACCGGCGCTGAAGGCCGGTTTCTTCGTCTTGTCCGATCGCTATTTTTTTTCGTCCTGCGCTCGAGATGTGGTTCGTGGGGCCGATCCGACCTGGATTCGCAAAGTATACGGTTTCGCGCTGGTGCCGGATCTGATTTTTTATTTGACGGTGGACATGGATAATCTGATACCACGGGTGCTGAGCGGGCGGGGGTTCAACTACTGGGAATCGGGCATGGATCTTGGCTTGGCCGATAACTTGTTCGACAGCTTCGTGCAATATCAGGTGCGCCTGATGCAGCAGCTTGAGCAGATGTCGGTGGAGTATGGTTTCATCCCAATCGATGCCAACCGCCCAATCCAAGCGATTCAAGACGATCTCAGGGCCGAGATTGAGAAGCGCCTGCTCTGTGATTTTTCAAAAGAGCCCTGCCCGGCTTTACCTGCCTCGCTGGGATCATAAGTTTGAATAGACCTTTTCTCTGGGCGCCGGCGGGCAGGCGGGAATCCAGCTCCTTGCCTATCGGAAGGCAGGTACGCTAATGTTCTGGATTCCGGGTTCCGCTTCGCGGCCCCGGAGTGACGAATCGGTAGATGCTTTAGTATTTTTCAACATCCTGTTAAGGATATAGATCGGTGGTGGAAGAGATATCATTTCGAGAATACGGCGCATCCATCCTGAGAGAGCGGCTGGAGAAGATGCTCAGTTTCCGGGAGGCGCTGCTGCGCGGGGATGACGTGGAGGCGCTTCACGATATGCGAGTGGCGTCGAGACGGCTTCGGGCGGCCTTAACCGTATTTACACCCGCCTTTCAATCCGAGCATTACCGGCAGCTTGAGGAGGAGGTGAAAAACGTTACCACCGCGCTGGGAGAGGCCCGTGATCTGGATGTGATGATGGAGGAGATGCAGCGGATGAAGTTAAAGCTGCCGGCGGAGCAGCAGGGCGGCATCGGCCGGTTGCTGGCCTTCAAACGGGAACAGCGAGATCGCGCCCAAACCCAAGTCATCAAGGCGTTACAGCATCTGGAAGGCGCTCATTTGGAGCGGCGGCTGAGCCAGATTATCGGCTTGAATTCGGAAGCCGAGGGCGAATCAGCGCCTAATTCGTAACGTATTCGTGCACAATCAAGATGACCGCCCTAATGGTTTCATAAGTCTGTTGCTGTAATTATATTAGAAATAAGAGAGCACTGTATCGTTACTGATGTACGGGCCGGGCAGACGATGCTGCCGGACGGAGGTTGAACAGATTGAAAGCGGCCAGGGCTTTACCGATAAGGGGGGTTAATCCCGATCTGCCGGTCCGGGCAAACGCCGGCATCATAATTGGAGTGCGGCTGGCCGAGTTGCTCTTTTATGATCGCATCGTGGCTAGGGCGGATGAGGTGGAAGCGCTCCATGCGATGCGAATTGCGGCCAAGCATTTGCGGTACACACTGGAAATATTTGCTCCTTACTATGGTAAGCCCTACCAAACCGCAATCGAGGCGGTAAAACAGATTCAGGAGATGCTGGGCCGAATTCACGATGCGGACGTGCTGTTACCGGAGCTGTTGAATCACGTGCGATCAGAGCTACGGTTTTCAACGGTTGATCAGCTTCACGGCCGTTGGCCGGACCTGGATGGGGCGGCCGGATTGATTGGTCTCTGTAGGGATGCCAAGGCGGAACGGCGGCGACTTCACGCCGAGTTTGTAACCTATTGGAAAACAGTTAAGGATGGGGCCATGTTTGAGCAGCTCTGGGAGCAGCTTCAAGCGGGCAACCATCCGGAATCAAAGGCGTCCACTTCGTTATCGCCGAATGCCGTCCATCATTGACGACCGAATGCCAAGGAGGAATTAAGATGGCCGACTCACAATCGAATCATCCGCTTAGCGATCTCCATCAAATACCCGGTTTGGGGTTAATTCGGGTTCGAGCGCTCATTAAAGCGGGCTATACTGATATCGCCTCACTTCGATCCGCCAGCCAGAAGCAGTTGGAAAAGGTGCGCGGGATAACTCCGATTAAAGCCAAGCAGATTCTGGACTTTCTGAAAACGTTTGACCATTCAGGGCAGATAAAATCCGAGCAAGAAGAAGCGCACTCTGCAATGGAGCAGACTGCCGATGCGGCCCCAGCAGCGCATGAGGATTTAACTGAGGGAGCGAACCGGCTAATCGGGGTGGCGGCGATGTTACTGTCAGTTCCTTACGCGGCCCGTTTCCGGCCCCGTTTGATCAATCAAATTCGTAAGCTGATCTGGTTTGCCGGCAACCTCAGCCGCGAGTCGCTAAATCCCGGCGTTCAAGGCAATTTGCTGGCCATTCAGATGGAGCAGGCGCGGTTGGAGATGGTCAGCCTGAGCACCCAAAAACCAAATCGGAAAGAGCAGGTAGCGGCCGCCGCCGAAATTCGGCGATACCGCAAGCAGATGGAAGCGCTGCTGCAGCCGGAAGAATCGACTGAACCGTGATGGAAGCGGGTTCCAATGTCGCGGTCATTGATATCGGGACAAACTCCATTAAACTGCTGATCGCCCGTCGCCTTCCGAACGGCAGCTTTGAACCGTTGATCGAGAAATCAGAGGTGACCCGGTTGGGCGAAGGGCTTGCCAATCACCGGTTGAGCGAGACGGCTATGTTACGCACCCTGCAGCGGCTGAAACATTTTCGGGAAACTTGCCGACAATACGGTGTGAATCGGGTCACTGCGGTTGGGACGGCGGCCCTGCGGGAGGCATCCAATCGCGTCGTATTCGCCCGGATGGCGGCGGAAGAGGCGGCTATCGTACTGGATGTCATTTCGGGAGAGGAGGAGGCGCGATTATCCTATCTGGCCGTTTTTACGGATCCCAAATGGCGGGAAGCGGGTAAACTAGCAGTGGTTGATGTGGGGGGCGGCAGCACCGAAATGATTGCTCCGAAAGAGGATGGATCCGATTTGCTGCGTATCAGCCTTCCTTTGGGGGCGGTTCGGCTGTCCGAGCAGTACTTGCGGTCCGACCCGTTACCGATCAGCCAGTTAGATGCAGCAACCCGCGAGGTGGATCGCGATTTGAGCCGGATATCGTTGCCTCAAGATATCCAATGTATCGTTGGAGTAGGGGGAACGATTGTAAATTTGGCGGCGGTTAAGCTTGGAATGCAAGATCATGAGCCAGCCATTTTACATGGGCAAACGCTTCGGTTGCTTGAACTGGAAACGATGATCGAGCGATTCGCCCAAATGACGATTGCGGAACGAAAAAGAGTGCAAGGATTAGAGCCGGAACGGGCTGATACCATCGTTGGGGGTACCATCGTGCTGGCGCAAGTGGTCAGCCACTTGCAAATGGATGAGATTGAGGTCAGCACTCGTGGGTTACGCTGGGGGGTGCTCTATGAACGATATGGAAGGGCACCTGAGACCGCGCAAGGGGATGCTTTATGAACCCGAAATTGGATGCAATAATGGAACTGGCAAGTCGTTATCAATACAACGAACGGCATGCCCATCAGGTGGAATGTCTGGTCGGAACTCTGTTTTTGGAGTTGGAGGAGCTTCATAATCTCCCGCGTGAGGATCGCAAACTGCTCGAATACGCGGCCATTCTGCACGATATCGGATGGTATGTCTCTGGACGAGGCCATCACCGGCACACATTGATGATGATCCTCCAGGAGCCGCTTCCCGCATTTAACCGGAGTGAGGTCACCATCATCGCAAACGTCGCGCGTTACCACCGCAAAGTGCTACCCACCATAGATCACACCGCCTACGGAATCCTGAGCGAGCCGGATCGCCAGCGGGTCCGCCAGCTTGCTGCCCTCCTACGAATTGCCGACGCATTGGATCGAAGCCACAAAGAGCTGATCAAAGAGTTGAGCTGTCAAATCCTGGATGACCGGGTGATCATTCGAGTGGTTGCGGAAGAGGAGCTGCCGGTGGAACTGGCGGCTGTCAGCCGCAAAGCCGAACTATTCCGGCAGGTGTTTCAGCGCGATCCGGTCATCGAGCTGCAAAAACCGAAGCAGGCAACTGAAGAGGGCGTGCTCGAGACGGTTGGTTAGTCATAGTAATTCTACAAATCGGCAGCGGACTCCGAGAGGCGGTCTATTACACCGCTTTCACCTCGGCAGGGTATGATCGAATATGAAAACGTTAGCCGCAATCGACATTGGCACCAACAGCATTCGTCTGGTGGTGGTACGAGTGGAAGAGGGGTTTGCTCTTACCACTTTGACACAACAGAAAGAGACCGTTCGGTTGGGAGAGGGCGAATTCGCCCGCAATCGAATGACGGCGGATGCTATCGGGCGCGGCGCGCTGGTTTGCGCTCGGTTTTGCGATGTCGCCCGCGGCTTTGGAGCTGAGGAAATCATCTGTCTGGCTACCAGCGCGGTTCGTGAAGCGGAAAATCAGCATGAGTTCATCGAAAAGGTTCGCAATGAGGCGGGCCTCGAGGTTCGCGTCATCTCCGGGGTTGAGGAGGCACGCCTTATCTACTTGGGTGTCTCCAGCGGAATTGACCTGGGAGTGCGCAATGCTCTTTTTATTGATATCGGCGGCGGCAGTACCGAGCTGGTGCTGGCGAACGGCACCGACTACTTTATGCTGGACAGCCTGAAATTGGGCTCTATTCGCTTATCAAGCCGGTTCTTGGCCGGCATCACCGGTCGCATCACCGATCAAATATATGATCAGCTTGTGCATTACGTTCGCGGCGTCGCCAGCCACGTTACGCGGCGTATCCGGGAGAGGGGATTTGAGGTCGTCTATGGAAGCGGTGGTACGATAACAAACATGGCTTCGGTGACCGCTCACCGCTTGGGTGGGACAACGATGCCCAATCGAAATTACGAAATGTCGCTTGAGGATCTGCAGGAAACGGTGAGCATTCTGCGGAACGCTTCCCTTGAGGAGCGGCGGAAAGTTGCGGGACTCGATCCGGACCGGGCCGACATCATCATCGGTGGAGCGGCGGTCATCATGACACTGCTTGCCGATGCCGGCGCCAAATCAATCGTGGTCAGCGATCGCGGCTTGCGCGACGGTATCATCGTGGATCGCCTGTTAAGGGAGGAGGAGGGGCGAAAGGCTTATGAATCGCTCTCGGTAAGGCGAAGGAGCATCCTGCAGTTGGCCCGATCCTGTAAATTTGAGGAGGATCATGCTCATCATGTACTGGCCCTATGCGGTATGCTTTTCGATGAGCTCCATGAGCTCGGCTTTCACCCCTACGGCGAGGTGGAAAAGGAGCTGCTGGAATATGCCTCAATCGTGCACGATATCGGTTGCTTTCTTTCTCATACCAACCATCACATCCACGCCTATTATCTGATCCGGCACTCCGACCTGCTTGGCTTCAATGACGACGAGCTTGATATTATTGCGAATGTGGCCATGTACCATCGAAAGGCGATACCGCGGAAAAAGCACCCCAATTTGTCCAACCAGACACGGGCCGGAGTTCGTCTCATCAGGGTGCTTGCCTCGATCCTTCGAGTGGCGGAAGGCTTGGATCGGAGCCATCTTAGCTTGGTGAAATCGGTTCGGCTCACTCCAGCCCGTAACCCGGAGCGTCTCATTATGACGATCAGCAGCGAAGCGGATTGCCAGTTAGAGCTGTGGGGAGTTGAATCGAATCGCGACCTATTTGAACATACTTTTGGATTTCCGCTGGTCACCCACGTAGAGCCGATAACACCATTGCCAATCAAGGAAACGTTAGCTGCCGTCGGCTAGAGGAGCCTCCTATTGCTGCGATTGCTGTTGCTGAGGTGGGAGCTATTTTGGAGCGGGTACCGTTATGGCACCGCCCGCGATCGGTTCCACCTCATTTCAGTGATCGTATTCGCCACCATCATTGCATGGCTTGTCGGTGAAGCCACCTACTGGTTTCTTTATCCCTTTATCGAGGCATCACGCGGTAATTTCGCCACCTATCAGTTGCTTTCCCGATTGCCGGTGGCCGGCCTGTTTGCATCCTTCATACTGCTGCTGTTTTCGGCCATAACAGTGGGGCTGCAAATTTTTTACACCAATCGGGATTTACATCTTTTGCTGACCACACCGCTTTCTTCCCGCGCGATTTTTGTGGCCAAATTCATCGAAGCTCTCATCACGAACGCGAGCATCTTTTTAATCGTGGGTGGCCCGGCGCTATTGGCCTACGCGCTGGTGACGGGAAACATCACCACGCCGTTCATTCTCTACCTCCTTATCGGCTTAATCTCGTTCGCCAGCATACCGACCGCGCTGGGCGTTTTACTGTCATTGTTATTAATGAGGCTGCTGCCGGTTTCACGGATGCGCGATTTGCTGGGGGCATTGGGAATCGTTATATTCTCGGTGGTTTACCTCGCATTCAGCGTGGGTGTCCGGAACGCCTCCTTGCAATCGGTGCAGGCCAGCGCCGATCAGCTCGCCCAGTTTACCAAACTTTCGATCCTGCAGTATGGGCCTTGGGCTTGGGCTGGCGATGCACTGGGCAGCGGGCAGCATTCGATGATGGTGTGGGTCGGGCTTGGGCTGCTGATCGGGTTGGGGGCATTGGTAATCTGGCTTTCCGCAGTGGCGGCCGAGAAGCTCCACTACCACGGTTGGACCGTTTCTCAAGAGACCTACACCGTTTTACAAAGTGCGAATCATAGTTCCTGTGATCGTTGGGAGCGCCATCTATCCGTTCTACCGGGTCCTATTCGGGGAGAGGTGCTGAAAAATATCCGGAGCCTCGGCCGTGATATGCGGCAGCTCTCTATGTTCTTAATTCCTTCGGCAGTCATTATCGTGATGCTCTACAACATCAGCCAAATCGAAGCCCAAGAGATGATACACCCCGCCTTATTTTTTATGTTCACCCTTTTTGTTATGCTGCTGCCGATCTCATTTCGGCTGGCGATGGCCGGCTTTATGCTGGAAAACCGCACGATCTGGATGTTTATTACGTCGCCGGCCGATACTTTTCACCTGCTGGTCGGAAAATATCTTTACGCACTGGCTCTATCCTTGCCGCTGGCGCTGGCCTCTACCGTCGGCTATATCTATGTGACTCAAGCGCGTGAAGGGGAAGCGGTTATCATTATGATACTGGTGCTGATGGCGGTCATCGGTTTTTGCGGGATCGGAGTAGGGGCGGGCGCCATATTTCACGATTTCAACTCCGACTCCCCTCGACTTTCGGTACCGACCGGCGCGCGAATGGCGACCTTTTTCATCCAATTTGTATTCGTGATAATTTTGTACGGCACCTCCGCCGCCCTATGGTTATTGCACAATCGGGGGGTGATCTCCGTTGCGACCTCACTCAGTTTAGGGGCGCCGATCTGTGCTCTGATCACTGCGGTCAGCGTAGTCGTGCCGCTGATGGCTGGATCTCGGCGCATCAAAAGGCTGGAATTCTAAACCCGCACCGCGGCTTCACCCCTATTGTCAACATCTACCAGATCGGA